>CAXBSB010000179.1:0-16675 GCA_963977965.1 uncultured Schlesneria sp.
GGTCGACGTGCTCGCGGCCCTCGACAGTCCTGGCCTGCAGAGTGCATCGGTCTCAGCACTTGTAGCCGGGGGGCAGTCTGTCCTGCCGCTGCTGGAGTCGGTGTTTGAAAAGCGATCACAGGATCCCGAGTTTCAAGTCCGGCTGCTGCGAGTGTTTCAGCAGATTCGCGGTGAGGAAGTGTTGAGCTTTCTCGAACGTCATCTGGATGTGACTCACCCCGCGGTATACACGCGAGTCTTAAGTGCGCTCAGTTCCTGTCGCTATCGAGTCCCTGCCAGCAAAACGGCTCGAATCACAGACATGGTTCGAAGAGAGAGCCAGCATGCGACCTGGCTGCTCACCGTTCGCTCATCTTTACCTGATGACGAAGTGTTCTCATTACTCACGTGTGCGATTGATGATCTGGGACAGCAGGATTTGGACCGCGTGTATCTGCTGCTGTCGTTTATTTACGACTCGCAGGCGATGTTCGACTCGCGCAATAACCTTGAGCACCAGTCGGCCGAACGACGTGCCTATGCTATCGAAATCGTCGATTCGACGATTGATCGGGAACTCAAGCCATACGTTCTTCCTCTGCTTGATGACTTACCTGTCGCCGAACGACTGCAACGATTAAAAGCCAACAAGGAAGTTACTGGTGCTGTCAAAACGGCATCAGAAAACCTTATAGATATTATCGGTGATGCCGATTTCCGTGTGAACGACTGGACAATCGCCTGTGCTATCTTCGCTGCTGCCAAGTTGAAATGGCGAGACTGCCTGGAAGCGATCAAGTTCGCGGCCACTCACACACGTGATCCCCTCGTGCGACAGACTGCTATTTGGGCCATCTCACAAATTGATCCCGCTGAATACGCACAGCAGGTTGCTCAGTTGACGGCGAACGACCGCAGCCTGCAGGCGATCCTGCAGTCCTTTGAGCAACACAATAACGGAGCGCAACTGATGCTGCTGGACATCGAAAAACTGCTGATCCTGAAGACCGTTCCCATTTTTGCAGAAGCTCCCGACTATGTGCTGGCTCAGGTCATTCCGATTCTCGAAGAGCAGGAATTCGAAGCAGGACAGCGAGTCTTCGACAAGGGGGATCTCGGTACCAGTATGTACATCATCGTCAGCGGCAAGGTCCGCGTTCACATCGAAGACCGCGAGTTGACCGTCCTGGGCGAGCGGCAGGTGTTTGGAGAATTGGCACTGCTGGACCCGGAACCCCGTTCAGCCTCGGTCACAGCCATCAAGCCAACTCTGGTGTTCCGGATCTCGCAATCTGCGATCTATGATCTGATGGCAAGCCATGTCGAAATTGTCCGAGGGATCATGAGGGTTCTTTGTCGGCGTATTCGACAAAAGTAATCCAGGCCCTCCCCGCAAATGCTGGTTCCCGAAGATTTCCAGCGTTCACCCGATGCTGTCGTAGCACATGCTGCCAGTAGACCGCACCATTGATGTATCCCCGCGACGAGCCCCCTTTTCTGCTCGTCTGGTCTGAAACTGATTTCGAACGACCGTCCTGTTACCTGAATTGTATCGAGGCCATAGATTGAAGATTGCGATTCTGCATCCGTCCTACGAAGGATCCACGTCACCACTCAAAAGTGTCGATCCTGAATGCGACCCATCCCCGTATTTGCCAGAGATGAGTTGCTCCCATTTCCAGATCACCAAGCCGCTGGCTGTGCGCCAAATCACGGAAATCGCCCGACAAGGCTTCGATGCCTGCATCAACTTGTGCGACGGCTCATGGGATGAGGACCGTGCAGGAATTGAAGTCGTACAGGCTCTGGAACGACTGAATGTCGCATTCACGGGAGCAGGATCCGCCTTCTTCGATCCGTCGCGCGAATCGATGAAGCTTGCCGCCAGTTCCGCTGGCGTCAGCATTCCTGCCTATGTGATGGCTCGCACGGACACAGACGTCGATCGTGCTTTGTCGCGATTGCGATTCCCGATGATCGTCAAACACCCGCAAGGGTACTCAAGTATCGCGATGACGAAGAATTCTCGCGTTACTGACGCCGAAGGACTGCGGCGGGAAGCAGCGCGGATTATCGATCTGTTTGGCGGAGCGTTGATTGAAGAGTTTATTGAAGGTCGCGAGTTTACAGTTCTGGTGACGGAACCCCGCGCAGGGGAAGATCTCCCATGGGCTTTGCAACCGGTTGAGTTCCTGTTTCCTGCAGGCGAACAATTCAAGCATTTCGATCTCAAGTGGGTCGACTATGAGTCCATGCAAACGCGGGTCGTTGAGGACGAAGAACTCGCGTCCCGTTTGCGAGTCGCCTCATCTTTGACGTTTGAAGCCATCAGCGCCAACGGATACGGTCGCTGTGACTTCCGGATGGATGCCACTGGCGAGATTTTCCTGCTTGAGATCAATCCCAACTGCGGCGTGTTTTATCCGGAAGGATCGTTCGGAAGTGCCGACGTGATTCTGGCGAATGACCCGGCAGGTCACCGAGGATTCCTCGAACACATCCTGTTCTGTGCCAAGCGGCGGCAGGAACGCGCCGTGAAGTCGTGGCAGTTGCAATATGACCGCCAGTCGGGCTTTGGAATGGCTTCCACCCGTCACGTGCGGCGCGGCGAGATTGTTGTCCGCTATGAAGAAACGAGCTGCATGCTGGCTTCGGGGCGACACATCCAGCAGACATGGCGAGGCTTGAAGCGACAGTGGTTCGAAATGTACGCGTGGCCAGTCAGTGACAATGTGTTTCAACTCTGGAGTGACAACCCCGAAAACTGGCGGCCGATCAACCACAGTTGTGATCCCAACCTGTGGCTCGACGGACTGGATCTCGTCGCCCGGCGTGACATCGACGAAGGCGAGTCTCTGTCCGTTGACTACGCAACGTTTTGCGGGCCGACGATGAAGTCTTTCGACTGTTCATGCGGTGCGGCATGCTGTCGCGGTGTCATTCATGGAACCGACTATCAGCATCCCGAACTGCTGGCGAAGTACGGTGATCACGTTTCTGATTTCATTCGCTCTGCAATTCGCAATGGTGACACACCGCGTCAACTCCCGTTTGAGATCGTCAAGAAGGAAGTCGGCTCGGGTCTGGTTGCTCGACGTGTCTGGAAGGCCAACGATGTGATCGCTCCGCTGTCCTGGGGACCAGTTCAGCCAGAACCGAATCGCTGGACCGTCCAGTGTGATGATCGAATTCATGCGGAACCCTTGCCGTTCGAATTTCGATACATCAATCACTCGTGCGAACCAAATGTCTTCTTTGATGTCGACGCAGATGTTCTCAGGGCACTCAGGGACATTGCTCCGGGCGACGAATTCACTTTCTTCTACCCCAGCACCGAATGGAGCATGGCAGAGCAGTTTGACTGCAATTGCGGCAGGCAGACTTGCATCGGCCGGATCTCGGGCGCTGCCGATTTGCCGCTCGGAATCCTGACGCGGTTTCGACTGACGGACTCGATCCGTCGCGGTGTCGAAATGCGGAAGGAGACCAATGGTCCCGTGCTGTCATGACGCCTGATACGCTCACTGAAAAGTCAGAACATCGTGATCAGACGCTGGTCCTGCAACCTGAGGGTTTAAATCTTGTCAGCAGGATTGTGCCGTTCTGGCGTGAGATCCTGGGAATCAGTGTTTGCCTGCTGATCCAGACGGCGTATTGGGTTGCAACGCCGCTCTGTCTGAGTCATTTGATCGATGAAGGACTCCTGAAAAAGCAGGAGTCCGTTTTGTATTCGATCCTGCTGATTATGGTCGTAATCACAGTCATCGGAAACATCGCCGGTGTTGTTGCGGACTGGCTCTCTGCCAAAGCTCTGTCGGAACTGTTGCGACGCTTGCGAGCAGACATGTTCGAACATCTGCAGCGGTTGTCGTTAAGCTTCTACGCCAGGACGTCAGAAGGTGACATCGTTGCCAGGTTCTCAAGTGATGCCACAACAGTTGAGGAAGTGACCGGATCGTTTATTCCCTGGGTGATCATGCCGGGCCTTGCGGCACTGGGAAGCATGGTGGCACTGTTCCAGATGGACTGGCGGCTGGCCATGTTCTCGATGCTGGTCTGGCCCTGCAGTCTCTTCGGTCCACGCGTGTCTGCGAATCGTGCGATGGATGCGAGTATCGCCCGCTACAATTGCGAAGCGGCAACTCTGTCGCAGATCCAGGAGAACGTTTCCGCTCAACCTGTGATCAAAGCATTTGTGCTGGGTGATTATTCGATCAATGCGTTCGGAAAACATAACTCACTGCTGTCGCGACTGGCGACTCGCATGCACTTCCTCTGCGCCCTCGTCGATCGATCATCCAAGATTGGAACGGCTTTTTTGCAGTTGATCGTCCTGGGGTTGAGTACCTTACTGGCATTTCGCGGTGAGTTGACCGTCGGCCAGTTGACCGCCTTCCAATCTCTATTCCTGCTGCTGGCCAGCAATGTTGACTATGTCATTCAATACATCCCAACGCTGATTCGTGCCACAGGCGGTCTGCGTCGAATCGACTCGTTACTGAAGACTCAATCCGACGTTCCCGACCGCGCTGGTGCCGCGGAACGCGTATCGTTTGAGAAATCCTTATCACTCGATCACGTCACATTCAGTTACGATGGTTCTTCCAAAACTCTGGATGACGTCAGTCTGTCGATCCCGAGAAACAGTTACGTGGCGATCGTCGGTCCGAACGGATGTGGAAAGAGTACGATCCTCAAACTGCTGATGCGATTTCATGATCCGCAGGAAGGTGCCGTGCGAATTGACGCGGTGGACATTCGCGATATCCGCCAGGACGCATATCGCTCCTTAATGGCCCCCGTGCTGCAAGAAAGCTTTCTGTTCAACGCCACGATCCGGGAGAACATTCGCCTGGGTCGCCTGGATGCGACCGATGAAGAAATCGAAGCTGTGGCGCGTGCTGTCGAGTTCGATGCCGCCATTCGTCAGATGCCGGACGGTTATGACACCATCGTCGGCCATCGGGGTAGTCGGTTGTCAGGTGGCGAGCGACAGCGAGTGGCCATTGCACGAGCGATCCTCAGAAATCCAGCGATCCTGATACTGGATGAAACCACCTCCGCACTCGATGCTCCGACCGAACTCTCAGTTAATGAAATGCTGTTCCGCCTGTCGAGAAACCGCACGATCGTCAGTGTGACGCATCGACTTTCCGTGGCGCCGAAGTACGACAGAATCTTTGTCCTGAATGAGGGACATCTCGTCGAACAGGGTTCTCACGCCGAACTTCTGAAGCTCGGTGGCGTCTATGCGGATTTGTGGAATAATTAACAGGATTCCACAAACAGCCGACAAAGTTCAAACTGACGCGACCGCCCGACGAGTGAGCGACCTGATGGCACATTTTTCATGCATTCGGAACAACTCATTGTCGAATCCCCAACGCTTTGATTCGTGAAGCGAGCGTCGTAGGTTTCATGCCGAGTTTCTCCGCAGCGCCGTCCATCCCGTAAATCTTCCCTCTGGACGCTGCAAGTGCCGCTCGAATGTTGTTGGCTTCCAGTTCGCGGATTTCCAGTTCCGTCAGAATTCGCTCAGTCGGTGTCGCCTCTTTACCCGACTCACTTCGACGCAGATGGTCTTTTGATAATTCGAAACGAAGTCGTCCATCTGTGGCAACGATGCAGGCTCGTTCAAGCGCATGTTGAAGCTCTCGAACATTTCCCGGCCACTGGTAGCGTTGCAGTTCCTGCACATTGGCCAGAGTCAGTCGCGGGACTGTGCGTCCCAATTGGCGGGCAAAACGAACTAGAAAATGCTCAGCCAGAAGTGGAATATCCTCGACTCGCTTTCGCAGCGGCGGTAACTCCATCGGAAAGACACTCAGACGATAAAACAGGTCCTGACGGAATCGACCTGCTTCGGCTTCGGCTCGCAGATTACGGTTGGTTGCAGCGATCACTCGAACGTTGATTCGTCGAGTCCGCTCCTCGCCGATTCGTTCGATCTCGCCCTCCTGCAGGACTCGTAGAAGCTTCGCTTGTAGGTCGAGTGGTATTTCACCGATTTCATCGAGGAACAGAGTGCCGCCATCGGCGAGTTCAAACCGTCCGGCACGATCACGCAGCGCCCCGGTGAAAGACCCCTTGGCATGTCCGAAGAATTCGCTCTCATACAGTTCTCGATGTATCGCGGCGCAATTCACTTTGATCAGTGGTCGGTTAGCTCGCTGGCTGTTCCGATGAATCTCGCGCGCCACGACTTCCTTGCCTGTACCACTTTCACCCAGGATCAGGACTGCGGAGCTCGTGGGAGCGACGAGTTCAATCTGGCGAGTGACCGCCTGCAACGATGGCGATTGGCCGATCAGGTCGCCGAAGGGCACAGACTGAGTTACTTCTTCGCGAAGGTATTCGTTTTCCTGTTCGAGACG
The DNA here is from genome assembly GCA_963977965.1 of uncultured Schlesneria sp. Lineage (GTDB taxonomy): Bacteria > Planctomycetota > Planctomycetia > Planctomycetales > Planctomycetaceae > Schlesneria. The sequence goes on from CAXBSB010000179.1 coordinate 6,354, forward strand.
CTGCTTGAGAGCTTCGATCTCTTCGAGCGAACGGGCATTGGCAATTGCCGCAGCGAGATGATCGGCGATCATTCGCAACCATTCGAAACAGGAATCGCCCGGTTTTGCACGCGAGAACATCGCCAGGACACCCAGAACCTCGCCGCGATGCAGTAGTGGATGCCCTACGAATGATGCGATTCGCTCCTGATGAATCCACTCAGGACTTGCCGCCCAACCGTGATTCAGACCGACATCAGCAACCTCAAGCGATCGACCTGTCGTGGCAATCTGCCCGACTTTGCGTACACCGAGCGGAAAGCGACGAAAGGCTCCTTCCAGTCGTTGCCAGTCTGCATCGGGTTCCATGAGGGAGCGGCCAGCACTGGCCGCCAGATGCAGACAGCGATCGCGCCGTGGACACTCACCAGCAAATCGACATCCCTCACAGTCGCCGCTCTTGGGCGGTTGAATCAGCCAGATTCGGGCCAAGGCTGCGGATGGGGATTCCGCCAGCCTTCTCACCGCCAGCGGCAGCAGTTCAGACAACTGATGCTGCCCTGCCAGCTCCAGAAGGATCTTTTTCGGGTCACTGACGATTCCGGCGGGCTGGATGATGTTGACCATGGCGGAATTGTAACGACATTTCGTTTGGTTTCAACGACTTTTCGTTTCCCAACGAGAATTCGTCTACCATTCACACCTGATGAGAAACTCACAAAGTCCATCGATGTAATGACTTAAGGATTCCGGAACGGATTGGCACGAAAACTGAATTAATAGATTCTGCCAAGACCGAGCCGGGGCAGTTCCCGTCTCTGCCTGACCTGATTTCCCTGAAAGCTGTTCGGAGAAGAACCATGCAACGTCTGCACTCAGTCAACCCACAACTTGCCCAAGGCCGTACCCGCGAGTTACTGGACACCGTCCAGCAAGCATTCGGGGTCATCCCCAACACCGCCCGAGTGATGGCCAATTCGCATGCGGTGCTGAGCAGTTTTCTGGCCTTCAGCACCGCGATGGGAGAGGCCACAATTGGTAGCAAACTTCACAACCAGGTGAAGCTCAGCACCAGCGAAACCAATGCTTGTGACTACTGTACGTCGATCTTGTGTGCAATTGCCCCAACGGCAGGCCTGTCTGCAGATGACATCCTGGCGGGACGATCTGGGCAGTCCGTAGACCCGCGGACTGAGGCGGCTCTCAAGTTCTCGGAAGCTGTGTTAGAGAACCGCGGAAAAGTAACTGGCTTGCAGCTCGCCGCAGTCAAAAGCGCTGGATTCGGCGATGGCGAGATCGTGGAAATCGTTGCCAGTGTTGTGCTCGGTTGCTTCACAAACTTTCTCAACAACGTCGCAGAGACAGAACTCGACATTCCTCGTGCGGAACCTCTCGAAACCTGTGCCACAACGGCATGCGGGAATCATTCGTAATCCGAGGTCGAACGTCGTGGTTCTCAAGGCGAACCACGACGTTCTTGTTCCCGCCCCTTCTGATATTCATCACGAGGCACCAGGAAATGCTGACCAAAAACTCATTCGTATTCACCCTTGAGACCGCGACCGCCAGAGTGCGGGCTGCTGAAGATGCTTGGAACAGCCGTGACCCGCAACGAGTGAGTCTTGCTTATTCAGAAGACTCACAATGGCGGAACCGTGATCAGTTTCTTCAGGGGCGAAGTGAAATACGAGATTTCCTGACCCGCAAATGGAAGCGTGAACTCGACTACCGGTTGGTCAAATCTCTCTGGAGTTTTACCGACAATCGAATCGCAGTTCGCTTTCAATACGAATATCACGATGCACACGGTCAATGGTTTCGCGCCTACGGCAACGAACTCTGGGAGTTCAACTGCGCAGGTCTGATGCAAAGGCGGGAAGCGAGCATCAACGAGATGTCTATCTCGGAAGAAGGCCGCAGATTCCGATGGACCGCTCCAGGTCCCCGCCCTGCAAACAGCCCGGGGATTCCTGAAGTGCGATGATGATTTGTTTCTGTCCCCACTCATTGAAGATTCAGGACTGATGATATGCGTCAATTCTCCAGCGACATCGCTTTCACTCCTGCCGTGAAGTCGATTCAAACCGTGAAAGGCTCGCGAAAGAACTATTCTCGGATGGAAATGGGGGGCGGCTGGAAAACAACCGTCACCCCGGAACTCGCCGCGTACCTCGCCGAACTGGACATGTTCTATCTTGGAACAGCGAACGCCGAAGGGCAGCCCTACATTCAGTACCGCGGCGGTCCACTGGGATTCCTGAAAGTCATCGACGAGAAAACGCTGGGATTTGCCGACTTTGCAGGCAATCGGCAGTACATCACTCTCGGCAACCTGTCAGAGAACCCCAAGGCGTTTCTGTTCCTGATGGACTACGCGCACAGTCGACGGATCAAAGTTTGGGGAACGGCCGTTGTTGTGGAAAATGATCGTGCAATCCTGGAACAATTGCAGGACGAGTCCTATCCGGGCAAGGTCGAACGAGCGATTGTTTTCACGATTGAAGCCTGGGATGTGAATTGCCCTCAGCACATCCATAAGCGGTTCGCACAACGACAGATTGCTCCTGTGATTGAGCAACTTCAGCAGCGAATCCAGGAACTGGAACGCCAGGTTGCAGCCTTGGAGTCGCCTGCAACTTCAAATGAATGATGGCTTAGTCGAAATTCTGAAATTTTCCTGAATTTCGTGTCCGGTTCGGGAATGGAGGCTGATCAGTCCTGTGGCGGGAGAAATTCCCCCAGTTTTTTCAGTCGAGCTTCCTTAAAGCAACGGGTGCACCATGAAGAGTAAGTCTATTCTCGGTCGGTTGTTGATTGCAGCGATGTTTGTGGTTTCGGCGGTGGAAACGATGATTCCGACGGCGGTTCACGCTGCCAATGCGAATGATCTGCTGATCACGCTGAAGGGATCGGGGCAATTCCCCAAAGCGACCGGCAAAGCGAAATATCAGAACCGCAATCGACAACAGGAGTTGCAGGTTGAAGTCGAGAATGTCTCTCAGTTGAAGGGCCAGCAGGTTGCCGTATTCGTCGGATCGACGCAGGTTGGCAGCATCACAATCTCCAACCTCGGCAAAGGCTCTCTCACCCTGAAGACATCCGTTCCCGTCGTAACGGCAAAATCGGCGATTCAGGTCGTGACGACTTCGGGCGTGGTGGTTGTTTCCAATTGACCGGAAACGCGACGATAACCTGCTGGCGATGAAGCCAGACGCATCCTTCGTAGTATTCGTGATCGAATCGCCGTATGGATCATTCTGGCTTCGGCTTTGTCCCGTTCGCTTTTTCCGTGGCGGCCCACTGCTTCATCGTCGCGATGTTTTTCTCGACGGTCGGATTCCCTTTGCCGACGTACGCGGCCATATCGCTGTCGTACATCGCATCCGTTTCCGAGCCATGATCGTCCGTGTCGAGCATCCAAAGATCCAGGCGACCTCGAAGTTGTTCGAGCATCGGGCGATGAGCAGGGACCGAAACAAGGTTCGTGACCTGCCAGCGATCACTTTTCCATTCATACAGTTCTTCTGCAGGCCGGGTTGGACTGAACAGCAATGACTCCGCGAGCGGATCGAGTTGCCCATTTGTATGCAATGATCGCAAGGCCTGAACGATACTCTTGCCATCCTTATACGCGTTGGGCTGCAAATGCGGGCGTTGCGGGTAGAAATTGCGAATGTACAGATATCGATCCGTACGAACGCTGCGGATTCGTTCCACTGTCTCATCGCAGCGATCGCGGGCAGCAATGACGGCAGATCGTGGCGAGTAGTCTTTAGCAAACACGTTTCGGCCATGCATGACGGGTGGAATCGGAAGGCCTGCCGCGGCGAGTGAAATTGGTCCCATGTCGATGTGTTCGATCAGATCTTCGCGGACCTGACCTGCGGCGATTCCCGGACCACGCACGATGAACGGAATATGCGTCCCTTCGTTGTAAAGAAACTGCTTGCCGCGCGCATGACTGATCCCGTGATCTGTCATAAAAATGATCAGGGTCTCGTCGAGGATCCCTTCCTTCTCAAGCCGTGCCACAACATCGCCAACATGCTTGTCAGTAAATCGTACCGCATCCAGATACGCCGCCCAGTCTCGCAGCAACACGGAATCACGCGGATAATACGGAGGCAGCGTCACGGCATCAGGGGAGGTTGAACTGCCGAATTCCTGTGCGGCCTTCTCCAGCAGCTTTTTCGCTTCGGCATCGGTTCCACCCCGCAGCTTACCTCCACCGAGCTGGACCTGCATGAAGAAAGGTTGCCCCGCCTGACGCCCGGACCAGTCTGCCGCATCGTAAATCGATTCGTCCCATTCAAAGTTGTAATCGGTTTTTCCCAAACCTGCACGATTCCGTTTTCCCTTCCCTGCGGCCGCGTTTCCGGCAGGTAACCCGCTGCCGATACATGTGTAATACCCAGCCTGTTGAAACAGTTTTGGTACCAGCACGACTCCCTGAGGCAGATATATCTTTAACGTCCCGCGTCCGCTGCGATGGTGATGAGCCCCGATGCTCGTCTGGTACATTCCGGTAATCAGTGCCGACCGACAGGGTGAGCAGACAGGAGCCGTGACGAATGCGTTCGTGAACAGCGTCCCTTCCCGAGCCAGTCGATCGACGTTTGGTGTCTGAATGGTTTTCTCGCCGTAACACGAGAAATTCGCCGACATGTCATCCACCACGAACCAGAGAATATTGGGGCTCTTCGCCGGGACGTCGGCTGCATGCAGTACTGTCATTGGCGCGAGCAACAATGCGAACAAGGCTGTATGTTTCATCGCAGATTTCTCGGGAGGCATTTGGGAAATGTGTCAGGCAGAATGTTATCGGAAAGGAGCAATGCCGTACGAGCCAACACGCGACCATCTCGAGTTTAGAACATCTTTGTGAGACTTCGGAGGTTGCCGCTTTGCTCCAGTTGGGAACAAGAGTGTGTGGAGACGTCCCCAACGAATGGCATCAATTATGGGGTTGCTGCACTCAGGTCACTGCAACTTCAACACTTACTGCGAAGATGTGACTCCGAAATTCTTTTCAACAGATCAGGCCGTAATGTCCTTGATTACATGGCCGTGGACATCCGTCAGTCGGCGGTCGATGCCGTTGGATCGGAATGTCAGTTTTGTGTGATCGATTCCGAGCAGTTTCAACATGGTCGCGTGAATGTCATAGACCTGTGTCGGGTTGTCGCGATCTGCGGGCTTGTAGCCCCATTCGTCACTCGGCCCGTAACTGACTCCCCCCTTGATTCCGCCTCCCGCTAGCCAGTTTGTGAAGACGAACGGATTGTGGTCTCGACCTTTGCCGCTTTGAGCACACGGCATTCGGCCGAATTCGGTGGTCCAGTGAACGATGGTGTCGTCGAGCATGCCTCGCTGCTTCAGATCTCGAATCAAGGCGGCAGCACCACGGGCCATGCCGAGAGACAGCGGGCCGTGGTCGCGTTCGATATCCTCGTGCGAATCCCAGTTGCGACGCGGGAATCCGTTGTCACACCCGGACCAGACCTGAACAAACCGAACCCCTCGCTCCAGCAGCCGCCGGGCAATCAGACATTTGCGACCAAAAATGTCGGTCTCTTCGCGGTCATTGATCTCCTTCGGGAAATCGCGATTTTCCGAGAGGCCGTACATTTCCAGGATGTGTCGTGGTTCTCCCGAAATCTCCAAGGCCTCGGGAGCCGCCAATTGCATCTTTGCGGCGAGTTCATAGGACTTGATGCGAGCTTCCAGTCGACTGTCGCCGGGGCGCTGTTGAGCGTGACGCTGATTCAAGGTCGCCAGCAGTTGATGACCTGCGGCATCGCCTTCTTTGGTGACGATTCCAGCCGTCGCTGGAAACAGGTCTTCGATCGGGTTCGCGGTACCGGGGCGCAAGATCGTTCCCTGGTGACGGGCGGGCAGGAATGCCGAATCCCAGTTCTTTTGACCGTTTGAGGGAAATCCGCGGTGATCTGGCAGCACGACAAACGTGGGCAGATTGTCGTTCAGACTTCCCAGGGCATAGCTGACCCAGCAACCCATCCCTGGAAAACCTGGCGTTTGAAATCCCGTTGCCTGAAGCAGCGTCGACGTACTGTGAACCCCGGTCTTCCCGATCAGGTTATGGATGAATGCCATCTCGTCCACGACAGCCCCCAGCGGAGCCGTCACTGCCGACAGGTGTTTGCCGCACTCGCCATACTGTTTCCATTCCCAGGGCGAAGCAAACGTCGCCCCGTGCCCGTTCTGGAACAGTTCGACTTTTTCACCCGGATCCCAAGGCTGGCCATTACGTTTGATCAGAGCGGGTTTGTAGTCGAACAAATCGACATGCGACGCGGCACCTGCCATAAAGAACTGGACAACGCGAGTCGCCTTGGGCGGAAAGTGCATGACTTCCAGCACGCCACCATTTGCCCTCGCCACAGTCGCAGGAGCGGCACCGGCTTCTCGATCAAGCATCGAAGCGAGTGCCAGGCCCCCGAGCCCGCCTCCACAAGCCCAGAGAGCATCGCGCCTATTGATCGACGTTTGTGACATTACCAGCTTTTCCAGCATCGCATTCTCCCCTGATTGCCCCCCTAACTTCTAACTCGAAACGTATCAAACGCCAAGGTCGTGCAACGCATTTTCCTTCGGCAATTCTTCGTTTGAGCGGATCAGTGAACAACTACTCCGGGCGAGGTGATTTTACGAATTCTGGCTTGTCACTCAACGCCTGCAAGAACGCGACCAGATTTGCCACGTCGGTCGGCGTCAGACCCAGGTTTCCGATTTGGCCACGCATTCCAGTTGGGTTAGCGAGCGTTGCGGGGTCGGCAACTTCTGGACGCGGCCAGAGCGGTGTGCCCTGCAGCCGTGCATAGGGATCGCGTTCGGTGAAATTGATCACTTCGTCAGGCTTGGTCGTCAGATTTCGTGAATTGTAGAACTGGACGACTTGTTCCAGGCTCTTGAAGTAACCGTTATGACCGTAGGCCTTCACGAACGCTGGCGATGGGCGGGTATCGACATTGCGCACGGTCGGGGTCTTGAATTTGCCATTGATCCTTAGATAGTCCCCGCGCCCGTTGCTGCCTTCGCCCGTGTTCCCCGGAGGAAGCGAATTCCTGGGATAAAGATAGTTCCCCAGGCCATAATCGACGTATTTGTCGCCCAATGGGTTATGCCCGAGGGGATTCTTCGTCGCATCGGTTTGCAGGTAGTAGGGATTCGCCGGGTTTCGGGGAATTCCGATGTTGTGAAAGGTACTGGAAGTAAACAGGTCCGGCTCCCCACCCGCAGATTCTTCAACTGTGTGACATGACCAGCAGCCTGCCGACTTGACGGCGGGACCACCAGGACGGCCTGACTTCGAACCTGTGAAGAGTTGCAGTCCCGCCATTTGCGACGGTGTCAGATCGACTTTGCCAGCAACATAGGCGTCGTATGTGGAGTTCGATGGCGAAACGGACTTCGTCATTTCAAATTCAGCGATGGCACGAACGACCTTGTTGAACGCGTCCTCAACAGACATTTTGGCGGCATCCGTACCAAATGCTTTTCGAAAAAGAACGGCATTCCCACCATTGAGCACCGTTTGAACGACACCGTCCTTCGTATTGTTCATCTCATTGGGATTCAAGAGCGGTCCTGAGATTTGATCGACAAGCGATGCGGCTCGGCCATCGTAGAAAAATCCGCTGGCGAACGTCCCCCTCTCCTTATTGTAAACTGGACCGCTACTCGCCATCGATTTCAGATACCCGATCGTCGGTGGACGTCGACTTCCGTAGCGATCGGACACTGCACCCGAAGCAATTCCAGATCGGGTGTTGATGTCCGAGTCCGGATAGGTCCAACCCGCCTCTGGAGCATGACACGATGCGCACGATTGACCTTTGGGATTCGAAAGTGTCGTGTCAAAAAACAGTGCCTTGCCCAGTTCGACCAGCGCCTCCCGATTCGGTGACTCAACCGCTTGTGGCTGAGCGCCGGCGCTTGCGGAGAGCAAACCCATGATCCAAAATGCGATAAGCAATCTTTTCACGCGATCCTTTCCCGCTGGTATCACCAAATGCAGAAAATCTTCCAGATGTTCGTGAACACGAACGGCCTGTTGCTTGCGATCCTGTGTACGTCGTTTCCCTCAGCGGCAACTGCACAGTTATCTGCACCGGTGGAGTATTCGATTGGCACTTCTCCTGACCCTTACATCCCCAACGCGGCCCCTGCCAGCGAGATCGTTCACGACTTCGATGGAGATGCAAAACTCGACCTGCTCGTGACTCATCGTACCGACGAATCCCTTTATTTGCTCAAGGGAAACGGCGACGGAACCTTCAAACCTGCCGTTCGAATTCGTGTCGGTGCGCCGATTCAGGGGAATATCTATTCGGGCGACTTCAACGGCGACACGAAGCTCGACGTATTCCTCCCCGGTGCCAAGGGCCATGCCATCATTCTGCCCGGTAACGGTGACGGGACATTCGGATCACCCATCGTTTCCTCATCGTTTAATCACGATGGCTATTATCCTCGCGGCTGGGCGGTCGGCAAGTTCACTAGCAGCGGAAAACTGGATGTCGCCTTTACTCTCCCTACCAATTCCGGCAAAGCGGCCCGATACGGAATTCTGCTCGGAAATGGCGACGGAACATTCAAGGATGCATTACTCAGCCCCGGCGAGTTGGTCTACTCCCGGTGGATTGCATCCGGTGACTTTAATCGAGACGACCGGCTCGATCTCGCCGTCGCCGATGGTCATGGAACCAGCTCCGATCCCGGGACCGCGCGAATGGTCGTATTGCTGGGGAACGGTGACGGCACATTCAAGATGGGAAGCCACTATTCCAGCCCGCAATTCCCCAGCGGTGACGGGTGGCAGGACGTGAATGCGGTCGGACACCCAGAGAATCTTGTTGTCGCTGACCTGACAGACCGGGGAATTCTTGACGTCGTCGTATCAGACTATAGCAGCACCATTAACATCTTCATGGGAAATGGTGACGGAACGTTTCAAAACGCCGTGAGCTACAACACAGGCAACTATCCACGTAATGTCATCCCCATCGACATGAATCACGACCGCAAGATTGATCTGGTTGTTACCAACGTGGGAATTGGCATCGGCGGCGCCATCTTTCAGAAAGTCGGGGCCCATGCAGGTTCCATTTGCGTCCTGACAGGCAATGGTGATGGCACTTTTCAGCAACCAATCACATACAACTCATCGGCTTTTCCGGGATATACGGTGGCCGCTGACTTTAATGGCGACGGACTTCCCGACCTCGCCACGACTCAGGTCTTTGATGGTCACTCGGTCCATGTGATGTTGAATGACGCAAAGAACAAAAACCTTCCTCCGGTCTTTGTGAATCCACCGAGTGCCTCGTTGACGGGCACCACGGCACAGTTAAGCGTCCTCGGGGACGACGATGGGGGCGAAAGCGAAATCATCTACTCGTGGTCTACCGTTGGACCTGTTCCCGCCCCCGTGACCTACAGCGTCAATCGCAGCCACGACGCCCAAAATGCGAAAGCAACGTTCACCAAGTCCGGCATGTACGTGCTTCAGTGCAAGCAGACCGATAAGCTGGGACTGTCAGTGACAAAACTGGTCGTCGTAAAGGTCCCCTGAACTTCGCTTCACATTCGAAGCGAGGTCGGGACGGTCTCAATGTTATTTCAATCTGGAATCTGCACGGGTCGGTGCTGTCGACCGGATTCCAGGATCGCTTGCGTCAAATCATACACTGGCAGAGCGGCTTCTGGCGGCGACAGGTCGACGGCACCGTCAAGAATCGAATCGAGAAACCCTTCGACGGGTGTTGATTCGGGTTCATCGGCAGTCAGTCGTTCCATCTTGCCCTCGCGAGCGATCCACAGTTCGCTGTGGCGGATCATCAGGTCTGCTCGTTCGCAGTGCAGATGAAGGTCTTCACCAAGGTATTGGGCATGTCCGACGAAATCAATCGACGCAACAACATCGCCACTGAATAACGCCGAGACACTCGTCACGATTTCGACATGGCTGCCGCAGGTCTGGCTGCGGGCGAATGCCTCCAGCGGCCGCAGTCCTGTGACGTAGAACAGCGAATCGAGTTTATGGCTGCCGGCATCTGTGAGAAATCCGCCGGGATTCTGTTTCGGATCGTCGCGCCATGTCCCGCCGATGGTCTGCTGCCAGTTCTCGACATTATGCGACACGATGGTTCGCACGGCACCCCAGCGACCCGACTGGATTTCACGTCGCAACGTTCGGTACAGCGACGTGTGCCGCCGCTGGTATCCCAGCGAAAAGACCTGCCCCTTTGATCGAGCCTGTTCCGCGCGCTGGATCAGTTCAAGGATTTCATCTCGCGTGGAAGCAAGTGGCTTTTCGCAGA
>CAXBSB010000180.1:0-16583 GCA_963977965.1 uncultured Schlesneria sp.
AAAACTATTGGTTTATCAAAGCAAAAAAGGGGGTTTCAACGGGGGGGGAGGGCGAGGCTCCCGCCGAGCCGCTAAGTTAATGTGCGTCAATTCTCTAAGCGGCTCAGCAGGAGCTTCGCCCTCCCGATCATCAATCCCCGTTTTTGCCTTTGATAATGCACTATGTTCTGTGCAGTTCTCTTCACTTTTCAACAAGTTGCTTCCTCGGGAAGCAATTGATCACTCTTCTTTTTCGCCGTCTTCGTCTTCTTCCTCTTCTTCGTCGAGCAAGCCTTTCTTGGCTCGCGCGATTCGGGCTTTCAATTCGCCCGGCTGATTTGACTTGGTGACAACATCATCTTCGTCGCAGAGCTGATTCTTCCACAGGTTGAACAGGGCATCGTCGAGCAACTGCATCCCGAACTTGCGTCCGGTCTGAATGGCCGAATTGATACGGAAGGTTTTCGCTTCACGGATCAGGTTTGCGATAGCAGGGGTCACAACGAGCATCTCGTACGCGGCGACAACCCCTTTCGGCTTGCGAGGGAGCAGTGCCTGTGACAGGATGCCGATGATGGCCACCGACAACTGAGTACGAATCTGTTCCTGCTGGCTGGTCGGGAAAACGTCGATGATTCGGTCGACCGTACCCTGAGCACCTGTCGTGTGCAGCGTACCGAACACCACGTGACCCGTTTCAGCGGCGGTGATGGCGGACGAGATCGTTGCCAGGTCTCGCATTTCACCGACCAGGATCACGTCGGGGTCCATTCGCAGTGCACGACGCAGAGCTTCGGGGAAGTCGGGAACGTCGACACCAATCTCACGTTGATTGATCGTCGACTTCTTGTGCTGATGGTAGTACTCGATCGGGTCTTCCAGCGTAATGATGTGGTGGTCGACCGTATCGTTGAGGTAATTGATCATACTGGCGAGACTGGTCGTCTTACCGCTACCCGTCGGGCCGGTAACGAGGAACAGTCCGCGGGGACGATGCAGCAGGTCAGCGATGACTGGGGGCAGCCCCAGTTGCTGGAAGGTCAGGAACTCGTTCGGAATTCGTCGCAGCACCATGCCGATGTGACCGCGCTGCTTGAAGACTGCCACGCGGAATCGAGCTTTGTCACCGAAGGCGAAACCGAAGTCCGTCCCACCGACTTCCTGAAGTTCCTGCTGGTTACGTTCCGGGGTAATACTTTTCATCAACCCGACAGTGTCTTCGGGTGTCAGCGTTTTCGTTTCGAGACGGACCATATGTCCGCCCACACGTACGACCGGCGGCTGGCCGGTCGTAATGTGCAAGTCGCTCACGCGTTCGCGAACGACTGTCTCGAGCATCTTGTCGATTTGCAGTGCTGCCATCTTGCGTCCAGTGCAGGTCGAATTGAAAGCAGAAAACCGGATTGGAAAAACAGCACGCGACTGGTCGAACGGCCCGCGATTGATCACACCGACAGAGAAGGGATTTCCATGCCTGACTGATGTGTGCCGTTGTGATTGGCGACGGGATTATCCGACAGTACGAACTGAATCTCAAATTGTGGTCACAATGATTTGGAAAACAAAGCGTGCGATGAATCTACAAAAGTTGATGTGTCGTGGCCACTCGCTGGCCCTGGTCCTGAGGCGGCTGATCCCGTTTTTCCTCCGTCCAAATTTCTTTCAACTCACACTTTTGCCACTGGCCAAACTCAAGACATTGCGTCGTGTACAGAAACTCCACACAAATCGTCTTGAAATGAATCGGGTCAGATTTCGGGGCTTGCCCATCCCGGAATTCCCTGAAAACTTCGTGAAGCGAGGGTGAATTGGCAACATGTTCGGAAAACCGATGCAACCGGTCCGAACTGCCAGGCAATCAGTGCCCCCCCTTGTCGAGTTTATAGACTTCCATGAGGGTCGTTTTTCCCATAAGTGCTTTTGACAAGGCATCTTCCACCAGAGTCTTCATGCCGAACAGACGAGCCTGGCGGCGAATACTTTGAGCGGGTTCACTGCGAAACGTCATTTCCCGCAGCGTGGAATTCATGCTCATCAGTTCGAACGTGGCGACGCGGCCGCGATACCCCGTGTGCTGGCAGTGATTGCAGCCTTTACCACGCATGAACTTGGCGTTGGCCATCTGCTCAGCAGTGATTTCGAACAATTCCGTTTCGGCTGCATCCGGGGTGTATTCCTCCTTGCATTTCGCGCACGGAACGCGAACCAGACGCTGGGCCAGGATGGCCATAATACTGGATGCGACGAGGAAAGGCTCGACCCCCATGTCGATCAGGCGTGTAATAGAACTGGGCGCATCGTTCGTGTGTAGAGTGCTGAAAACCAAGTGTCCAGTGAGAGAAGCTTGAATTGCCATCTCTGCCGTTTCCGCATCGCGGATTTCACCGACCAGGATGACGTTCGGGGCTTGTCGCAGCATGGCACGAATAATACGGGCGAAGTCGAGGCCGATGTCGTGTCGAACTTCGACCTGATTGATGCCCGGAAGGTAGTATTCGACGGGGTCTTCGGCCGTGATAATCTTCTTGTCAGGCCGGTTCAGCTCCCCGAGAGCACTATAAAGGGTCGTCGTCTTGCCGCTACCGGTTGGGCCGGTTACGAGGAAAATTCCGTTTGGACGACGGATGATGGTCTGGAACTTGCGGTAGTTCTCTTCGCCGAATCCCAGGTTACGAATCCCGACCTTGATGTTGTCGCGGTCCAGAATTCGCAGAACGACTGCCTGGCCAAATTTTGTCGGCAGGATGCTGACTCGCAGGTCGAAGTCTTTTCCCCCCGTTCGCGTCTTGATTCGACCGTCTTGAGGTCGCCGCTTTTCGGCGATATCCATTCGGGCCATAATTTTCAGACGGGAAGTCAGTGCCGCCAGCAGTCGCTTTGGCGGACTGTCTCGCTCAATCAGTACCCCGTCGATTCGGTACCTGACGCGAATTCTGTCCTCAAACGGTTCAATGTGAATATCACTTGCCCTCATATTGACGGCTTCTGAGATAATCAAATTGACGAGGCGAACAACCGGGGCGTTTTCTTCTGCTTCCTCGGCTTTGGTGGTCGGGGCTTCCGTTTCGGTGAAGTCGATCGCCGTTTCGGTGAATTCCATCAGCATGGAGTCGACCGACTCCGTTTCCGATCCTCCGTAGTGGCGGTTGACTGCGGTTTGAATATCTTCCTTGGGGGCAACGACCGGGTCGATTTCCCGGTTCGTCATGAATCGGAGTTTGTCGATGACATCCAGATCAAGTGCGTTGCTCATGGCAACTCGCAGGCGTTCGTCGACCATCGCGATCGGGATCACGACGTTTTCGCGCGCGACCGATTCAGGGATCAGGGCGATAACACTTTGGGGGATCTCCATTGCTCCCAGATCGACGAATTCATAGCCGAACTGCGACGCCTGAAGCTGGCCGATTTCCCCAGCCGAGATGTAACCCAGTCGAATCAGGGCATCGTCGACCGTGATTCCGAGGCTACTGGCGAGGCCTTCTGCTTCGCGCAATTGCTCCTTACTGATGGTCCCTTCGCGTACCAGCTTTTTCAGGTAGTCTTCAGCCATCGGATTTTCCTTGATATTGGCGGAGTCGCCTTGAGACGTGATCTTAAGATTGTATCGTTGTTGAGGGTGGCGGAAGAGGGTTTTCTGCCGGCGCGCGAACCGATATCTTCGAAATCCCGGGCTCCGATTTCAATCGTGCCAGCCAATTCCTGGTCAGTCGGCACCGGAGCAGGACGTTCGACTCTTCGTACTGGCGCTCCAGGACGTTGGCATGCTCGGCCAGAAAGGACAACAGTTTTCCATTCCCGGCCGACGTTTCCAAGTCGACCTCCACGAACCCATCCGATAACAATTCTGATGCGACTTCTCCCAATCGCGCCAGACCGGTTCCATCGCGGGCGCTGACAGTCACCGAATGCGAATACTTGGCTCGCAGGACATCGATAACTCCCCGATCTTCGACAGCATCGATCTTGTTTAACACCAGGATCGAATTGCGAATCTCGACGCCGATTTCCCCAAGAACCTCTTCAACCGTCGCGGCTTGTTGCTCAGCTTCCGGATTTGACGCATCTACCACATGCAACAAAAGATCCGCCTGGCGAGCTTCTTCCAGCGTCGACTTGAACGACGCCACTAACTGGTGCGGCAGGTCGCGAACAAACCCAACCGTGTCACTCAGCAGCACCGCTCCCCAGTTGGGAATCGTCCATTTGCGAGTGCGCGTATCAAGAGTCGCAAAGAGCTGATCGGCGACGTAGACCTGAGCCCCGGTCAGAGCATTCATCAGAGTGCTTTTGCCTGCGTTGGTGTATCCCACCACAGAGACCAGTGGAAAGGAATCTCGCTGCCCGACCATCCGTTCGCGCCGCTCTTCGACTCCCTTCAGTCGCAGTTGAAGCTCAGAAATCCGCTGATCGATCAAGCGGCGGTCGGTTTCGATCTGCTTTTCACCCGGACCTCGGCTGGCTCCGATCCCCCCTTCGATACGTTCCAGGTGGGTCCACATCCGTTTCAGCCGGGTTCGAGTGTACTGCAACTGGGCGAGTTCCACCTGCAGCTTGGCTTCATGAGTGCGGGCGTGAGTCGCGAAGATATCGAGGATCAATTCACTGCGATCAACAATGATTCGCTGCAGTTCCTGTTCGAGGTTTCGGCCCTGAGACGGGGACAGGTTATTGTCAAAAATAACCAGTTCCGCGTCGGTTGCTTCGACGAGTTCACGTAACTCGTCGAGCTTCCCCTTGCCAAGACAGGTGGCAGGGTGGGGCCGTTCACGGTTCTGGACCAGAGTCCCGACAACGCGGACTCCAGCAGTTTTGACGAGGCCCTGAAGTTCGTCCAGAGCATGTTCCCGGCCAAGGTTTCGACTGGGGTCGGGAACGGAGACCAGGATCGCCGTGCGGTGACTGGTTTTCAGATTGTCGCGGATCGGTTCTGCCAAAGGATAGGGCTTTCGACGGAGAAGCAAATCGTCAACGAACTGGCACGGTACCCATTGGCCCGCGCCAGTTCAAGATGGTGACGAGTTTACGAGAGGAAGAGGATTGGGACACGGATTGCGCGGAAGACACGGCGAGCCTGAGTGCCTGGGGCCGCTTGACGACGCAACGGCATTGCAGAAGCCCTCTCAGGGGCGTTTATTGATCGCGTCCATCAATCACATTGTACGACCATTCAATCCCTGGCTTCGGTGCACCCGGCGCAGTACCAGGGAGCGGGAGTAATCACAGGCTTGGGGCTTCGCTTATGGCAGACGGCACAACGATAGCGTTTCCCCCGAACGGCTGTTTTCGGGCGAGCCTTCTTTCCTGATTTGAAAACGTTCTTTGCCATGATCCACCTCGGCACGTTCCTGACGTTCGGAATGCCTGTTTCTGTGTCATTCAGGATGAGGCACCCAGCATGAAAAAGGTTCGCGCCTGTGATTGGAACGAAATGGATGGGCCAGAGCCACCAAGAAAGCGATCGCGCCGCTGCGAAATCCCAATCCAGAGCACGGTCAAATTACCTGGCAGATAAATTCCGCCAATTAGCGTGCGAATCAGCCGCGAAACGAACACTCCAATTGCAGTTACTGCTCAGGGAGTGAACCTCGATGGCACGTTCGACTACTCGATTGTCGAAGGGGGGAATACAGCGCTGGATGCGTGCCAACCCCTGACCCCGACACCCGAGAAGAAGAAGTAGAAACGCAGAGGACGCGGAGATCGCTGAGAGAAGACAGGAGGAGGAATCGGGTTGGGGTTTCTCTCTTTCTTCCTCGGCGTTCTCAGCGCTCTCTGCGTTTCAAACTCCGTGCATTACCAATTGACGCACCGTTCACGGAGACAACTATCTGGATCGCATCGCATTTTACTGTAGCGATAAGCTGCGGGAGATAGTGGCTTCTCGGAATCCATGAAACCACTTTAGTTAGTTAGACACTGTGGGTGCCGCTACACTTAACTGAGATGCGCTCTGTTGCCTGAGTTACCACTTGTAGATTCAGCCTCATCCATCCATTCAGTTGGGTAATAGCTGTCACCGGGTTCGGGCGTTACATGAACGCCTTGCTCGCCCTCGCGATCAAGTCATTGCGACTGTGGATGACAGGCAGGGCAGGTCTGGTTTGTCCCAGGTGTATGGCCGTAGTAGGCCATTCCGCGGCTGATTGACAGGCCTCCGGTGATGATCACACAGGCTGCTGCCAGTCGAAATGCGGATTGACGGGCCGAATGTGACAGCAACGATCCTCCGCATCCCGTTAACATCATCAGTGGGCCTGTTCCCGCCCCGAATACCGCCATCAAGAGTGCGCCTTGAGCCACCGTACCGGAACTGGCCGCGAGTGCGAGATTGGCATAGACGAGCACGCACGGCAGGAATCCTGTCAGGACCCCGGCCAGGAACGCAGAACTCCATCCGGGCGATGTGAGGAAGGTGCGGAAGATCTTTCCTGCCGCACAGCCACCACTGCTTTTCACCGGTCGCCATGGCCAGCGAAAGCCAAGGACCGAGGCCCCCTGGAACACGAGCAGCAGCCCTGCCAGGATCGACAGGATTGACTGGAAATCAATTCCACCCACGCTGGCAAATTGTCGCGTCATGCGGACCCCGGCGAAGGCGGCGAGGGCTCCTGCGAACGAATACGTAAATATCCGGCCTGCAGTGTACAAACCCTGACGAGCCAGGTTCTGCTGCCAGGTACGAGCTCCGATTCCAATCGACAACGCAAACCCGCCACACATTCCAATGCAGTGCGATGATCCTAATAGTCCACTCAAGAAGACCAGCGGCAATTCAATCATCGCACGGTCTCCAGTGGTGTCGGGGTGACGGCTGGGCTGACCGTGAGAGCTGTATGCGAACCGTGATCCGCTGCTTCACCGAATCTCGTCAGCCGCAGTGAATTCGTAATCACAAACAGACTGCTGCCCCCCATGATGACCGCCGCCAGCGTCGGATTCAGATAACCGGTGCACGCCAAAGCAACGCCCGCAGTATTGTAGGCAAAGGCCCAGAACAAGTTCTGGCGAATCACCGTCACCGCTCGCCGTGAAAAATCCATCGCCCACGGAAGCCGGCTGAGATCATTATTCAATAGGCACACTCCGGCAACATCGCGAGAGACATCTGTCCCGGATCGCAATGTGATTCCGACGTCGCTCGCAGCCAGAGCGGGAGCATCATTCACTCCATCACCGACCATCGCAACGGGACCGACGTGAGATTTCAATCGCCGAACTTCGTAAACCTTATCCTCGGGTAATAGTTCCGCCGAATAACGCAGCCGGAATGGCTTGCCGGAGCCCAGCGGCCTGGTCTCGGAAACCGCCGACGTGATCTGCTCAACCAGCCGCTCTGCTCGACGGACGTGATCTCCCGTCAATAAGTGTTGTTCGAAACCGAGCTGATGAAACTCGCCAATCACAGGAACGGTCTCAGGACGCAACTGTTCTTCAAACAGGAACAGACCGCGGACACGACCTTCCCATCCCACCATTGCGACTGCGAGTCCCGATTCCAGGCCATCATTCAATGCGATCTGCATCGCCTGGCTGAATTCAAACTGCTGCTCGTGCATCCACCGTGCGTTGCCAAGGCAGACGGTATCGCCGTCGGGAGTGTTGAGCAGCAGGCCACGTCCGGCAATCTGGCGGACATCTCCCGTGATTTCACCTGAAACATCATCCGCAAACGACAGGATCGCACGTGAGAACGGGTGGGTTGACGAATGAGCGATTGCCGTCGCTCTGCTGAGGACCTCTTCTTCCGAAGACAGAGGATCGGTGATGAGGTTGACGACGGACGCATCCCCGCGAGTGATCGTGCCGGTTTTGTCCCAGGCAATCACGCCGACCGAAGCCAGTCGTTCGAGTGCTTCTCCACTTCGAAACAAAACCTGTCGGCGAGCCGCAGTCCCCAATGCCGTCCAGACTGCCAAAGGCGTCGCCAGGCCTAATGCGCAGGGGCAGGCGATCAACGCGACTGACAGCCCCGTCATCACGCCCCGTTCCAAACCGAACTGCCAGGCATGCCACGCCCCCGCCGCGATCGCGACCAGCGAAACCACCGGCAGAAACCAGGAGGCGATGCGATCTGCCAGTCGCTGGTAGCCACCGCAAGCGGCTCTTGCTTCACGGAGTGCCGTCAGCAGCCTCGATAGCGCCCCTTGAGCTGCATCGGCACTCACACAGATTCGCAACTCACCATCCAGAGCCAGCGATCCCGCCAGAGCTTCATCGTTAGATTGCTTGATGACAGGCCAGCTTTCACCCGTCAGCAACTGTTGATCAACATGCGACGTTCCGTGTGTGATGACTCCATCGGCAGGAATACGTTCACCCGGCAGAATCCGGACGATGTCACCAATGCGCAGTTCCGTCAGTGGCAATTGAACTTCAGCATCACTCCGAATGACTCGGGCCGTTTCAGGCAGAAGTTTCTCAAGTTCTGACAGAGCACTCGTTGCCTGTTGCTTGCCGTGTGCTTCAAACCAGCGTCCCAGTGTGATCAGAACCAGAACGACGCAGCCGACCTCGAAGTAAACGGCGCCATGCCCTCGCGCCACCGAGACGGCCGAGAATCCATAGGCTGCGAGGACTCCGACGCAGACCAGCAGGTCACTGGCCGCGATCCCGCGTCGAAGATCGCTGATGGCGTTTTCCAGCAGTGGCTGGCCAAGCAACAGCAGAACGGGCAACGAAAAAATCAGCCCCAGGTATCGAAACAGCGACTCCAGCGGTGCCGCCAGTCGGTCTGGGGAATCGACGGGGAAGAAATCCTGGGACCACAGCGCCATTGTGAACGCTACCACGTTCATCGTGCAGAATGTGGCAGCCCCCAGTTTGAGAAGCAGGGTCCGATTTGCGCCCTCTTCCCCCTTGGATCGGGTCACTTCTGCGGCAAACCGGCAACCGTAGCAGCAGTACTGCGGCTGAGTATCGTCGCTCGAAGTCCATCCGGAAACGGGCAGGCCGCAATAATCGCAGTTCATGGCATGGCCGATGTTACGTGGCCTGATCCAGGCGAGCTTCGTTGTCCAGCATCACTTGCTTGGGACCTTCAACGTTGTGAAACATTCCCTGCATCATAGCCCAGCAGAACAGGCAGAAGAAACCGACACTCGCCAGCAGGTAGTTCAGAATCGGCGTAATCGCAAAGACGCCATCGGATTCACCCCGATAGATGTGGATGAACTCGATGAACTTCCCGGCGAATCCGTACAAGCTGGGGGTCAGGACAGCCAGTGCGAGCAGCGCCGTAATCAGATGGTGACGGCGGTTCTTGGGAACTGCGGCAGTGGACATCGTTGATTCCCTTTCCTGATCAGTCGTTGGACACACTCACCTGCGCGGTGCGTGTCACCAGTTCAATTCGCGGGGGCTTCATCCGGCTTCGTTTCCGCCATGGGAATATCCCGCAGCGGTGATGCTTCATATTGCTCGAAATAGGGATAACTTTCCAACCACGAACCGAGCCATTGCACATAGGCAATCAGCACCAGTCCACGGCGGTTGGGCTTGTCGGGTGAGCCATCGAACAACCACGGATACCCCGGCATTGGAGATTTGTCAGACAGTCGTTTGGGCTCGAAGAAGTGGACCGCATGCCAGTCGTTGGACCGTCGTCCCCCTTCTCGGCTGAGGTCCGGGCCGACGCGTCGCGTTCCAAACAGAACCGGACGCTGCAGTTCATTCTGATATTCTTTGGATTCAGAAACAGGCCCGAATCGCTTGTCTTCGTTGGAGACCGGGCGGACGAACTGACTGTGACAGTGCCAGCAACCTTCGCCAACATAAATCTTGCGGCCCGCCAGCAGTGCTTCAGCACACTTGTCGTTCCACCACTTCTGCTGTTCCGCTTCACTGGCAGGTGGTTCACCGAAAGCCTTTTTGAACTCTTCGGGATACCGCTTGGCGAGGTCTTCAAACTGGTAACGCAGATTGCCGTTCACAACTTCCAGTGCAGTCTTCTCTGGCAGATCCCGGTACATGATGACCGGCACGACGACGTTCGAGACGAACGCCAGCCCGAAGAAAAACAGCCCGGCGATCAGCAGGACACCCGACTTACTTTCAAACATGTTTTGATCCAGTCATCACGAACATTCGGAAACGATGTCGTTACCGCGATATTTTTCCGTCAGGCAGCAGTTGTGGCCGTCGCACTCTTCGACTTCAGCCACGTCTGATAGATATTCACAGCAAAGGCCAGGAAGCCCCCCACCATCGACAATCCGGCGACCAGGCGCAGGATCCAGAATGGCTGCGAACCGTCGACCGAGACTTCCCACATTTCCAGGGAAGCCCACCAGAATCCCTGGAAGACCCCCAGCAGGATCAGGTCGGCAGCCATCACAAACAGTCCGACAGTCGACAGCCAGTAGTGATATTCACACAGTTTCTTGCTGTACCAGTCCGTCTTGAACAACCGCGGGAACAGGTAAATCATGATCCCCTGCAGCCACATGGAAAAGACGCCAAACATCACCATGTGAGCATGACCGACAACCCAGTCGCTGAAGTGAATCAACGCCTGGAATGGCAACGTCGTCTGGAACGCACACTGCAGACACGTCAGGAAGTAGAAGACCATCCCCGTGTAGAACCAGCGTAGCGGCATGTTGTCAAAAAAGGCCCGGCCAGTTCCTCGTAGTGTCACGAAGAAGTTGATCACAACGGTCATCACCACCATTTCCACGGCGATTGTCGAAACGATCGCACCATGCTGCAGGAACATGGGAATCGGTGTGTACAGGAAGTGATGGATCCCCTGCAGCGGATAGAAGAAGGCCAGTCCCCAGAAACCGACCAGGGACAACCCGTGACTCCACATTGGCTTCTTGAGCAGAATCGGAACGAAGTAGTACATCAGCCCCCAGCCAAGCGGGGTGACGAACAGACCGACCAGATCGTGGATGAACAGGCCGCCGACAGCACCAGCACTGGAGCCGCACAGGAAGTATTGAGGAATAAAGTTCCCCATGGCGTACGTCAGAAAGGTCCAGATGAACGCCGCCATGAAGTACCAGAGAGTGACATACATGGGTCCTTTCATCTTGACGATCGGAGCCATGAAGTTGATCGCGACCAGCAGCAGGCCGAGTTGTGCGACCGGGTCGATCCAGACAGGCGTTTCGCCCCATTCCAGACCCTGGGCTTCACCCAGCAGAATCCCCACGGCAGTACTGAGAACTACCAGCTGCCACGCCCCGTAGATCAGGTACGAAAGTCCTTTGTGAAAGACGGGCCGCAACGTCAGGCGAGGAACAGCCCAGTGCAAGGCACCGAGAAACGCGTTTGCCAGCCAGCCGTAGGCAACCGCATTGGTATGGATCATACGCCAGCGTCCAGGTGACATCAGTTCGATCCCGCGCAGCGGATTCATGTGCACCAGTTGCAGTGCCATCAGGAATCCACCCATCATCGAGATGAACAGATAGGCCAGTGCCGTAACGAAGTACAAACTGACCAGTCGCTCGTCGACCAGGTCGTCGTGGCGTGGCAAAGGTGTTGAAGCCGATTCCGTATTCATGCTTGCTCCAGAACCCATTCAAATGGTTCGTGTCATTCAGCGATTTTTCACAAGTATCAGAAACTCGAATCTCACGTGCCCGAAGTGTCGCCAACTCGACGGTAAGGCGTGTACTCACCCAGCGGTGCCAGCAGCGCCATCGCCCATCCGAAAATCAGGTGTGTTCCGACGGCAACCCAGATCGGCAGATGATTGGGATCAACGATCCAGTTTCCGCCGAACAGCATTGGCTGCAGCCAACTGAGAATCCCGTAGAACGCCACGGCCCAGACCGCGATCGCCAGCACGGAACCGACGACCATTCGCTTGGCGAGCGTTGGCGGTTGAGCGAACTTCTGGATTGCCACCTGAAACAGGATCCCCAGAACCATGCCGGTTCCCATGTAAAGGCAGCAACCAAATATCAGCAGAAGGTTGTCGTCAACGGCCTGATTCTTCGCTCCGGCCGTTGCCAGTTGCAACGCCTTTTCACCCAGTGGGAAGGTCAGGTAAACGCGAATCAGTTCCAGCGGATGTCGTCCCGCCAGCGGAGCTCCCAGCATGTTGACCAGCAGAGCAATCAGCGCGGCGACTCCACCCAGCAGAAAGCCCGTCGTCGCGTAATACGCGGCATAGAACTCGGTCGGCTTCCAGGGAACCTCAGTCTGAGCTTCTGACAACTCACGTTCAAGCTGCGCTACTCGCAACTTGAGTTCTTCGAATTCCTGCTGCTTTGTGGGCACGGTGTTATGATCCACGGTTTGGTTACCTCGCGCCAGTTATTCCGGTTGATCCGACTTGGGCTGAGCAGTACTCAGGGTCGTAATGTAAGGAGCAATACTGCCTGAAGGGGGCTGTTCACCGGCTCGGCGACGGCCAGAGACATGCAGAACATAGGCGACCAGGTTCCACGCCATGTCAGGGTCTTGAGCCAGTTCACGTCGGAACTCGGGCATCGGCGTCCCGTTGATCCCACCGAAAATCCGGCGATAGACAGCCAGCGGCTGCTGCCCGCCTCGCAGCATCCCGGACGTCAGGTCAGCAGCCCGCGTCGGGGTACCCCAGTCCTTGTCGACCAGTTTTCCTCCAAGATTGTCAGGGGTCTGGCCGCGTCCATCTTCACCATGACACTTCGCACAGCCCTTGGTCAGAAACGCTTTCTTGCCCGCAGCGATATGCTCAGAAGTAAAGACCGGCTGGGGCGACAACGGATTGAAAACGAGTCCCTGTGCTTCCACCCAACGCCCCTTGATCAGTGCGATCGCATCTTTGCCGACTTCGGGGTCGAACTTACTTTCGGATTCGTGATCGAGAGCTAGTTGGTATTCGAGTTCACCGCGGTGAGTCAGCGCCAGTACATAGTCAACCACGGCCTGAACCTCGGGATCCTTCAGCAGATGGAAGGATGGCATGGATGTCCCCGAGACCCCCTGCTTGATCGTCCGAACCAGATCCTCGCGGACCGGTTTGTTGCCGTAACCGGTGGTCGTGAACTTGAAGATCCCTTTGCGATAATCACGCGGACGGGGATACAGAAAGGCCGCCTGAGGTCCCGCACCATCACCCGATGTGCCGTGACATTGAACGCAACGGCGGGTGTAAATTTGCTTGCCAAGTTCGAGGCGTCGCTCGGCCTTGGTGTCGGGGACCCCTTCGACGTAATTGCGCGGGTGGGATGGCGTCCCGCAATGTTCCAGCAGGTATTTGCGAATCCCATCCTGAATTTCGGCAGGAAGAGATTTCATCTGCGGATTGTCAACGAACGAAGTGACTTCGGGTGCTTTGTGGCAGCCCACCACAAGAACCAGTCCCAACAGTGGGACCAGAGAGCGGATCGACGTTGGCATGAACTTCCCCGACGATGGAAACAAAAAAGCCCCGCCGTCGCACGGAATGCAACGTGGGGCTTTCGTAGCTCCTGAAACATCATTGCCACATCATGAGCAATGTTCAGGGAACTCTAGGAAGTTCGCGACAAGAGTGTCAAGCAATGATGTTGACACGCGGGAAAGTTCTCAGAAACAGGAAGGACGGAACCACTTTCGCACAGCCGATTTCTCGCGATCGGCAATGGTCAAGGCCGTCCGGTTTGGGTATTAACAATCGTTGATGTTGCGATGCCGGAGGTGGGGCTCGTTTGCCCTGACAAGTGATTCCCCGCCGGTCGTGTGGCACGCCATGAGGTCTTCCGAAGGGCGTGGTACTCGACAGAACCCTCCACAATCATGCAATGGTCAAGCGCCAGATGGGATACAGGTCAACAGAGATTCCAATTGGCATCAATTGGCATGATCGCGTTCGTAGCAGTCCCCTGCCGCAGGTGACGAAAAGGATGCAGGTTGACGCGCATGACCACGCCCTTCGGAAGACCTCATGGCGTGCCACACGAGCCGGGTTTTTCCGGCGTTTGAGTCTAACCGTGGCCTGCGCTCGAAGGGTGCTGGTCCCATCCGGCGTTGAAACAGACATTTGCTCGCTCGAAACATTCTAACGGATGATTATCCCGGCTTGGTGTATTACACTGCGATCGCGATAGATAGTTGTTCCGTTTTGCATGCTGGATGGCGACATGATCTTTATCAACTACCGGATTAAGGATTCCATCGATCTCGTCACGATGTTGTATAAGCATCTCGTACGGGATTTCGGTGAGGAGAATATCTTTTGGGACAAGCAGCATCTGGAGCCTGGACAGTGGCCGACTCAGCTTGAAGAGGCGGTCAAGCGATGTCCTGTGATGTTGTCGATCATTGGTCCAGAATGGGACAAGGTGAAGTTTCCAGACGGCCATCCGCGGGCAGGGTTTCCTCGGTTGAGTGATCCTGAGGACTGGGTTCGCAAAGAGATAACTCTGGCTCTTGGCCTGCATGAATCCGGTCATCGAGTGATTCCGGTTTGTCTGCAGGAACGACAGATGCCATCACGCGAATGGCTGGCGAATGTGGGGTTGGAAGGACTCGCGGCGTGTCAGGGAAAACCGCTGCGGTCTGCACCTGACGATGAGCATGATTACAACGAGCTTCGCACGTTTATCCTCAATGCGTGTCCAGCATTGAAGCTCCAAACGAAAGAGGTCTCCAGCAAGAGTTCGCAGTCACATCGTCCGATACATCTTCCCTTCGTTCGACTGGGCGAACTGTTTAAAGGGCGCGATGCGTTCTTGGCGACGATTCGCAGCAAATTGAAAGCAGGTCGGCACGATGTGGCGATTGTGGGGACGCAGGCCGTTCATGGTCTGGGCGGGCTGGGGAAAACTCGGGCGGCCGTGGAGTATGCCTGGCAGCATGCGGACGAATACTCTGCCGTCTTGTTTGTCGCGGCGGACCGGCCCGAGACGTTAGAGAAAAATCTGGCCGATCTGTGCGGTCCACTCGTTCTCAACCTGCCCGAGCACAACAATCCTGAACATCGGGTGCGGTACGCGGCGGCGGTCAAGTGGCTGGCAGACAACCCCGGCTGGTTCTTGATTCTCGACAACGTCGACGATCCTCAGGCCGCTGAATCGGTGGAAGAGTTATTGCCCTATCTAGCCACGGGGCATGTCCTGATCACGTCACGGTACGGGGACTGGAGCGGGGGTGTTGAACGACTGGATCTGGAAGTACTGACTCCCGCCGCGTCGATCGAATTCCTGCGAGAACGGACCCAAGGGAAACGGCGAATCGAACCGGGTGACGACAACGCCGTTGTTGAACTGGCGGAGCAATTGGCGGGATTGCCACTGGCATTGGAACAGGCGGGGGCATTCATTGATGCCAATCAGGAATCGTTCGCCGGATACCTGTCTCGCTGGCGTGCTCGTGAACAAAAAGTGCTGAAGTGGTTTGACCCCGTTCGCATGAAGTACCCGCACAGCGTGGCCGTCACATGGGAAACCTCATTCGATCAACTCGATCCAGCCAGCAGAACGTTGCTGAATCTGCTGAGTTGGTTCGCTCCGGCGCCGATTCCCGTTGCGGTCTGGCAAACGGAGGCAGCCGAACGAGCGATCAGCAATGGCGTCCAGCGAATCGCCGCCGAAAGTACGGTCCCAGGTAAGCCCGGCGATGCAGAGGACGCTCGATCAGGGTTATCGCGTTACGGCTTGATTCAGTGGGAACCGGACCGAACAGCCTTCAGCGTCCACCGTCTGGTCCAGGAAGTGACTCGTGAACGCCTGAACCCCGAGGAACTCACCGCATCGCTGAACGAGACATTGTCGGTCATCAATGACTATTTGCCAAACGATCCTCCGCCATGGGACATCCGTTCATGGCCCCGCTGGAATCCTGTCCGAATTCACGTTGCTACTCTGATTGAGTACGCGTGTGAGCACAAAATCAGTCAGCCCACATCGGACTTAATGGGAAATCTAGCGAGCTTGCTTTGGGCAAAAGCTCTGCATCACCAAGCAGAAGATTTGGGAAGACGGGCATTGCAACTTGATGAAGTGACGTTTGGTGCTGAATCGACGCAGGTTGCACTTCGACTGAATAACCTCGCTCAAACGCTTAAGGCGACGAACCGTCTGGAAGACGCCGAGCCGATGATGCGTCGCGCACTGGCGATTGAAGAACGGTCCTACGGACCAGACCACCCCAACGTCGCCATCCGTCTCAACAACCTGGCGCTGTTGCTGCAGGATACGAACCGTCTGGAGGAAGCCGAGCCGATGATGCGCCGCGTGCTGGCAATTGACGGGCAGACCTACGGACCAGACCACCCCGACGTCGCCATCGATCTCAACAACCTGGCGCAGTTGCTTCAGGATACGAACCGTCTGGAGGAAGCCGAGCCGATGATGCGCCGCGCGCTGGCGATCGCCGTCGATTTCAAGCGTCTTACTGGGCACGAGCATCCGAGTTATCAGGGCAGGCGGGAGCGATATGCCGATCTCTTGAGGAGCATGGGGCGTTCCGAAGCCAAGATCGCCACCGACTTACGGGCGGTTGGAGCAAGTTGAACGACGCCCGTGCTACCCTGGGAATGCGTGCAGAAGACTCATTTACCCAGAAAGGGTTACGTCCAGAATGATGACGGAACCCCGTTGGGGTACACGGTTGGGATCGTCCAGACCCAGGGTAGCTCACTTCGTGAGCAACCCTGGGCTTTAAGACGCAACTCCGTTGGAGTT
>CAXBSB010000181.1:0-16479 GCA_963977965.1 uncultured Schlesneria sp.
CACTACACCACGCCAAATTCTCCTTGACTGGATGACAACAACGACTTAACTCTTCCCCCCAAAACTTCGGATGAACCCGTTTGACGAACTCGTCAAACGGCCTTCAATCCAGTTAAGTCGGGATGACAGGATTTGAACCTGCGGCCTCTACGTCCCGAACGTAGCGCTCTAGCCAAGCTGAGCTACATCCCGTTGATGTTTTTGCGGCAGGTGTCTCACCTGCCTATGGCGTACCATTGTGCGACAGCCTTGTCGGGAACTGCGGTCGCGATTGTAGCATGGTGAATTCCGTGGTCAACGCACCTCGTTCTTTGTATCTCGGAATCTTTCCTCCCGCCAAAAGGACAAAAGAGGCCCTGACCGGGTGAACGGTTGGCCCGGATGGGTCGGCGAAGAAAGATTCAGAGAATCTGCGAGTGACGAATCGCCCAAGGAAAACTCGCTTAACGATCGACCAGAGATCCTCACCTGCGTTTTCACCCCAAAGGTGCGGGGAAACTACGTTCGACTTCCGTCCGACCTCTTACGAGTTCGGCTACTGGCTACTGCCGCGATCTGGAACCGCACACCGATACGTGCGGAGGCCAAAATTACTTTCTGTTCGCCTGTTGCTGGGTTCTGACGTGACACCTCTGCTAGAATATGCCGTCTCGCAGTTTGCGGCGTTACGTGCATCGAAATTGATAATCAGACAGATGACATCCAAGAAGGACAGCAGACCATGAAGGTTCTTGTCACGGGGGCAACCGGCCTGGTGGGTAAGGCACTTGTCGCAGATCTCCGCAAACATGGACACGAAGTCCTGCGGCTGATTCGAGGAAATCCGGTTGAGGCAGACGATCTCACCTGGGATCCAGACAATCGGAACCTGCCGAAATCTCGCCTGGAAGGGTTGGATGCCGTCGTTCATCTCGCTGGCGAAAATATTGCTGCAAAACGTTGGAATGTCGCTGTCAAGGAGCGGCTGCGGCGGAGTCGCGTTGAGACGACGAAGTTCCTCTGCGAAACCTTATGTCAGCTCAAGACTCCTCCTAAAACGTTGATCTGTGCTTCTGCGATCGGCTTCTATGGGGACCGTGGTCAGGAAATTCTGACAGAATCGGCTGCGGGTGGGACGGGCTTTCTGGCGGACCTCGTTCGCGACTGGGAAGCCTCGTGCGAACCCGCTCGCAAGCAGGGGATTCGGGTAGTCAACCTGCGAATTGGCGTCGTCCTCAGCCCTGACGGTGGTGGCCTGAAAGCGATGCTGACTCCGTTCCGCATGGGCGTCGGTGGGATCATGGGGAGTGGCCGCCAGTACTGGAGCTGGGTCGCACTCGATGACGTCGTCGGGGCCATTCAACATTGCCTCGCGAATTCGAAGATCACCGGCCCGATCAACGTGACAGCACCAAATCCGGTGACGAATCGTGAATTTACCAAGACACTCGGTAGCGTTCTGGGGCGTCCTACGATTCTGCCGATGCCGGCTCTGGCGGCTCGTTTCGCGCTTGGTGAGATGGCCAAGGATCTGTTGCTGGCGAGTTCTCGAGTCATGCCGTACCGGTTGAGCGAATCCAGCTACCAGTTTCAGTACCCGTCGCTGGAAGGGGCGTTACAGCACCTGCTCAATCCGACATCGTCGTCGCACTGACGTTGTGGTCTGTTTTTCGACGAATCGGCAGGCGGGAATCTCGATTTCTCATGTTCTGGAATCGATGTCTGATCGCCGGTTCCCGGAAAATGTCTCCCTTGTTCCAGCCTCTCGTTCCGATAAACTGAAAGAGTGGCTGGTACTTAAGTCCAATTCCGGCTTTGATTCTCGGTTCATAATTCGAGCGATTTTCGTTTGGAGCCAGGCGAAGTCTGGTTTCAGGTGTTGAATCGAACCTGAAATCGCGAATTCGTGATCATGCTGGTGAAAGAGGATTTGTTCCTGCCGATTGAATCTGCTGACATTCCTGCCTGATTTTCATCGAAACGGCATCATGATCACTCCTCAATACCAGATTCGTCGCCGTGGATTCTTGCAGGCAGCAGGGGCTGGCGTTGTGGCGTCAGGATTATCCGGCCTTGCCCGCTCTGCGTCTGCCGATCCTGGAACCGGGCGTGCCAAGTCGGTGCTGTTCGTTCTGATGAGTGGTGGACTCAGCCAACTCGATTCACTCGATCCCAAACCGCAGGCCCCCGTCGAAATTCGGGGTGAGTTTTCGACGATTCACACGACGATTCCCGGTGTGACAGTCTCAGAGCACCTGCCATTATTGGCTCAACAGGCAAACCGCTGGTCGATCGTCCGGTCGATGTCGCACACCGAGCACAATCATCTTCTGGCGACTCACGTTGCTCTGACAGGTCGGCCAACGCCTGTGCCGCGCGGTGCAAGTGACCTGGATCGAGTTCAGTCGCGCACAGATTTTCCCAATATGGCAGCGGCACTCGACTATGTTCGGCCTCGTCGTGACGGGATTCCGACGGGGGTTTCGCTGCCCAATTACTACATCGAAGGGCCGTTGACATGGCCGGGGCAGTATTCGGGATTCCTGGGGCCTCGACATGATCCCTGGCAGATCAATCAGGATCCCAATGATCCGAACTTCAAGGTGGATGCGTTGTCGTTGCAGCCAGGCATGACACCTCAGCGTTTGCAGTCGCGACGTGACTTGCTCGAACAGATCAACCACCCGGCTCAACTGGCTTCGGATCGCCCGAGTTGCTCGTTTGTCGAGCAGCAGGATGTGGCGTTCTCGCTGCTCACATCAGCCAAGGTCACGACGGCATTCCAGATCGACCGCGAGTCCGCAGAAACTCGCGAACGTTACGGCCGCAACAAGTTCGGCCAGTCGATCCTGCTGGCCCGTCGCCTTGTAGAAGCGGGGGTTCCCGTGATTCAAGCAACAATGGGAATCGTGCAGACATGGGACACGCACGTTGATAACTGGGGACGATTAAAAAACACTCTGTTGCCTCAAGTCGATCGTGGTCTGGCGGCGTTGATGGATGATCTTTCTTCAAGTGGCTTGCTCGACCAAACGCTGGTGATTGTCATGAGTGAGTTTGGCCGGACACCCAAGGTCTCTAACCTGCCTGGCGAAAAACTGCCGGGGCGAGATCACTGGGCTGCGGTCTATTCTCTGCTGGCTGCTGGCGCTGGTGTGCGTGGCGGTCAGGTCATTGGACAGTCCGATTCGATTGCGGCCTACCCGATTTCGCGGGCATGGTCACCTGCCGATCTGTGCACGACGGTCTACAATGCCCTTGGAGTCGACGATGAAGCATTCTTGCTCGACCCCCTGGGGCGTTCGAGTCCACTTCGGAATGGTTCTGTGATCGATTCATTGTATTCGGGACGCGAAGGATAGTACTTCCGTGCCGCGTCGGAGCAGGGAGTAGGCATCGAAGCGATGTTCTCAGGAGTCTGTTTTAAGGTCCATAAGCTGTGTTAGCGGCCAGTGGCGATGGCTCTGGATTTCCACTGGCGAGTTGACAGGTGCGCGATGGTTGAACCGGACTTCATCGAAATTTGGTTTCGTCAGGTTTAAGTCACATCGCACTGGCGACTCAAAGCCGTCGCCAGTGGCACCCGAGCACAATATGAGGCCGTTGGTGGAATGCGAAAGAAACTGGATTCCCGCTTCCGCTGGAATGACGAAATATCAACCTACTGCCCCCTTCATTAAAGCATTGGTCCTGTTCAGCCCCGGGATTGACCTGTCATCATAGAATTTCCGATGATAGTATTCGGTCAGAGCGGTCATTCAATTGTTGTGAAATGTTCCGTCGGATGCGGGCAGATGCCATGAAAAACAATGTCTTTGCAGTCAGTTCCGGTATATGCTGGGCGACGATTTCGGTGTCGCTGGCGGTCGTATTACCTGGCTGCAGTGGTTCGCTGGCCGTCGAGAGCCCTGCGCCCCCGCAGCCACCTGTCATGACTGCCGAACACGCCGCGTTGCCGGAACCTGAACCTGCGAAAACCGTGACCGAAACACCGCAGGTTGAGCCCCAGAAGCCTGTCGAGCCAGCCAAGGCCGGCCTTCAGCCAAAACTGACGAAGGTCGACCCGGCGCAACTGGTCGGTCAGTGGAAAGACTCGTTTTTCGGGACTCGGACTTTGATTTTAAAGGCGGACGGGACCGCCAGGATGATTCTGGATCTCGATCTGACCGGGCGACTGCTCTACGGAAAACGCCTGGAATTCGATATGGAGTGGTCGGTCGAAGGGGCTGTTGTCACGATCGACATTCTCAAAGGAACGCCCGAAAAGCCCGCCAGATCTGCAATGAATACCTGGGGTGAACGGTACGTTTATCTCCTGGATTGTGTCGAAGACCATCAGGTCGAAATGCGAGACAGCGATGGATCGATGAACTATGTGCTGCGCCGCGTTGCCGAGGATACGACAGCGCCAGCACAGTGATTCCTGGCAGCGATCACCGCTTCGCATTGAATGTGTCGATGCTTCAGCTTCAATTCTGAATTCGAGCTGCTGTCAGAGTGTTCTTCAGCAACATCGCAATCGTCATCGGTCCAACACCACCTGGAACAGGTGTGATGGCCGAAGCGACCTGCGAGACAGCGTCAAACGCGACATCGCCCACCAGCCTTTCGTCGACTCGATTGATCCCGACATCGATCACGACGGCTCCCGGCTTAACCATTTCTGCGGTGACGAATTCCGGCTTTCCAATCGCTGCGATTAAGATGTCGGCAGAGCGGATGATTTCAGTAAGGTTTTGAGTCCGGCTGTGACAGATTGTGACGGTTGCGTTGGCGGTTTCCCCCTTCTGAACGAGCATCATTGCGACTGGCTTGCCGACGATTTCACTGCGTCCCAGGACCACAACGTGGGCGCCGTCAACAACAGTACCTGATTCCTGCAACAGTACCTGCACGCCGTGCGGCGTACACGGCCTGAATCGAGGGCGTCCCTGAACCATCAACCCGACATTTTCAGGGTGAAAGCAATCAACGTCCTTCAGTGGGTTAACCGCATCGAGAACCGTCGTTTCGTTGATGTGCCGCGGCAACGGCAATTGCACCAGGATGCCATGGATGGAGGTATCAGAATTCAGCTTTGCCACCAGATCCAATAGCTCCGCCTGTGTCGTTGTGGCAGGCAATCGAAAGAGTTCACTCGCCATGCCAATCTTCGCACACGCCTGTTCCTTGTTGCGAACGTAAACCTGACTGGCGGGGTCGTCGCCAACGAGCACTGCGGCAAGTTTGGGGACAATGCTTGTTGATTCACGAAAGGCCGCTACTTCAGCGACCAATTGATTTCGAATCGAGGCTGCGATCGCTTTACCATCAATCAACTTGGCTGACATCGACGTGATTTTCCTTCAAGATCATCAAACAGGCGTTTGCAGACCCCACACATGAGTCACGGAATCGGCCACCATCCGTCAATCTGCTTCTGCAGCTTCTTGACCAGTTCAGGTTGTGTGGTCGCCAGGTTCGACTCTTCGCGCGGGTCTTTCGACAGATCGTACAGTTCCACGGGAAGAGTTGCATCGTGTGGTTGAATCAGTTTCCACTGATCCTGCCGACACCAGCGAAACTGCAGACTGGCTTCCGGCCGATCAATATCGACGACATCATGTCCGAAGATCGCTCCATACAGGGCAGTGCGATCTGACTTTCCACCGGCTGCGGTGATTGCGGCGAGATCCTGCCCAGGCAGCGGTTCTTTCGGAGTGATTCCGACAGCAGTCAATAGAGTTGGAACAATGTCGATCGAACTGACCGGAGTCTGAATCCGTTGCGGGGCGATCTTTCCCGGCCAGCGAACAAGAATGGGGGCTCGCAGGCCGCCATCGTACGGGGATCGTTTGCTTTTCGGAGCAAATTGTGGCGAATCGGGGAGCTGAATCCAGCCGTTATCCGTCACGAACACCACGATCGTGTTTTTGGCGAGGTTCTTCTGGTCCAGATAACCAAGCAGTTCCCCGCAGGTCTCGTCAAACCATTCGCACATCGCGTGGTATTTGGCGATCGTCAGCGGTTTTCCTTCCTTCTGATATTTCGCCAGAAGTCGGGCAGGCGGATTGTGAGGCGTGTGCGGCAGCATGGGGGCATACCACAGGAAGAACGGCTTTCCGCCTGTGCTGTCAATGAAATCGAATACGGGTTTCATCCCCTCGCGACCGATCTTCAGCCCCAGATCCCCGTGGCGTCCGCCGCGTGAGGGATCTCCGTGCGTCATTCCCGAGGTAAATCCCCCCTCCTCGGGACGGCCTTCCCACCACTTCCCACTTTGGAAACTGACGTAACCCTTTTCTTTCAAATGTTTTGGAAGAGTGGGCAATCGTCGGATATGGCGCAGCATTTCGGCTCGATCCGTCCCCTTGGGAGGATCGTTGCCGACGATCTTGTGCTGATGCGGATAAAGCCCGGTGATCAACGTTGCTAGACTCGGCCGACACAGGCTGGACGGGACATAGCCTTGGGCAAAGCAGGCTCCTTCTGCAGCGAGTTTGTCGAGGTGCGGAGTTTTGATCTCGGGGTGCCCCATGAATCCATAGTCAGTCCAGGCCTGATCATCACCGAGAATGATAACGATGTTCGGGGGGCTGGCTGGCTCTGCAGAGCAAGCCATGTTGACTGCGTGCCCCATCAGAATCAGTGCACAAAGAATTCCAGGGAATTTCATCAACGACCTCAATCGGGTTTGACAGGTGGATCGATCAGGAAAAATCTGATCGAGACACGGGAAGAAACAGTTTAACGTGTTTTGATATGGCATGGCAGGCAACAAGTTGAGATGTGGGAAGTCTCACATTCCACAGTTGACACGACATGGACACCCGCGTCTAATCTGTTCTGGATCTGGGCGGTGTTTCATCCATTGAGGATTTCAAACGTTTAGATTCGGAGACATCACTGATGTGATCGTTTCGGATCGCACCGTCGTTCGTTGAAAGTCACACGGTTAGGAGACAGTTCATGCGGAAGAGTTGGACGTGGATTGCCTGTGGCGTGGCATTTGTTGCGGCAGCACTCGTCGGTGCGCCAGATGCTCAGGCTCGCCCTGGCTATCTGAAGAGCTTCAATACCACCTACCCAGCGCTCAAGGACGCGGCGGAAAGCGCCAAGTGCGGCGTTTGCCACTTTGGCGAAAAGAAGTCGAACCGCAATGATTACGGTAAGGCCATGGGTGAAGGTCTTGGCGGCAAGGACATCAAGGACGCCAAGGTTGTCGAAGAAGCTCTGAAGAAGGCTGAAGCCGCCAAGAGCAGCACCGAAGGCAAGACCTTCGGCGATCTGATCAAGGACGGCAAGCTGCCAGGCAAGAACCCCTGATCGGGACTGAATACTGAGGTCCAGTAGTTTCGTCGACCGCAGCGCTCGCGGAAAACGACGCCTCTGCCCAAAGTCAATTCCAACCGCAGTCCGTTCGTTATGGGCGGACTG
Organism: uncultured Schlesneria sp.; assembly: GCA_963977965.1. GTDB lineage: Bacteria > Planctomycetota > Planctomycetia > Planctomycetales > Planctomycetaceae > Schlesneria. Next base: position 7,396 of record CAXBSB010000181.1, read on the forward strand.
CGGTTTTTTCGTTGCCATTCTACACTGGCTTTCGCTGTCAGTAATGTCGGCAACTTGATTCAATATTGATTCAGGTTGAACACGGCTCTTTTTTCTAGCCCCCCCAAAGGAATACGCCATGTCGATTTCTCGTCGTGAATTGCTGGGATTGGCAACTGCGGGGCTATCTGCAGGACTGGTGAGTCCCGTGATTTCGGCTGAGGCATCCAAACCTGTGCGAGCGTACCGCATTGGCGTATCGACCTATTCGTTCTGGCATTTTCGCGGGGCACCAACTCCGATCGAAACCTGCCTCGAACAAGCAGCTGACATGGGGTTTGATGGCGTTGAAATCCTGCATGTTCATATGGAAGAAGCGGCCAAGGCGGCGGGAGGACAGGTCGATCAACCACTCCTCAATCGACTGAAGCGCCGAGCGTTTACGCTGGGACTCGATCTGATGGGATTCTCAACACATCAGGGATTCGTCACGCCCGATGAAGAGAAACGCAAGAAAAACATTGAACATACAACTCGCTGCCTGGAACTGGCCCATGAACTCGGCATCCCGACAATTCGAGTGAACACCGGGCGATGGGGAACCAGCAAGAACTTCGATGAGTTGATGGCGAACAAAGGGATCGAACCACGGTTGTCCGGTTACACGGATGATCAGGGGTTCGAATGGGTTAATCGCAGCTTTGAAGCACTTCTTCCGCGTGCTGAAGCCCTGGGTGTGGTGATGGGACTGGAAAACCATTGGGGCCTGGGCCGCGAAGCCACGGGGGTGTTGCGGGTGATTGACGCCCTGAAGTCCCCCTGGCTGCAGGCAACCCTCGATACGGGGAACTTTCTGGAAAACATGTACGAGCAGATGGACCAGTTGGCTCCGAAGGCCGTCCTGGTTCAGGCAAAGACGTATCCCGGTGGTGGTGAGTGGTATTCGCTCGACATCGATTATGCTCGCGTCGCAGGCATCCTGCGGAAACACAACTACCGCGGATACATCTCGCTGGAGATGGAAGGAAAGGAAGCCCCGACAACCGCAATTCCCAGCAGCCTGGCCACGCTCCGAAAGGCGTTCACCTAGCTCGCATTCCGTTGAAGCGTGGCGTCAAGCGGACATCAAACGGCAGCGTCCAACCCATGTTTCGACGCGACACGGAAGTGCGGCCCACACTACCAGCGCGTACCGGTTGAGAAGTCTATCACGGCCATGTGTTGGCACGCATCCAGTGCAGCACTCCCCCCCTTCGTGCCCTTCGTGAGCTTCGTGGTCAACAGATTCTTGCAAATAACGAGTGATCTACAACGAAGCACGCGAAGGGGGACTTCGACAATTAAGTAGTCGAACGTGCTGTACACTTAAACGGGATGCGCTCTCACAATCACATTTCGCGTTCGAATGCCTGGTGTGAAATCACGCCTTCTGCTGACCACGCAGAATCGCGATCGCTCGCTGCACATAGATGTAGCCGCTCCAGACGGTCACTGCGACCATCAGCCACAGCAGAACATCGCGAATCAGAGCGAGGGAAATTCCGCCCGAAGTCCAGCCTGCCAGTGGTGGATGCAGAGCCACCAGGGCTGCTGTCGCGGCGGCACATTGCAGAAACATTTTCAGCTTTCCGCTGGCGGAAGCAGAAAAGTCTGCACCTCGCTGTTCCAGAAAGCCGCGCAGACTGGTCACCAGCATTTCCCGGCCGAGAACAATGACGACCATCCATGGGGTGACCCCCGAACCTTTCACCGGCAAAAGAAACAAGAACGTTCCAGCCGTGATAAACTTGTCGACGAACGGATCGAGGATACGGCCCAGTTGAGTGATCAACTGATATTTGCGGGCAATCCACCCATCCAGCACATCGGTAGCGACCGCAAAGACAAACAATCCCGCGGCCAGCAGCCAGTGCTCACCCTGCTGAATGATGGCAAACAAGACGAAAGACAGCAGCAACCGGGACAACGTGATGGCGTTGGGGAGGTTGAGCGATTTTTCTGAGACGTTATTCGGCTGAGTCGTCGTCATCGAGTGCGACTCCTATCAGGTCGTAGTCCCGGCGCTCCACAATCTCAACCGGAACAAACATCCCTGGCTGAAGGTCTTCGCCGGTGACAAAGACTTCTCCGTCAATTTCTGGAGCATCCATGTAACCCCGGCCTCGCCAAAGTCCATCCTCGACCTGCTCATCGATCAGCACGTCGATTTCGTTCCCAACCAGTGTGTCGCCATAGTCGAATGCAATCTGCTGCTGAATCGCCATCAATTCGTCGCGGCGAGCATTCTTGACCGATTCCGGAAGATGTCCTTCCAGTTTGGCTGCGGGAGTGTCAGGCTCCAGTGAATACGGAAAAACGCCCATCCGTTCGAACTGAGCTTCCTCAACAAACTCTTTCAGTTCTTCGAATTGTTCATCCGTCTCGCCGGGGAAACCAACGACGAACGTTGTTCGCATCACCAGGTTTTCGATACGGCTGCGCAACTTCTGAACGAGTTCTTCGGTCTGGGCTCGATTCACCCGGCGCTGCATGCGTCGCAGCATGGTGTCGTTGATGTGCTGCAGAGGCATGTCGAGGTATGGAATGATCTTGCCAGATCCCGAGATCGTGTCGATCAGTTCGTCCGAGAAATTGATCGGATACAGGTACATCAGGCGGATCCAGTCGATCCCGTCGACTTTTTCAAGTTCTCGCAGCAACTGGACCAGCCGAACTTCACCGTAAAGATCCAGACCGTAATAGGTCGTATCCTGAGCGACAATGTTCAGTTCGCGAACACCATCTTTCGCCAGTTCGGTTGCCTCAGCGATGACCATTTCGATGGGCTTGGTGATGTGCTTGCCACGCATCTTGGGGATCGAGCAGAAAGTACAGGTCCGATCGCAGCCTTCGCTGATTTTCAGATAGGCATAGTGGGACGGCGTGAGACGGAGTCGTTCGCGATCATCCATTGCTTTCAGCGGGGCTGGGCGGAACAGTTCTCGTTGTTCGCGGGCACCGCCAATCAGATGGTCTGCAACGCGATTGATTTCATCGCGTCCGAAGACACCGACGATATGATCAATTTCGGGCATTTCGCCCAGAAGCGCCGGGCCCAATCGTTGAGGCAGACAGCCAGCGACAATGACCCCTTTCGTCTTTCCTGCTTTCTTCAGATCGAGCATTTCACGAATGACCGCTTTGGATTCGGCCCGTGAACTTTCGATGAAGCCGCAGGTGTTGACGATTACAAAGTCTGCTCCATCGGGATCGGAAACCAGGGCATAGCCATCCAAGGCCAGCGTGCCGAGCATCTTCTCGCTGTCGACGAGGTTTTTGGGACAGCCCAGGGTGACGAATGCGTACGAACCCTTACACCTTCCGGGTTCCGCGGTCGTTTCGGAAACAGGTGCAGGGGCGGGATCAGAACCAACGATCGGCAGGATATTCATCAGTTTTCTCAGGCGATTAAAAAGCCGAAGGGATATTCGGCGAAAATGCAGTCAGAACGGCGACAGTGGTCCGTCGGCCAGGGATGTACTTACGGCGTTCATGAATACTACCCGTTTCACGATGACTAAAACAGGTTCTCCTTGTGGCGAGCTGCTCTGACTTCGGAACAACATCACTTTTGTCCGGTTGTTTCGGTGAATCGAGCAGTAGGTGAACCTTGGCGAATGAGACGCGGGTGCCACGACATTGGAATCCTCGACAAGGTCGTGCCGGATTTTTTGAATCACAATCCAACCTCAAGTGGCAATATTCTGGCCACGCAAGCAAGAGCTGATGTCTGTGCGATCGTCCCCGAACTGCGTGTTGTGGCAAAAGAGCGAACGAAAAGGCGCAGGAGATTCGAAATTCATCCGTTTGCATCACAAGAGGATGGCGCTCTTTCGCATGCTGTCGGCCACGAGGTTTTGTGCCGTCAGGAGCGGCCGAAAGAGGGCCAGCTCGGTAGTCGCACCAATTTAGCGCATTCAAATGCAGTAACCGTTCGATTTTCGATGCATTTTTGCACACATGAAAAGTCCATCAAACCCTCAACTTTCGCGAAACAGCCGGTAAGACAAGCGTTTACAGGAATTTTGTCCTTGCGGACTAAGATTTGCGATACTAGTCTGGTACGACATTGCAGTCGGCGAGCAACTGAGACAGAATCTGTCCCCAGTCCGATCGGAAGGCTCGTCAGCATCACCTCTCTTGGAGAACCCAGACTATGACCAGAACCCGCTTTTTTACGAAGAAGAAATCGCGTCGCGGTTTCACGCTGATCGAACTTCTGGTGGTGATTTCGATCATCGCCGTGCTGGCGTCCCTGATCGCCCCAGCCGTCCAGTCGGCTCGCCGTGCTGCTCGTAAGGTCCAGTGCCTGAGCAACATGCGAAACGTCGGACTGGCGATGCAGAACTTTGCATCCTCAAACAACGGCTCGTTGCCAGCTCTTTGGTCGACACAGACTGTCACGAACAGCAGCGGACAACAGGGAACAATGACCGTTCCCTGGACAATTCTGTTGCTCCCCGCTTTGGATAACTCAGCACTGTTGAAGAATATCCGGAATGACTCGATTCAGTCCGGCTCCACGATGACCATCAACCCTGTTGACGCAGTCGCGCTCGAAGTCTTTACGTGCCCAGACCATGTGGCCGCATACAAGAAAGCTGGCGGACTGAGCTTTGTGGTGAACGCAGGTCATATGGCACCGGGTGCAGGTGCTGGTGCTTGGGGAGTTCGAGATCTGAGCCATAACCCCGGAATCATGAACTGGGCTCTGCCAGCCGGTGCGGGTGATGCCAACGATATTGCTGTAGGTCTTGCCACTGGGGTGATCTGGGGCAATCCGACTGCCTATTCGTCTTCTCTCGAGTATGTCTCAACGGGCGACGGAACATCGACAACTGTCCTGCTCACGGAAAACCTCCAGGCGGGCAAGTGGTATGATACTGACACCCCAGCCATCGGGTTCGGTGTGAAAATGACCTCAACCCTGACGGCAACCTACGGTAATGCAGGCTCCGGCGGGTCGGCTCAGCTCGTTATCAGCGGGGCACCATCGCCAGACGATTGGTTCATCAATCGGAACCTGTCGGCAGGACAATACACCGCTCCACGACCAAGTTCACAGCACGCGGGTGGTGTGAATGTCATCATGTGTGACGGTGCAGGCCGGTTCTTGAATGAAAGCATGAACCAGACTGTGTTCATGAAGTTGATGACGTCGAACGGCGTCGCTTACGGTGAACAAGTTCTGGATCAGGCATCCTACTGATCACCTGATGGGTCTGCGGATTTCCAAGAGAGTCGCCCACCGATTGAACGATCGGCGGGCGATTTTTGTTTTGCGGACATGAAACGCGAGGAACCAGAGACGAGGCGGAGCGTTTTTCAACCGTGACACGGTTGGGCGTCAAAATCCAGATACGTGGAAGCTGACCGAATTGAGCGGTAGTTGTTAGGCTATGCCGTCGTCGCATTACTGGCTGACGAGCGAGTCACCGTCGTACCATTGTGTGAAAACATGTGCAGTTGAATCCTCGGCATCACATTCAAGGGCGATTGATGAATACGATATCCCATCTACGAATCGCCTTTCTGGTCCTCGCGAACCTCGGTCTGAATACGGTTCTTTCTGCGACTGAGCGAGCCGACGTTGTTGTCACAGATGCTGCGCGTAAAGTTCATTTCGACAGTTTCGTCTTCGACGGGCATAACGATTTGCCATGGATGATCCGGACTGAAGCGGGGTCGTCACTGGATCGCGCCGATCTTCGAAAATCTCTCGGTCCGAAGTTTCACACCGATATTGCTCGGCTGAAGGCAGGCAATGTCGGGGCACAGTTCTGGTCTGTCTACATTCCTCCCTCAGCATCGAAAGAAGGGAAGGCTTTCCTGCAGACGCTTGAGCAGATTCAACTCGTTCGCTCAATGGTTCAGCGCTATCCAGACACATTCGAAATGGCGCGCACGGCGAGTGACGTCGTGCGGATACAGAAGTCTGGAAAAATCGCCTCGTTAATCGGAGTCGAAGGAGGGCACTGTATTGAGGATTCCATCGAAAACCTGCGACGCCTGCATGAACTCGGTGCGGGATACATGACTTTGACGCACTCGGACACACTATCCTGGGCCGACGCCGCGACCGACGATCCTCGTCATGAAGGTTTGACGCTGTTCGGTGAAGAAGTTGTAAGAGAAATGAATCGACTTGGAATGCTGGTCGATCTGTCGCATGTCTCGGACGAAACCATGAAAGATGCGATTCGTGTGACAACCGCCCCTGTGATCTATTCCCACTCGTCCGCTCGTTCCATTGCGAACCACCCTCGTAATGTCCCTGACGATGTGCTGAATCTGGTCAAGCAGAACGGTGGCGTGGTGATGATTAACTTCTATCCAGGCTTTATCCATCCCAAGTCGGCAAGTCGACGATCCCGGATGTTTCACGTCAGTCGTGAACTGAGAGAGCGGTTTCCGGTCGAAGCGGACTTCAAGCGCGAGCTGCGAGCGTGGGAACAGGCGAATCCGATCGAGCCTGGGACAATCTTCGATGTCTGCGATCATATTGACCACGTGAAAAAAATCGCAGGAATCGACCACATCGGACTCGGCTCTGATTTCGATGGTATTCCGCTCACACCACGCCAGTTGGACGATGTTTCAACATACCCTGTCATTACTCAAGAGTTATTGAATCGCGGCTATAAAGCGGCCGAAATCCACCAGATCATGAGTGGCAATATTCTGCGAGTCATGCGTAAGGCAGAGGCCGCTGCGGAGAAGCGATAGGCTGAAATTGTCAGACGAGGAAACGAAGACACTCGTTGAGCTCAGCTTCGCAAGACGTAATCCAAGTTTCACGCAAAGACGCCAAGACGCAAAGGGAAGAGGAGTTCATTCCTCTGCGATCCCCTTGTTCAGCTTCGATCGTCAGGATGCGATGTCACAGACGATGAACCGGACTCTTGCATGTTTGGTTCCGTAGTCGACCCGATCGAAGCGAAATGGGGGAAAGGGGCAGGTTGGCGACACTATTGCCTGACTGACTTTCGCACCGCGCTTCAACACTCGATCGAATCCAAGGCAGAAGTATGTTTGTCATTTGACTGATTCAGACCAGTGCAGTGCAGTTCGGTTCAGTCCCTGTCACGTGGCCACACCCATAATCGATCGCATTAAATCCCTGCCAACCGCTCGTTTGAATCACCGAAGCGGTCGAGTTCCAGGCCGCCCCAGTCCATCAGGTGCAGGAACAGGCTGCACATGCGGCGGTTCGGCTTATCGAGGTAGTCCAGCGAACGTCCACCTTGAAGCTTGCCGCCAGCACCGCCCAGCAGAATGATCGGCAACTGTTTTGCATCATGATTGCCGTGCAACATGCTCGAACAATGCATGATAGAGGTGTTGTCGAGCAGAGTGCGGTCCCCTTCCTTAACTTCAGCCATTCGCTCGCACAGATACGCGAGTTGCGACATGAAGAACTGGTTGAGTGGAATCAGTTCCTGCGGCTGAGTATGAGCCATCTGATGATGCTGGTCTTTGGCTCCACAATGCGTGTGCGTCTCTGCAGAACCATCGTTGCAATACTTCAGTGTCGCGATCCGAGTCGTATCGGTGCGGAATGCGAGCAGCACGATATCGTTCATCAGTTTCCAATACTCGGGGATGTCAGCCGGAATCCCGTCAGCCGGTCGTGGACGATCAGGGGCAGCCAGAGTTGGCTGCCAGCCGTTCGCGTCTCGCTGCTTGTCTGCCCGCTTGATTCGGCCTTCGATCTCGTGGACGCTGCCGAGGTATTCTTCGAATCGCTGACGGTCTGACAGAGAGAGTCGCTGACGCAGTGACCGGGCATCTTCGAGGACGGCATCGACGACCCGACGGTCACCGCGATTGCGATCGGTACGGAAAAGCTGATCGAATGCCAGCGCCGGGCGTGTCTCGGTCCACGTCGGCGATACGGCGGTGCTCCAGGAAATGTGCGAACTGTAGAGCAAGGGATGTCCATCCTGAAGCCCAGGGATCGGTCCTTCACAGCCGAGCACCAGTGAGGGGATGCGAGTGCGATCGCCGAGTCGCTGAGCCATCACCTGGTCGAAACTGATCCCTGTGCGGACTTCGGTCTTGGACATCGGTGCACCACTAAGCATGTTTCCCGTCTGCATGCAGTGGATGACACCGTTGTTTGCTTGTTCGTTCCAGAGCCCACGGAGGAAAACCATCCGCTTTTTCCATGGATCCAGCGGCTTGAGGCACGGTCCAAGTTCCATCGCGGCCCCCTCGCCTTTGGCCCACCAGTGTTGTGAGTGGAAGCCCATGCCGGTGAATGTGACGAGCGTGCGAACAGGTGGTCGATCGGATGCACTCGCTTTTTCACCTGCCGCGAACGACAGCGACTCGAGCCATGGCAAAGCCATCGATACGCCGAGCCCTCGCAGCAATGTACGTCGCGATAAGGAATCTGATTTTGTCGACATCAGGAAACTCCTGTCTGGAACAGTTCGTTACTTGGTTGGAACGGGTTCTGTGGATGGTTTTGGCAACAGGTCATTCAGATTCTTGCCGTTCAGCAACCAGCTCAAATTGAATGAAACAATCTGGACGGCTTCGTGACTCCCTTTGGGGCCACCTTCAAAGATCAGAAAGACCTTTCCCTGGCTGGGCGTTCCTGCTCGGCCCACGCCGAGATTCGAATAGGCACTGGGGCCGTCATAAACGAGCCGCTTCACAGGCCAGGTGCGACCGCCGTCGAAACTGGCCCAGACCGTTGATTTCTCGCGACCAGTTGCAATTGAACCTCCCACTTTGGAAGGCAGGATACCCGCGTCGTTATCAACGTTGCTGTACAGGAGAATGTCGTGCCCCGCTACTGGCAGTCGAATCATCCCGCCCATCAAGCCGTACGAAGTTCCACGTCCGCCATCCGGCAGATCCGGGCTGCGATAAGCACCAATCCACAGGTCGCCGCCATCGTCGCTGTGAGCCATGAAACGATTACCACGACTCATGTGCTCGCGTGAGTTGTATAGAATCCTGCCGTCGGAAAGTTCAGCCAGCGCAGCTTCGCCCGTGCCGAGGACAGGGAACGGTTTGCTGGTCTGCCACACCGCGCCCCCATCATCGCTGTAGAGT
>CAXBSB010000182.1:0-16361 GCA_963977965.1 uncultured Schlesneria sp.
ATAACTCAAACGAAGCGATTCCGTGCGGCGTCTGTCGGTGCAGGGGTGACGAACCTGATGAGTTTCACAGGGACGGCCGATATACCCGGATTCCTGCCAGACTATTTTGGCGGCGAATACTGGGACAAGTTCGATGCCTACCGATCACACTCAGCCATGTTTCAAGTAAAAGGCGTTACGACGCCGACATTGATTCAGCATGGCGAGCGTGATGAGCGAGTTCCGCTGTCGCAGGGGCAGGAACTTTACAACGCTCTCAAGCGGCAAGGATGCAAGACCGCAATGATCGTCTATCCGCGCACACCGCACGGCATCGAAGAACCTCGCCTGCTGCTCGATTGTATGAAGCGCAATCTGGAGTGGTTCGACCGATATGTGCGCCAGCCGAAGTAATCTCTGACGAACGACAATCGGTGGCAGGGCTATTTCAGATACCGCTTGGTCAAATGGCCACACAACGAGTCGATCAAACGGTTGCGGGCCGAATGTCGCGAAAACGTGTGATCGGCATCGTCGAGGAAGCTGACGGACAGTTGCTGGCGTCGCACCATCTTCCGTGTTTGAGCCCCTGCCTTGCAGGTCAGGATGCTGTAGCCGGGATCCGTTGTCGAGAAGAACATCGAGACTTGTCGATTCGCTGCCGCGGCGTTCTTCAGGTCTCCGGCGAGATCATCCGATGTCGGATGAGAGACTCGCACGGGCTGCTCCTTCGCCGGGCGCGTACGCGGCTTCTTTGTTCGCAACAGTGACTGCAAGCGCTGTCGGACCAGACGGAAAGCCCCCGCGAATCCGATACTGCTGCGGCCTGACAACAATTTCAGCCATTTGGAAGGCTGAAACGCGGAACTGATGTAGTAGTGCTCCCGAATCAGTTCCAGCGTGGGAGCATTTTCAAGCGTCATTCCGTCACACCAGTAGTATGTGAGGGGATTGATCAAGACGCTCTCCACCAGCGCAGGGTCACGGAACTGCGCAGCCGATTGGAATGACGCATACGCCCCGGAGCAGAGCCCCATCAGTACAACTCGCTGGACTCCCAGGTTTCGCCGCAGCCAATCAATCGTGAGTTCGATATCACGGAAGACCGACGATGCATACGAATCGTTTTCCTCAGACAGAGACGCCGCGATGCTGTCTCCCAGTCCACAAAAATCGAGGCGCAGACAACGAAAGCCCTGCGATGCGAAACGCCGTGTCATTTCAACATTCATTCGCCCGGGGCCGATTCGATAGGCCGAACCCGAATTCAAAAGGATGATGAATGGCACATCTTCGGCGACTGGCGATTCCGGTTCGACCACAATCCCAAAGAGATTCGGTACGTCGCTGATGCGACAGGGGATCTCTCGAATGCAGACTCCTGCTTCGGTCAGACGAACTTCCGTCGCAGGGATGACGTCACTACCGACTTCATGATCGACATAAACGGGTTCGGTGACTGAGGCCTGTTGAGAAATCCAGTCGACGATTCCATGAATCGCTTGCGACGGAACCTGGCCCTTGTGGGGTTCAACCAGCAATTCAGCCGTTCCCGGAAAAAGCCGATGTTCAACGGAAATTCCAAGGCTTGCGAAATGATCGAGCAGTTTGGAATCGGGCGGGGCGTCGTCGCGGCCTGCCACGAACACGCGTCGGCAGTTCGGTTTGGTTTTGGTGACTGCGAGTTTTGACAATTCCGCCGCCGTTTCGCCCGACATCCGAAAGCCCGCCGCTTCAATGCTTCCGTCTTTCACGGCTTCTGCGGGCCGAGTTTCCGACATCATATCGATGACGCCGAGTTCGCGAACAAATGACCTACCGGAATTAACAGGAGCCCACAGAATCAGATTGTCGACTTCGATCTCTTCCAGTGCGTGCGATGCCAGCAGCGCTCCCGCCCTGACACCAATCACGCTGACGGAGTCACATCCAGAATGTTCTTTCATCCACTTGACCGAATCTCGCACATTGTCCAGCCAGTGTGAGACTCGTTCAGGATCCGTATCCTCACCCGTGGAATCGCCTGTCCCATCCCAATCGAATCGCAAAGTCAGGAAGTTCTTTCGCGCAAGTTGATCGCAGAGGTGGCGGATGCCGCGATGGGCGTGGAGTTGTTCAAAGCCAAGCGGCAGGCATACGACGATGCCGTGCCGAGGTTTGTCTGACTGATCATGCCCCGCCATGATGTCGTCCTGCCGATGCAACCAGGCAAAGAGCGATCGACCGCGGCTGTGCAGATAGAGCGGATCACGGCGCACGGATGGGCAACCGTGGGAATCAGATATCAGTGGAATTTGTTCGACGGCAGTCGTCATGGTGAGATCCTTCAGTTCGACTTCGGTCGCACGGTGACCACATGACTGGCATCCATACTGAGCGATTCCACTGTTGCTTTGAATACGGTGGCCGTACCTGACGAGTTTGTGGGACGAAACGTTACACTTCGTTTTCGGTGCGGAATCAGGTGAAAGTAATTGTCTTCAGGAAGGAACCCCGGGGCGGCGAGGTGGATTCCCTGCAACAGGCGATCTGCTTCGAGGTGAACCTGATAGCTCCCGTCCGCGGTCTGTTCAGCAGTGACCTGGACCGCAACATTTCGGTCGGCGACAGGGGCCTGCCGTCTGATGAAGTGCAAGCCTTCGCTGATAACGCGACGGTCAGAGTCGAGCCATGTCGCGATGACAACATCGTGATGTGCTGGACCAAACCGATAGCTATAGCTCACGTCGTAGAACCCGCCGAGAATCTCATCGGCACTGAAAACTCGACGTGCACGGCTTTCGACACAGACTGCAAGTTCCTGACGAGCCACAACAGTTGCAGGTTCTTTCAGCAGTGAAATCTCGATCGTACCATTGCAGGGTTCGGTGGTTTCGTTCACCAGATGCAGATGAATTCCGTTCAAACCCTCATCTGTCATAACCAGTTGGCGGCTGGCCCAGACCCGTTTCAGGTAGTAGTAAGCAGCCTTCGGATTTCCTGCCGAGTCGAGAATGCCCCATCCTGCTGCGGGCCAGAGATCCTTGTAGAACCAGACCAGTGCCCCACCGTTTTGGCTGTGTGAACTGCGCCATTCCGAAAACGCTTGTGACATCATCTCACCCGATACATGTCGGCTGAGTGCCAGATATCGCGGCGAATCCCACGAACGAAGCTGGACCGGATCGACGTGAAACATCTCACGCAGATAATGATCCCGAACATCTTCGAAGTCCCAGCCAGCCCCGATGTCACGCGGTACTCTGCGTTTCCACCGAGGATCATGCATCACAGGGTGAGACCCCTGGCAGATCGCTTCAATCGTGGACGCCTCGGGAATGTTCGAAAATCCAAGGCATTCGGGCGTGAATTTCACATTGGAGCGACGTACATCGGTGGTCGGACGCAGATAGGCACCGACTCCATAATAGTGCGTCAGCCCAGTCTCTGGCTGAAAGGGCAGGACTCCGCCACAGGGCGTTGACGGAACATAGTGCGTGCCGGGATGAAGTCGCTGGCAGAGTTCTGGAAGTTGTTCAGCGAACCAATTGTTGCGCCAGATTTCTCGCGGCATCCCCAGCATCGCCGCCTGCTGCTCGATCTCACTGTTGCCGCAATAAATCGCGACACAGGGATGAGCCGACAACCGCTTCAGTTGTTCAGTCACTTCCGCGGCGATATTGCTGCGGAATGCTTCGTCGTCAACTGGGTAGTCCATGTTGGCAAACATGAAATCCTGCCAGACAAGGATCCCCAACTCGTCACAGATCCGATAAAAGGCATCGGACTCATAGACCATCGTACCGCCGACACGCAGCATATTGACACCCGCATCGCGTGCGAGCGTCAAATCATTTCGCAGTTGCTCTTCGCTGCCGCAAAGTGACAGGATGTCGGCAACAGTCCAGCAGGCACCTCGACAAAAAACGGTGTTCCCGTTGATGCGAACTTCGAACAGGTCATCACTTGTTTCAGCATTGCTGGCGGTGACGACTTCGAGTGTCCGAAATCCGATTGGTTGACATGCAATGACGTGGCGAGAATGCTCGGTCTCAAGGATCAGCTCGCAATCGTACAGGACCGGCTGACCGTGAGTATGAGGCCACCAGGCGCGTGCCTCAGGGATCTGGATTTCACCACGAATCGAAAAACCACTGATTTCTCGTTCGAAATGAAGCGGTGCCACCTGTGATCCGACACGAATGGATCCGCGCTGAATCGTGCCATCGTTGAGAAAACTGGCATCGATCGTGACGATTCCGGTTGTCCCCTCCAGACGTGACTTCAAATAGACCGCTTTGGGTGTGACGGGCCCGGTTTCCAGTCTGACGGGTTTCCAGGGACCGATGGCTGGGGCCGGTGGTGACCAACCGGGAACACGTCCCTGTAATGTTTTTCTCAGAAAACGCAATTGCTGGTTTGAGACAAGATTGGTTTTCCAGCGGGGTCGCGGCCGTTTTTTCTTTAACGCTTCGGTGACAGATCGAAATCCAATGACAAGATCGTTCTCGGGCCGCAATCGCGATGAGACATCAACGCAATAGCTGCGGAACATGTTGTCCGTTGACAGCAGCAGTTCACCGTTCAACCAGACTTGAGCGAGTGTTGCCAGTCCGTCAAACATAAGGTGAGCAGGGTGTTGATTCGGTCCCGATGCCCCTTCGAAAGTCGTGTGGAACCACCAGTCGCACGCGTCGATCTCTGGCGGATGTTCAAAAGACCATTGACCGTTTGCTGCGAGTGTCGATGCGACGGTCGCTGGAAGCGTGACGGGCAGCCAGGTGGAGTTCACCTCATGCAAGTGATTAGCATCGGTGATCGCTCCCGATGGATGCGAACAGCATCGCCACGGTCCGAGCGCACCGTGACGAACATTGGCATCGGGTTTGGAATCGCCAGCCATTGCATCCCACTTCACAACAAATCATTTCGATCAACTTGCCAGAATTCGTGACTGCAGGTGAGTCATCGCGGTTTGCCATGTTTCTGCCATGTCGTCAACAGGGGTCAAGCTGAGTGGCTTTTTGCGGGCCATCGCGCGTGCCAGTTGGAACTGCAGGGTCTTGGCTCCATTGGAAAGCTGCAGAAATGCGTCACGTGCGGTTTCCAATCCGGCCACTTCGTGTGCGCTGAGCCAGTCGAGGTAAAGAGCTGCCATTTCGTAGCTGGCTCCAAACTGACGCAAGGTCGCAAACGAATACTGATGGAAAACGTCCAGTGATTCGTTTGTCAGCCATTCCAGATCTGCAGCGAAACGCGGTTTGAATTTCTCGAACGGATTCATTTCTGGAATGAGTTCGAGTTGTTCTTTCAGCAATTCGACCGAGGTCTTCGCCAAGTTTCCGGTCTCAATCGTGCGACTATGGCGTCGCTTCACAAATTCGACATACGGGGGAAGCATGGCAGGATCGACCGGACCAGCCAGCCGAAAAACGTTGACGAAGTCTTCGCCATGCAGTTCGTAATACCCTTGGCCGTGGAAATAGCCAAGTCGCTGCTGCTTGATGTCGATTTCGATTGCGGCGACCGTCGACTTCACATGGGCTCTACGATACGCAGTCCCCTCCGTATCAGGAAGGTAATACGAGTCGAGTTCGACGAGGACAGGTCGGCCGAGGCCAACCTGTTCATCGACATGTTCCACCAGCGGTTGCCAGATCGCCAGTTCCTGGACATCCAACCCGTACAAGGATCGCAGGTCAGTGTGCGGAAACTTGAAGAATGTCCACTGATCCCCTTCGAAATCGATCGCCAGCGTGAACGGCAGGGCCGCCACAGGATCGAATCCCCAGGCATGCAGTAGCTCAATCCAGACATCCACGTAGCAATTCGTTTCAGCCCAGTGTCGTTCACGGGTGTGAATCACATGCCGCTGGTAGCTGTCTGGACTGAGTGAGAAAACCTGTTTGGTCATAGTGCGAGCACACTCTTCACATCTGTTGGCCAATGATCGGGATCAAAACCGTGTGTCATGAACAGCGCCAGAGCAATTCGCTCAAGGCCGAATCCGATACAGGCGGTATGAGCGTATTCTCCATCGCCTGTCCGGATGTCGAACGTGTGACCGAAGTGGTCCAGGTGATAGTTGCAAGACGTGATCGCTGTCGGCTTTTCCGACGTCGCGACGGCATGCAACAGTTCGAACTTCAGGTCCTGTTCCTTCTGAGCAGCAGCCATCATGCGGCCACCACGTCCGAAGAATGGATCGTTGGCAACTTCACAGTCGACATTCAACCCGACCGAATTCAGAATTTCCTGACCAGCCTTCAGCCAGTAGGCTCGGTGTTCCAGTGCCTGTTCAGCCGTTCCCATGCGAACGAATTCTCGCTGACGGAAGACTTGCATCCGGGCTGGATCTGGTGAAGGTTCGTGACGGAAGACAAATGACCGCAGGTCGACCAGGCGTCCATCGTCTGCCAGCGTGGTCCCGACGGCAGTCGGGTACAACGGATAGCAGGCCGCTGGCGTCAACATGATTTCAGAAGGTGACAGGTGTTCAGTCCAGTCTTCACCACGACTTCGTTTGTCCAGCAACTTTGCGTGGTCGCGTTCGTTTCCGGTGAAACTGTGAACGGAGCCAAGCAGGTCCGGGAAGTTTTCGATATGCGTGGTCTTCAGGTAGTTCTTGCGAGCGAGGAGAAACGGAAATCGCATCACCTCGGCCTTCAGAGGTCGTGCATACTGTGTCACGACCTGCTCAAAGCGTTCGATGATTCCTTCGAAGACGCCGCTGAACCCGTAGACGCCAGGGACGTCCATCGGAATCAGCAACCCCGCCTCGGTCAGTTGATCCTGGCAGTGCTGGTAGGCTTCAGTCAGACTCATTGTTGCAAGACACATCGTCAATTTCCTTCTCTGTGAGCCAGCAGCATGGTGGCGTTAAGTTTGGTGATACGGTCATTGTTAACCATCAGAGCGGCACCGTAAGCATCGCGCAACTGACGTGACAGGCTGAACTTTGAATCGTTGCGATAACCCGAGATTCCGCAGATCAGGAGTGCCTGACCAACGATCTCGACGATTCGTTGCGAGCACGAGAGCTTGAGATTGTTGGTTCGGATCGAGAACCCGAAGCCGTGAATCTGACCGGGGCAGCCACCCTTCAGCAGTTCGTTGTATTCGCGAGCCAGGCCGTAGACGTTGTGCCGCATTTCCTGCAGCACGAGGTCGACTTCTGCCAGTCGCACGGCCGAGATCGGGGTTTCGCCCGGTGTCTTGCGTGCTTCATTCCGCACGAATGCTCGAGCCTGATTGACGGCATCGGCAGCAATCCCTGTCCAGAGTGCTCCCCAGACGATGTGTGAGTAGGGATGCATCGTCAACGAAAGGATATCGTTAAACGGTGTCGGCAGGATTTGATCGGTCGAGCCCTGGGCTGTGACTGTGAATCCGGAACTACAGGTTCCGCGGAAACCCATCGTATCCCAGGTCGAAAGAGGCTCGGCGAGATATTCACCTCGCCTGACCATCACATGGACTTGTTCACTTGCGGGAGCATTCGGACCACTGCGGCACGTGAGCAGCAGGTCATCGGAATACTCGCCGTACGAGATGACGGGAGCCTTCTTCGTAACAGTAAAGCAGTCACCATTAACTTCGATCGCACAGATGCTGGAACGCAGGTCGCCGCCTGTGCCAATCTCTGTTGTGGCGGACGCCATCAGTCGCTGCTCCTGAACGAGTTGCTTCAGGTAGCGGCGGAAATATGACGAATGTTGTGCGTGATGAACGACGCATGCGACTTGAATACAGTGCATCGCGTAAATCATTGCAGACGAACCGCAATAGTTTCCGAATGCTTCGCAGATTCGTGAAATCTCAACGATATTCAGACCCATCCCCCCATATTCCTGCGGAACATAGGCACTGAGCAGTAGAGCCTGTTTCATCGCTTCAATCGATTCCGAAGGGAATCGCGCCAGTCGATCAACGTCGTTGGCATGAACAGCCAGCACGTCACGACCAATTGCATGAACTCGAGTCAGCAATTCGTCGAAAGTGAGAGCCACAGGTGCGGCAGTTGTGGTCTCGGTAACGGGTAGTTCAGTGACGGCTGTCGTCATGGGGAGGACTCGCGAAGGGGGACAGATGGAAGTGACGCGCGTCATGCGTCGCTCAAAGTTTCATGCAGACGAATCAACCGGCCAGCTTCGCAACAGCCTCGGCGATCGACGCCACGCTGCGAAATGTGCTGCGGCTCAACATGGATTCCGGAAATTCGATCTCAAACCGGTCTTCCAGAGCCAGCATGATGCCGACAGTGGCCAATGACGTGAGCCCCGCACCGTAAAGGTCGAAATCCACGTCCAGCGTGTTGATGTCGACGGTCAATCGACCATGCTGAGCAAGAACTTCGCGAACGGCAGTCGTGTCAACAGTGGATTCCAGGGCGGCTTCAGTCACAATCAGACTCCGGAGGTATCGAAAAAGGTTGTCAGGTTACAAATTCCGGTACTGATCCCAGCCGACGGATCGTCGCGAGACGCCCGAGCCAACCTGGGGTCGCCAATGAGATACTGGCGAGTCCCCGGATCAATTCCGTTGGCAAAACATAGCTCACAGGGCGTCGCGTGGCGGCAACATCCCGTCGTTTTTACTCAACAGGAAAAGTCGATTCATCATGTAGGGACTGGATCGATTATGACGGACGAATTCTGGCAGAGATTGCTCGCCCCGAAGTTTTACAACTTCGGCTACGATGCGTGGTTCCCGATGATGAGGTTTGCGATCACTCGTTCTGCCATCAGAAAATAGAGGAAAGTAGCCGGACTCGTGAGAGTTCGGGAGTTGTGTGCTGAACGCCCGAAGTTTTACAACTTCGGCTACGATACGATGGTGAATCCGTTAGAAACTACCGGCGCCAGAATTTCAGCCCTGATTCGATTTTTCAATGACGCCAGTGAAGCTACTGGGGGCTCAGGATTGAGCAAGGCCCAGCAACGGCCGGGCAACATGAATTGCCATTGCCTTCGATGCCAGAACAGCTATCGATCGGTTATTCTGTAACGCGCGTTGGTCCCACGAAACCTCAAAGCGGTGTGAAAAGCTCATGTATCTCGGCATTGAAATCGGCGGAACAAAGTTGCAACTCGGCGTCGGCCATGGTGATGGTTCTGACTTTGTTGCGTTCGAGCGACGCGAAGTGCAGATCGAACGGGGCGGCGCGGGGATACGCGAACAGATTCGTTCCGTCGGGCGCGAACTCGTCTCGAAATATGCCGTGAAACGAGTCGGTTATGGTTTTGGAGGGCCGATCCTGGGGAAGCAGGGGATCGTTCAAACCAGCCACCAGGTTCAAGGATGGGACCGCTTTCCACTGGTGGAATGGACGCAACAGGAACTGGGTGTCCCGACTACGCTTGGAAACGATTGTGACGTCGCCTGTCTGGCAGAAGCCTGTTTTGGAGCGGGTCGCGATGCCCGCAGCGTGTTCTACGTCACGGTGGGAACTGGCATCGGTGGCGGTTTCGTGATCGATCGATGTATTCACGGAACAGATCGCCCTGCCGCCGCCGAGATTGGTCATCTTCGACCCGGATTGGATGCAGTCCAGTCGAAACAGACGGTCGAATCACGAGCCGCAGGACCAGGAATTGCCGCCGCAACCCAACGAAACCTGCGCGATCGTCTGGCTCGTGGTGAATCGTCGGCCGTCATTCAGGATCTGCTCGATCGGTGTCAGGGAAAGATCGAAACGCTGACAACAAAGAGTGTCGGTGAAGCGGCTGTTGCCGGAAATCAGATTGCACGCGATGAATATGTCGAGGCGACCCGAGTCCTCGGTTGGGCCATCGCGCAGGTCATTACCCTCGTCGCCCCGGAAGCGATCATCGTCGGTGGAGGCGTTTCACTGGTCGGCGAAGATGTCTTCTTTACGCCACTCAGACAGGCCGTTCAACAATACGTGTTTCCTCCCCTGGCAAATTCGTATCAACTGCTTCCTGCCGGACTGGGGGAAAGCGTCGTTGTCCATGGGGCCTTGGCCCTGGCACGACTTTCCGCACCTGAATGAGCAGTGTAAGTGAGCAGTCACGCTCGCTTGTGTTGGAGCTTTTCATCAAGCCACTGGAATGCTTTGTCCTGCACCATGGACCTGAATATTTTGAGATGTGGCCTTCCGGGGCAGGAGGAAACTGGATCTCGGAGCGATCGGTTGCGTCATCCAGTTCGAAACGACCTGATCACCGGAACGGGTGAACGAAAACATCCAGGTACAGCACAAATGCCATCAGGCTGAGCAGGAAGAACATCCCGACATACGTGGCTCCGATCATGATCCGCTCGCTGGGGCGATGGCCTGTCACTGCTTCCCACGTCAGGAAAACCATATGCCCTCCATCGAGGACCGGAATCGGCAGAAAGTTCAAGACGGCGAGGTTGATGCTCAGGAACCCGAGGAACAGCAGCAGCGGCGAAAGGCCATGTTGTACAATGGTGACAGCGGCTGTTGCGATTCCAATCGGACCATGCAATTCCTTCGGAGACACACGACCGGTGAATAGACTGCGTAGAGTCAGATAAATATTCATCGCGGAATTTCGCGTGTAATTTGTTGACATCATCCAGGCCTCGCCGAGGTTTTTGGCCTTCTGTTCCATCTCGAGCTGTTCCATACGCAACCCCTGAATGACCGGCAGCGGCCATGTTGGATCAAGTTTTGGGGTCAGCTCGACTTTGCGCTCTTTCTGATCCTCAACGAGTGTCAAACGGACCTTGCAATTCGGGAATTCTTGCATAGCCCAGAATGCATGCGCCCAGTTATTCGACTTTGCTGCGATCTTGGGGTCGTCAAGATTGATGACCAGCGGGTCTCGCTTCTTGGTTTCACCCTTGACCGCATCCGGCGGAATGAAAAGCTCTACGCTTTTCAGTTTGATGATCGCGCCACCTTCTTTGACGGTGATCCCTTCTTCAGCAGCCGGACTGCCCGGCTCTACCGCCAGTACGACGGGAATTGTATGGAATGAAGCACCGATGGACGGGATCGAAATCGACTCACCTTCGTAGTTTGGCTGATCGATCCAGCCTGGCAGATCTGTCGGACGAATGGTCAAATTGACTGTTTCGGGAGCACCATCCTTGGGCTGACGGGCGACCGTCACTTCAACATCTTTTCCATGCAGGCTGGCGAACAGGTTTGGAAGCTTGAGCGGGTCAATTTCCTTACCGATGTCCTTGCCATCGACCTTGACGAGTTTATCTCCTTCTTGAAGTCCAGCTGTTTCTGCGGGCGAACCCTTCTGCAATGCGGCGACCCGGCCAGCATCCATCGACAACCCTAACGTGCGGAACGAATTGTTCTTCAGAACGATCGTCTCTTTCGATCCATCTGCGCGAGTGACCCCCAGCTTGAGAGTCCCTTCGTCTTGTCGGGCCAGTGTTTTTCGCAGTTCCCAGAACGTTTTGACGGTCTCTCCATTAACTGTTTCGATGAGATCGCCGGCTTGAAACGGCGGTTCTGCCGTTTCTGCAACGCTTCCCGGGAAGACGAATGAGAATTTTGGTGTGGGCTTGCCGACTTTCAAGCTGCGAGTATTGAGAACGCCGATCTGGGGATGTGACGATGTCTGAGTCTGTTCAGGCAGAATTGTCAGGCTCAGTGGCGAACCGTCATGGTGTCGACCTTCAATCTGCAGCGGAGGGTCTGACAGCGCGACATTCAGACGCACATCTTCAAACGTCAGAATGCGTCGACCGTTGATTCGTTCGATGACGTCATCTGGCTGCAATCCGGCTTTCCAGGCAGGCATTCCCGGACGAACTTCGCCGATGATATTCGGAAACGTTTCGTGCCCGATCATATAGGCACCACCGACGAAAAATACCGCGGTGATGATGTTCATCGTCACACCGGCGGAAATGATCGCCATTCGCTGCCAGACGTTCTTGGCAAGGTAAGATCGCGGGTCCTGGGCGATTTCTTCGTTCGTTAACTGGCTTGGGTCGGCGTCATCCTGCCCCAGCATCTTGACGTAACCACCGAATGGAATGAGTGAAAGCGCATATTCGGTCTCACCCCATTTCCAGCTCAGCAGGACGGGTCCAAACCCGATACTGAAACGTTCGACGTTGACGTTACACCATTTGGCAACGGCAAAGTGCCCGAGTTCGTGGAAAAAGATCACCATGCCAAGTCCGATGGCTGCAGCAACAAAGCTGACGCCGTTGGTACTCCAGCCTGCAAGCTTCTCCGTGAAGGTCGATGCGGCAAGTGTCACTGTCAGCAGGTCCATCGTCTCATCTCCTCGCGAGCCCATGCGTCCTGTCGCAGCAATTCGCCGAGAGTCGGGCTGGGGTCGTCGTTATGCGCATTAAGTATTTCCCGGCAAGCGCGCGGGATATCAGTAAATTTCAGACTTCCGTGTAAAAATCGATCGACAGCCACTTCGTTGGCTGCATTCAACACCGCTCCGCTGGCCCCGCCACGGCGAGCGACTTCAAACCCCAGTTGCAACGCTGGAAAAGCATCCAGATCTGGAACCAGGAAATCCAGTTGGCTGGACTGTGTCCAATCCATCCGCGGACTGACTCCATTCCACCGGTCAGGGTACGTCAAAGCGTACTGAATCGGCAGCTTCATGTCGGGCGGAGAGAGTTGTGCCACGACCGAACCGTCAACGAATTCCACCATCGAATGAACGATGGATTGAGGATGGACAACGACCGAGATTTGATCGGCTTCCAATCCAAACAGCCACCGGGCCTCGATGATTTCGAGTGCCTTGTTCATCATGGTGGCAGAATCGACGGTAATCTTCGGCCCCATCTGCCATGTCGGATGGGCCAGGGCTCGTTCGACTGTGACTTCAGATTCCAGGCGAGACTTCGACCAACCGCGGAACGGCCCCCCGCTGGCGGTCAGGATGATTCTTTTTACATCGGCGCGTCGACCTGCCTGAAGACACTGGTAAATCGCACTGTGCTCACTGTCGACGGGGATCAGTTCGGCGCCAGTTTTTGAGGCCAATTGCATCACCAGCGGGCCTGCAACGACTAGCGTTTCCTTGTTGGCGATGGCGACTCGTTTCCCGGTTTCGATCGCCGCCCAGGCACCACGCAGGCCTGCTGCTCCGACAATTCCGCACACGACCGTATCGACGTCAGCGTGGGCCGCCAGTCTTTCGACGGCTTCGGAACCAAACTGCAATTCGGTTCCCTCTGGAAACTGGAGCGGTTGGACGGAAGGGCGATGTTCTGCGTTGGAAACGACGGCCCAGCGTGGGCGAAAACGATGTGACTGTTCCGCGAGCGACTTCCAGCGGTCGTGCGCCGTGATCCCGGCCAGTTCCAGTCGATCGCTATGTGCCGCGATGACATCCAGGCAACTGGTACCGATTGACCCCGTAGATCCGAGGACGGCAATCCGGTTTCGGGGGTGATGATCGGCGATCGCCAAGACAGGAACTCACTCTGATCGCGGCCGATTCGGGAGAAATCGCCGCAACTCGTGTCAGGTATTTCGATTGCACGCTCCCTCGTGCGAACGAGCATTCTAGGTAGACCGCTGCGGACCGGCAAGAGAGTTCGCCAGACTTCTCTATTCTTCTTGATACTTCTCGTCGGTTCAGCGTCGACAGATTCCGTTGTCCCCCGATATAAAACGCCCCACGAAAAAGCGGTCTGCCGCCGCGAAGTCATTTCTGCACCCTCGAAATTGTTTACCGATGATCCTGCTGACCGCTACCGATCTTGTGCGCCAGTTTGATGTCGAACCGGTTTTGAATCGGGCGACGTTCGACATTCGTAGTGGCGATCGCATCGGACTGGTGGGCCCGAATGGTGCCGGCAAAACAACGCTGCTTCGGATTCTGGCGGGACTGGATCACGCCGATTCAGGGCAACTTCAGCTGGCCACGTCGGCCGATGTCGTTCTGCTGGAACAACATCCAGACTTCGCAGCAGGACGGACGCTGATCGAGGAAGCACGCGAAGGACTGGCAACGATCTTCGCCCTTCAGAGGGAAGCGGACGAAATCGTTCATGCGATGGCAAAGCAGGATCAGCCTGAAGAACTGGGGCGACTCCATAAGCGTTATGATTTCGTCCAGCATGAACTTCAGCGTCTGGAAGGATTCCACGTCGACCACAGAATTGACGAAGTTCTACAAGGGCTCGGCTTCAACAAATCCCAGTACGATCAGCCTCTGGCGACACTCAGTGGTGGCCAGCAGAACCGGGTGCTGCTGGCACGGATGCTGCTACGAGCCCCCGATCTGATGTTGCTCGATGAACCGACGAACCATCTTGATATCGCGGCGACTCAGTGGCTGGAGCAGTTTCTGGTCGATTCTGGCCGGGCGATGATCGTTGTCAGCCACGATCGCTATTTCCTTGATCGAGTCTGCACCCGCATCCTCGAACAGCATCGCGGTAAGCTGACTGACTATCCCGGCAACTTCTCAAAGTACTGGCAGTTGCGAGGTGAGCGACAGGCGGTCGCTCAGAAGACATTTGAGAAGCAGCAGGAGTACATTGAAAAGACCGAAGAATACATCCGAAAAAACAAATTCGGACAACTCTCCAAGCAGGCGAAAGACCGCGAGCAAAAGCTGGCTCGCGTGGAAGTTGTCGAAACGATTGCTGACATCGCCGGTCCGACGATGTCATTCGCCGATCCCACACGCACGGGTGACTGGGTGATCGATGCGGATTCGCTGACAAAAGGGTTCATTCCGGGAAAGCCGCTGTTTTCGGACGTGACTCTGCAGGTCAAACGAGGTGAGCGCTGGGGGATTCTCGGACCAAACGGTGCTGGCAAGACAACGTTGCTACGGACGTTACTGGGAGAATTGAAACCCGACTCAGGCCGCGTTCGGTTTGGCACGGGAGTCAACGTCGCCTATTTCGACCAGCAATTGTCGAGTGTCGATCCAGAAATGGATGCCATGGATGCGGTTCGGCCCCCTGATGTGGCGAAGTACACGGACGGGCAATTGCGAGATCATCTGGCGAAGTTTGGGATCAGAGGGGAACTGGCCCTGCAAAAAGTCGGTGCCATGAGCGGTGGGGAGCGAAGCAAAGTTGCCCTGGCTCGAATTGCAGCTCTGGAACCCAACGTGCTGGTTCTGGACGAACCGACGAATCATCTGGATCTCTGGTCACGTGATTCACTGGAGCAGGCCCTGAAGGGATTCGACGGAACGCTACTGTTCGTCAGCCACGACCGCTACTTTCTGGATCGCGTCGCTTCCGACGTGCTGGTTGTAGAGCCGGGGCACTGGGCCTGCTACGACGGAAACTACTCCGACTATGTACTATTCCTCAAGAATCGCGATGCCGAACTGAAGGCGGCAGCAGAACGCTCGCCAGCCGCCTCGAAAGGCCCCGCGACTGACGATCGCCGGTCTTCGCGAGAACCACGTCGCAAACGAAAGTTTCCGTATCGCAAAGTAGAAGATATCGAAGCGGAGATCGCGGCGACTGAGGCGCAGGTGGCGGAATGCGAAGCGAATCTCGTCGACCCCGCCTTTCATCGGGATGCCGCAAAAATGAAGGCGAATATGAGCCTCTACGAGTCATCGAAGGAAGCTCTGACAAAACTGTACGAACACTGGGAGGAGGCGGTTGAGTTGAACTGACTCGACCCGGTGAACCGATGCGATTACTTCGCCCACTTCTTTATGTCTGGGTTTTTCCAGGATCTGCCATTGGCCTGATGTTCACTCTTCTGGGGCTGATGACAGGCGGTCGTTGTCGCATCGTAGACGGAGTTCTAGAGGCTCACGGAGGCATGGTCTCCCGGATACTTACGCGAGGCAACCGCTGGGTCGGTCCAATCGCCGCAATAACCTTGGGCCATGTTGTCCTGGGATGCGACGAAGAATCGTTGCGACGAACGCGACGGCACGAACGAGTTCATGTCCGCCAGTACGAACGCTGGGGGCCCCTGTTTATTCCCGTGTACCTTGCGTGCTCGATAGGATTGTATTTGCGAGGTCGAAACGGGTATCTGGAGAACCCGTTTGAGATCGAGGCTTATGAGGCAGACCGCCAGAGATCGAACGATATGGATCGATGAATTCCCCTGAGGATACGACTTCGGGGCTGGCGAGCTTGAACCGAGAGACAACTCCAGTCAGAGTGTGGAGAACTCGCCCTCCGGGTTGCAGGGATGATCCCCGATGAGGTTTGCTTCTGCTGGTTCCTCGCATTCGGCCACTCAACAGACTGTCCGTGATCTGGTTGGTCAGATCAACGAGCAGCTGGGAGGGGTAGCTCCGGATCTGGCGTTCCTGTTCGTGACTCCGCATCACGTCTTGGAGCCCGGACTGACTCAGGCAATTCGCGATCAGTTGCAACCGGGAATTCTCCTGGGATGCACTGCGGAGTCTGTCGCGGCAGGCGGTCTGGAATATGAACACGGCCCAGCCATGGCATTGTGGGCCGCTGGACTTCCCGGCTGT
>CAXBSB010000183.1:0-16313 GCA_963977965.1 uncultured Schlesneria sp.
GTCAGCAAAGTCTCTCAGAACCTCCGACCATTTGATAACCAACAGCCCGCGAGAAATCGCGGGCTGTTCGGCTTTCTTTGTCCAGTCGCCTCGCTGTTCACCAAGACTTTGATTACATCTGCGTGGTTCGTGTGGCGGAGAAAGCAGAGCGAGTGTGTTACTTCGGCTCTTTCGAATCGTGACATTCCCTGTGGTGAAAGCTCTGCCTCAAACAGCCCATGATTGCGACATCGCCACCCTACCGAGAGACAAAGATCTGGGTAACGATGACTCCACCCTACTTTGAAAAAAAGCGATAGCCCTGACAGCAGCGACTGAACGCTACACGACGACGCGAAAAAACCTGTATACTTCGTTTCTGGCAGACGTTCACGAAGCAAGTGAATTCTGTGCAGTAATGCATGCTTTCAATAAGCGTGCGACCGAAGATGGAGGAACTCAAAGATGCCACTTTATGAATATGCGGTCGTGAATCCCGACGGATCTCACGGTGAGACGATTGAAGTTCTTCAACGACTGGGGGAACCCCCGTTGAAGAAACACCCGGTATCAGGTCTTCCGGTCGAACGCCTGATTTCTGCGGCCAGTGTTCCCCGACCGCCTGGTGATCGAATCAAAGGTGACATCAGCAACAAGAGCCTGGAACGTCAGGGTTTCACCAAGTACCAGAAAACCAAGACTGGGACATACGAAAAAGTTCTGGGAGATGGACCAGATCTGATTCGCAAAGACGACCATGTTTAGTGCGGGGCGCACGTCCTTATCGCGTCAGAACATGAGTGAGGCGATGCAGTTTTGATGTCCAAAGGACGCCACGCCTAAACAGGAAACGCTCCACAAGGAGAGATGGTGGCTGACAAGAACCTGGCCGATCCGACATCACTGGCAAAGATTGGTGGCTTGGAAGTTGTTGCCAAGCTGCTTGTCGAAGGGTACATGATCGGCCAGCACAAGAGTCCCTTCAAAGGTTCATCTGTCGAATTCGTCGAGCATCGGCAGTATTACCCGGGCGATGAAATCAAGCACATCGACTGGCGCGCCTTTGGGAAGACTGGAAACTATTACATCAAAGAGTACGAGGAAGAAACGAATCTTCGGTCGTACCTGCTGGTTGATTGCTCGGGGAGCATGGCGTACCAGGGGGCGACGATTTCCAAATTCAATTATGCCAGGCAACTGGCAGCAGCACTGGCGTATCTGCTTCTGAGTCAGCGGGATGCCTGCGGGTTGATGACGTTTGATACGAAAATTGCGGATCGATGGGAACCGTCGACAAACCGGCAATCCTTCCAACAGATCGTCAGCCTGCTGGAAGGGCGTCGACCTGGGCGAGAGACTCAGCTCTCTGAAGTCTTTCCCTTGATTTTACCAACGTTAAAACGCCGCAGTCTGATTTTTCTGATCAGCGACTGTTTTGATCGACTTGAACCGCTGGCGGCGGCACTCAGGTTATTTCGAGCCGCTCGACATGAGGTCGTTCTGTTTCAGGTTGTGGCACCAGAGGAAGAAGACTTCACGTTCAAGCAACCGACACAATTTCGCAATCTGGAACGTGCGGGGCACAACATCCTGGCTGATCCCTATCGACTGCGCAAGCAGTACCTCGACAAGTACAACCGCTTTTGTACGGACCTCGCTCGCGAATGCGGAAACGCGGGGGTTGAGTATTTGAAGCTACGCACCGATTCTTCCTACGAAATGGCTCTCGGTGCGTTTCTGGAAATGCGAGTTCGACGAACGGGACGTGGTTAGTACGGGGTGCACGTCCATGCTCCGTCGATTTGTTCATTCACGGTGGGCGATTTTCTTGAGTTGGTCTGCCAGGCGATACCCGGCGAGTACGGCTCGTCTGCGGGCAATCTTGTTGGACTCAGCTTCGACACCAACAGGGAGCACGGGAATGTCGTCGGCCTTGATTTTACGCCGGTCATAATCGTCAGACTTGGCGAACTCCAGCTTTCCTTCGCGATAGATCGACGTCTTGGCAACCGCGTAACTTTCGGCAGCCCAGTCGCGAAAGTGTCGATGCTGATTCAGTTCGGGCAAGTGATCTTGGGAAAGTCGTGGATCATGAGTCAACACCTCGGCATAATCACGAACTGTTGGAAAGTGCGAATCGGTTCCCAGTCGGTCATCCCAGAATGCATGGAGTTTGTAAGGCGGCCCGCCAATATGAGCTCGAATCATAACCATGTTTCCGCCGAGGTCGGAATGAGCTCCCGATGGAAAAATTGTTTCGTCGACGAGTGTCGCCGCATGAAGCGGCTGATGCAGATCACCGATCAGGTGAAACAACCAGCACAGCCGTACGGCTCGATTCTGCGGTGCTGTCAGATCAGCTTCTCGTCCGGGATCTTCGAATGCCGGATCAGTCAGGGTTCCCATCGAGAACTCAAGCTGCTCGAGGATATGGGTCGCATTGGCCCCTTCACCAACGATCGGCTGGGCGGGAAGGACTGCTTCGGCCTGCCCCGCCCGGTAGGCAAAATTCACATAATGCCAGGGGCCTCGATGAAAGCGGTGGGTTGGATGCGTGTCAATCTCATCACGAGACAGACTGCGCGGCGGACGAACATGATCGGGCCATGTCGAAGCACGCAGAAACGCCCATTCTTCAACCGATACATCGGCGGGGGGTGATTTAGAGAGATACTGTTCGAAGTGCGGATGTTCGCGCAGCATGGCGCTGATCGTATGACGTTCGGCATCCGAGAGGCTGATCCAGGCGATACGGGCAATTGTCTGATGCCCGGCGTCGTTCCATGCGAAGAGCGGGGAAGCCAGGAACGATTGAGTCAACACGATCAGTAACAGACGATTCCATTGCCGCATGTCAGTCTCCGCAGAGTGTTGAGACGCCCGTCATATGCTGAGCATTTGATCAGGAGCATATGAAGTTTCCAGGAATTGCGGCAGTGTTTTTTAAAAAGTTCACACCTGTATACAAAAACCCAGAAACGCTCTGAAACGGTCAATGACCCCAGTGCAAATCGAGTTTATCAAAATGAAAAACAGCTCGCAGAGATTCTCTGCGAGCTGCTTCTGGTTCACTCGGCTCAGCCGACCGAGGGGATCGGCTGGAGGCTGAGATTAGTACATGTCGTGGTCGCCCGAACCCTTCTTCTTGTCATCGTCTTTCGGCTTTTCAGCGATCAGGGCGTCGCTGGTCAGCAGCAGGGTTGAAACGCTGGCAGCGTTCTGCAGGGCACTGCGAGTCACCTTGCAAGGATCAATGATACCGGCCTTAACGAGGTCTTCGTATTCGCCAGTCGCAGCGTTGTAGCCAAAGTTTCCTTTTTGCTCGGAAACCTTTTCACAGATCACAGCACCATCGATCCCGGCGTTGTTGGCGATCTGGGTCAGCGGAGCACGGCAAGCACGAACGATGATGTTGAAACCAGTGGTTTCGTCTTCATTCATTCCGGTTGCCTTGAGGTCCAGCGAGGCTCGCAGCAGAGCCACGCCACCGCCTGGCAGAATCCCTTCTTCGACAGCAGCACGGGTTGCGTGCAGGGCGTCTTCAACGCGAGCCTTCTTTTCCTTCATTTCGCTTTCGGTTGCGGCACCAACGTTGACCTGAGCGACACCACCGGACAGCTTGGCAACTCGTTCTTCGAGCTTTTCGCGATCGTAATCGCTGGTCGAGTTCGCGAGTTCACGTCGGATCTGCTCGATGCGTGCCTTGATGTCAGCGGTCTTGCCGAGGCCTTCGATGATCGTCGTGTTGTCCTTGTCGATCACAACTCGCTTGGCGCGGCCGAGGTCGGACAACTGAACATTTTCCAGTTGAATACCGAGGTCTTCGAAAATGGCCTGTCCACCGACCATGATGGCCAGGTCCTGCAGCATCGCTTTGCGGCGATCGCCATACCCAGGAGCCTTCACAGCAGCAATCTTGAAGGTTCCACGCAGCTTGTTGATGACGAGGGTGGCGAGAGCTTCCCCTTCGACTTCTTCTGCGACGATCAACAGTGGCTTGCCGCTGTTGACGACCTTTTCGAGAACAGGAACCAGATCCTTGATGTTGCTGATCTTCTTTTCATGGATCAGGATGTAAGCGTCTTCGAGGACGCATTCCATCGACTGAGGATCGGTGACGAAATAAGGCGACAGGTAACCGCGATCGAACTGCATCCCTTCAACGACTTCGAAGGTGGTCGTCAGCGACTTGCCTTCTTCGACGGTGATGACGCCATCCTTACCGACTTGTTCCATGGCGTCGGCCAGGATGTTGCCGATTTCGGTGTCGCCGTTGGAAGCAACTGTTCCAACCTGAGCGATCGCCTTCTTATTCTTGCATTCGACTGCGGCAGCCTTCAGCTTGGCAGTGATCTGCTCGACGGCCTTGTCCATACCGCGCTTCATGTCGATTGGATTCACACCTGCGACGACAGCCTTCAGGCCTTCGCAGTAGATCGCTTCGGCAAGAACGGTTGCAGTGGTGGTCCCGTCACCAGCGGTGTCGGAGGTCTTGCTCGCCACTTCGCGAACCATCCGGGCGCCCATGTCTTCGAATTTGTCCTGCAGCTCGATTTCACGAGCAACAGAGACACCGTCCTTGGTGACAGTTGGGGAGCCGAAACTCTTTTCGATGATCACGTTACGGCCGCGAGGACCGAGGGTAACGCGAACGGCACGGGCCAGCTTCTGGACCCCGCGCTTCATGGCTTCCTGCGCTTCTTGATCGAAGGCGATAATCTTGGGCATGTCGTAGATGCTCCTAAACTAATGCATGGTGTCTTGGGAAATCTGCAAACGCCGCATCGCGGACCGGCCGCACGGCGAACTGAATCACTGAATGATTGCCAGAATGTCGCTTTCGCGCATCAGCAAGTAGGTCTCGTCGCCAACTTTGAATTCGTCACCGGCGTAGGAGCTGAAAATCACCTGATCGCCAGCCTTGACCGTCAGAGCAGCCTTGGTGCCGTTGCTCTTAACGTGCCCTTCACCAACAGCCAGAACTTCCCCGCGCTGTGGTTTGTCCTTGGCACTGTCCGGCAGCACAATGCCGCCAGCGGTCTTCGTTTCGGCCTCGGCTCGCTTCACGACCACGCGATCGCCGAGCGGAACCAACTTGATGTCATTCGAGGCACTTGCCTTTTTCGCCATCTCACCTTCTCCAGAATTGCAGGCACCCAGTGGCCGAGCTTAATGATTGTCTACCGACACTGCGAGACAGCGATTTTAGTAAGCGAACTGCGCGCCAATTCATCGAGACTCGGTAAATACCTTTTGGATAAGATCTTGTGGAAACGGGTGTTTCTGCGAGTCCTGCCAACGTGGCGAAATCCACGACTCGACCTTCGTTCCCTCCTGCCAATCTGACATCCGCGGAACCCGCCATCATCGACTCGAACGGATGAATCAGCATGTCCAAAGGTCGGTGTCATACCATGCATTTTCAGCAATTTCGGAAAATTCGATACATTCGGGGTTGTCGGAATAGTTGACATTTTGGGTAAATTAGGAATAATGCGAGAATCTCAGGTCGCACTTGAAGACAGTTCGTGCTCATCCCGGCGAGATGGACGGATCCATGGGTTCTCGGGAAGAACGATAGATACGACGTCTTCACCCACCCAGCTCGTTCTGCTTGTATCCCCTGTCAAGCATGAATGGAGAGCGAACGGATGTCGAATTCTGGTTCTGAAGTACTGAGCCCCAGGGTTATGGGGAAACTGCGTCGCGCAGAGCGTCATCTTCTTGATGGAGCTTGGGGTGAGGCCGACATCTGTTTCCAATCGGCCGTTGATCTGGACGAATCACCTGTCAGTCAGATTTCCTACGCCAGTTCGCTAGCGGATCGCGAACGTTACCACGAAGCGATTTGTCTTTTGACTCTGGCAATGGAACGGGCATCATCCAGCGGCAATCGCGAGGCGCTCGGGGTGGTCTACCATAATCTGGCTGCGATCTATCGTGAACTGGAAGATGCCGATCTGGCTCGCCGGTTCCAGCAAAAGGCACTCCTGATGCTGGACGACTGCGGCCCCGAGGAACTTCTTGGTCTGGCCAACGATGCCTGGCTGTCCAGGCGGACGGAACTGGCCTCATGCCTGGCCGAGTCGTGTCTCGAACTGAACGAAGACAACGAAGGGTGTCGTACTGATCTTGAGGCACAAGCGACGGTCAGTGTAATCGGTGGCATCGACAATCCGCGCGATGCGATCAGGACGTTGATTCAGGTCTACCGACAACATTGCACCCGGAATGAATTTCGTCTGGCGGGGATCGATCTGATGAATCTGTCGGTCCTGCTTGGTCAATTGGGGCGGGAACAGGCTGCAGCCAGTTTTGTTCGCCGTGCCATCCGCCATTTCGACAGCGCGTGTGCTGTGGTTTCGGCGTCTCGATCACGTCGGGTCCTTGCCCAGCTTGAGCGAATCCAGACGGTTTCCCGGTTCGATCCTTCGAGAAACTGATTCGCCGCGGTTTGCTCAAAAACAAGGGTTTGCTGCGAATCCCTGCATGAGTCGCGTTTACAGAGTCTTATGTTTGCGGCAATAATGTGGCCGCATCAGATTGCCTCCATCGCTGTGCTTTGCAGTGACCTGTTCTCTGCAGCGATTTGGGGCGAGCGATTTCATCCGTGGCATGTCTCTTGGATATTCAGCATGGCGAACTCCACAGAACCATCGGGCGGCAGTTCCACACCTGCAGAGGGGGCCGCCAAATCTGGCAAGCTGACGCATCTCGGAAAATACCGATTGATCAAGAAGCTTGGCCAGGGGGGGATGGGTGAAGTCTATCTCGCCGAAGATACCAAGCTTGGTCGCAATGCTGCGGTGAAGGTTCTGTCGAAGCAACTGGCTGGCAGAAGCGATTTTGTCCAGCGTTTTAATCGCGAAGCACGCGCGATGGCGAAGATGAATCACGACAATGCCGTCAGCGTATTCGATGTCGATGAAGCCCACGGTTTTCACTTTGTCGCGATGGAATTCGTCGACGGCAAAAGCATGCAGAAATGGATGGACGAACTGGGCAAGCTGCCAGTCGGTGATGCACTGCATGTTGTTCTTCGCTGTGCCGAAGCCCTGCAGGTCGCTCACAACCAGAGTATGATCCATCGAGACATCAAGCCCGACAACATCATGCTGACCAGCAAGGGCAAGGTGAAGGTGGCTGACTTTGGTCTGGCAAAAGCGACCGACGAAGATATGTCGATGACGCAGAGCGGAACTGGACTCGGGACCCCTTATTACATGGCTCCCGAGCAGGCCCGTAATGCAAAGCACGTTGATGCCCGGACGGACGTTTACGCACTCGGAATCACGCTCTATTACTTCGTCACCGGAAAGCTTCCGTTCGCGGGTGATTCCGTTCTGGAAATCATCACCAACAAGGAAAAAGGAATCTTCACCCCTGCGCGTCGCCTCAACAAAGAGGTTCCAGAACGGCTGGATCTGATCATCGATCAGATGATTGCCAAAGATCTGAACGTTCGCTGCAAGGACTGTGGGGAAGTCATCAAACTGCTGACGAGTGTCGGGCTGGAAAACCCGTCACTCAGTTTCATCGATGCACCAGACAAGGTTGTTCAGACAGCCGCTGCACCTGCCGGGCGAGCCAATGCAACGCAGGTTCCCGCCGCTCGTACCATGGCAACGGGATCTGCAGCAGGACGTACTTCGGCAGAAGATGCAGCGTCCAGAACCAGACCTATCGAAAACAACGATACCTGGATCGTCCAATACAAGACTGCTCAGGGAAAAGACAGCATCGGTAAGTTCACGACTCAGCAAATCGTCCAAGGGCTGAAAAGCGGAACAATCGATACAAAGTCGCGCGTCAAACGCAATGCAGCGGATCAATTCATGCCGATTGGCTATTTTCCTGACTTTGAAAAGCATGTCGAAAGTCGGAACATCAAGGAAAAAGCCGATAAAAAAGCGGGAGATATGAAGTCGGTCTACAAGGAGATCGAACGGCAATACGAATGGCGCGGGTGGAACCGCTGGTTCAGGAACCTGGTTTCTGGAACAGCCGGGTTGATCAGCCTGATCGTCTGGCTGGTGTTCGTCTTCGGCGGGCTGTTTGCTGTTTATTATTTCAGAGCGCAGATCTGGGATACAATTGCCGGGATTCTTAACTCCCGATAATGGTTGACGGGCAGACACGTTCAAGAGTTGCGATGAGGGCGTTTTGACTCCCAAGGATGGATGACGCGATTTGCAGGGAGCAGGCCGTGATTGTCAGGACGATCGCCAAATCAGGGGTGGGAAATCGCCTCACAGGAACAACCGGTCGGTTGGTTTGGTTTCCGTTATTCCTGTTGATCGTTTTTCCCGTTGTCCAAAGCCGATCCGTCGTGAGCGGGGGGGAAGTCCGGTTAAAAAACGGGACGATTCTGACCGGCAATCTGTGGTTGATGACGAAGTTGTCAGAGCCTCCTGTCGGGATCAGCCGCAAACTTGTCGTTGTCGATGCAGATCCGAATCCCCAGAACATCATTTTGGTAGACAACGGCTGGCAGCGCTACTACGTTCCGCGTCGACAGATCCCTGATGCAGATGTTGACAAAAACCAGGCACCTTCGCGCCCGGAGGCATTTGTTTTCACGCTCTTGAAGAACAACCAGCAGCGTCAGATTACGTCGGTTGGTTCTGTGGTCGATGTCACTCCGTTTGATGAATTCGGGCACCGTACGATCACCCTGGCAGGGTCAAAGGGCAACATCAGTGTCATTCAGGGGATCAGCCGCATTGAACCTGATCACTTCATACTGGAAGGGATGAATTACAACTGGAAAGTTGGAATGTCCCTGAAAGTCTTGCCGGTTGATACGCTGAAAACAATGCTTCAGAAAAAGATCAAACCGACGGAACCAGCAGCGAGATTTGCTCTGGTTCGATTCTACTCCCAGGCGGACATGTTCGATGATGCGATTAGAGAACTGAATGGGATTGTTGAGGATTTTCCGGATCAGAAGCCACGCGCGGATCTGGTTCGAGCGGAATTGGTCGATTACTTCGGGCGCGAGGTCCTGCGTGAATTGAATCGTCGGCGTACATCTGGTCAGCACCAGTTAGCCTACGACTTCGCTGTTCACCTGGGGACCTATCAATTAGGGGGTGCCGTACTCGACGACGTTCGTAAGTTCCTGAAGGACTACGAAGAGATGGGAAAATCCATCAATCGCGCCAAGAACCTGCTGGTTGAATTGCAGTCAAAACTGAAGTCGCCCGAGTTGATCGAAAAACTGCAGCCTTTGCGTGCAGAGATTAATGAGCAGTTAAATGTCGAGACGTTGCAGCGATTGGATGCCTTTCTGCAGTCGGACGGTGATTCTAATCTGACGAATGAACAGCGACTGGCGCTGGCCTACTCGGGCTGGGTTGTCGGGGCCGCTAACGCGATCACCGACCTGGAAATGGCGATTCGCTACTGGGACGCACGTCACATCGCACTGGAAGCTGCCCGGGCCGAAACAGTTCAGGATCGGGATTTGCGATTTCAGGAATTGCGACGTGTGGAAGGGGTTGGTCCCAAAGTCGTCCTGCAATTGACTTCGTTTCTTCCTGCAATTCTTGATGCAGGTGATATTCGTCCAGGTGAAATGCACAACATCTCTGTGACACCACCAGGACACACGCCAGCTTTTACATACAAGGTTTTGCTGCCACCAGAGTACACGCCGTATCATTCCTATCCCGTGCTCATCGCTTTACGATCACGCGATCACTCCGACGAAGACACTGTGAAATGGTGGGGAGGTGGCATCGATCGCCCAGGTCCGGCGATGCGCCGCGGTTACATCCTGGTTGTCCCCGACTATGCAGAAGCGCGTCAGGCGGAATACAACTATAGCTCAACATCTCATCAGGCCGTCATTGAGGCCCTTCGCGACGCCCGTAAGCGATTTAACGTTGATTCCAACCGCGTTTTTCTCGCCGGTCATGGCATGGGAGCCGACGCGGCATTCGATATTGGGATGGCCCATCCAGACGAGTTTGCAGGAGTCATTCCGATTGGCGGAGACTGTCAACACTATCCAAAGATTACGTACACGAATGCGAAGTTGACTGCGTGGTACGTCATTGGCCATGGATTCAGCCCGGAAACCGGGACTCAAAGTGTGGTGAGGAATACATCCAACGACGTGACGTTTGAAAAGTTCTTGAATCAAGGTGCGCAATTCGATTTTATGCTCGTCGAATATCTCGGGCGTGGTCTGGATCGCTACCTGGATGAAGTCCCCAAACTGTTTGACTGGATGGACCTTCATCGACGACCTGCGGTTTCAAATTCAATTGCCGCGAAGACATTGAGAAAGACTGACAATCGGTTTTATTGGGTGACCGCTGTCGACCTGCCGTTTACCACGGTTCTGCCTGCTCCCCAAGGTGTCACAAAGGGGATCAATGTGATGGATCTGGAAGTGACTGTGAAACCCGAACGTGAAAACCTGAGGGTGACGATCGGGGGACCTGCCAAAAGATACATCATCCGATTTCTGCCTGAAGTCATCGATTTCGAAAAACGAATCGAAGTTCGTCTCAAAGCCAAAGACAAACGACTGTACGGCGGATTCGTCACACCGGATGTCACGGCGATCCTGAACGAACTGAGAGAATCAGGCGATCGAACGCGGTTGCCCTTGGCGACGATGGAGTTTTAGTGCGGGTCGCACTTCTGTGTCGCGTCGAAACATGGGTTAGACGCTGCAGTTTGATGCCCGCGGGACGCCACACTTAAACGAAATGCGCTCTATCGGGGATCCAGATATTGACGTACTTCCTGCCTGAGAAGATTCTTGCCACGAAAATACCGATACCTGTTGATTAGGATAACCTGAATTCGGTAAGATGATTGGTTCAGATCGTCGGCGTCTTTTTCTGCACCGCGACTTGTGTTTTGTATCGAATTCAGTCGGGCCAGCAAGTATCCGTTTTGTTAACCGTTTTTTGTTGTTTTGAAGAAGAGGAGGTTTCATGAGGCTACGCAAATCGCGTGGATTTACCCTGATCGAACTGCTGGTGGTCATTGCGATCATCGCAGTCCTGATCGCATTATTGCTGCCCGCCGTTCAACAGGCTCGTGAAGCCGCGCGACGGACGCAATGCAAGAACAACTTGAAGCAGTACGGGTTGGCGTTTGCCAACTACCACGATGTACACGGGATGTATCCGATCGGCGGCACGGGTGGTTGCTGTGCTGTTCAACCTGCTCTCGGCTTTCATGCCCGATTGCTCCCGTTTATTGATCAGGCGCCGTTGAGTGCTCAGATCAATTTTGCACTGGCAGGTGACGCAACGGGACAAGTTCTTCCAGATGGCAAGACGGTACGACTTCACACCTTGACGACAGCTATCTGCCCATCAGACAGCGTCGGTGTTCCAATTCTAAATGGTTGGGCTCAATCGAATTACGACGCCTCTTTAGGGTCTCAGGGAAACGTTTCGAACGGTGGTAACTGCAACCCGTATCAGCAGTTTGCCCTGAAGGTTACGCCGAACAACGGCGATACACTCGATGCCAGCCTGATCTCCGGGATGGGTAGCCGTGACGGACCGTCAGTTCGTATTCGTGATGTGACCGATGGGACTTCGAATACGATTCACATGGGGGAAGTTCTTCCTTCTTGCAACGACCACTCGAGTGGTGGACTCTGGCATTCGAACGGGATGGGAAATTTCCACTCTTCCACAATCGTTCCAATTAACGATTTCACGACCTGCAGTTGGGCCACTGCTGGCCAGATCAAGGTCGCGGGATGTACCAGCCAGGACAAGTGGAATATCAGTTGGGGTTTCCGATCGCGGCACGTTGGCGGAGCGCAGTATTTGTTTGTTGACGGCTCTGTTCGTTTTCTCAGTGAAAACATTGACCACGCCAACACATATCAGCGATTGGGAGGAAGAGCCGACGGCCAAGTTGTCGGCGATTTCTGATTTTCTCTGAACTTCAAATTTCTCTGGAAAAGTCAGGAAGCAGCCTTCTGCTACTTCCTGACCTTTTCCATTTCTTTGCCGCCTCGATTGCGAAGAAGGACATCTTGTGATTAACAATTTCCGCAGTTCTCTGGCCGTTTGTATCTGTTTGTTCGTGGGTTGTTCATCTTCCACGGGACCGAAACTCGCTCCAGTCGACGGGGTCGTGACTTTCAAGGGGAAGCCACTTGCAAATGCCACCGTCACTCTGATCCCTGACAAAGGGCCATTTGCCATGGGTGTCACTGGCGCCGATGGAAAATTCACTGTTTCTACAGGTGTCAGCCGAGGCGCCGTGATTGGAAACGTTAAGGTTTCCATTACCGAAGGCCAGTCAGGATCGGGGGAAACAACAAAGCAGCCGACGACACCCGAAGAAGCAGAGGCCTACATGAAGAAGGCCGCAGAAACTCAAGCTGCCATCGCTGCAAATGGAGGGATTCCTCCCAAGCCTGTCTCAACGATTCCCGAGAAATACGGCAAGTCGGATACGAGCGGTTTGTCGTACACGATCAAGGCGAGTGGCGATAACCATTTGAAAATTGACCTTGCTGAATAGTTCGAATCCCGTTTCAGGGAGCCGTCCCGGGCCTTTCTGCTGCAGAGTCTTGACGTAAAGTTTCGACGCGGCTCGAGAATGTGGAGTTGATGACGGCCAGTTCAGGCAGGACAAGTCCTGCCTGACTCGCCGTAACTTCGTCGACACGTTCGTTAAGAATTCATCTGGCCAAGTTGCAAGTCTTGCGGCCAATCGAGAACGTGTAGGCGCTGATCTTTTGATGCGGCACGCTTCGCCGCGCTCTTATGTACTTCGTCGCGAGCCATCCCCAAATGTGTTTTCTCGTTCGATCGACTATCTGCGTTATTGCGATTTTCATTTCCCAACTGTCATCACCGCAGGATTTGATCGCAGACCACATTCGCGAATTGCAAACGGCCGCAATCGAAGCCAACAAGGCCGACTTCGGCCACTGGGGAGTGGACCCTGCCAATTACAAGCTTTGGGGAACTCACTCAAATCGTCTGATCCCAGTTTATGCATTTGGGACTCAGGTCAGTGAAACTCCCAAACCGTTTGATCTGCGTCAGTTCACGGGAAGCAATAGCCCTTATCGCAGTGAAGTACAGTTGAAGCGGATCTACGGTCGGCTACCGAGCCATACGATCAATCCTTCCGCAGAATACATGGATCAGACGAACATCTACGACTTGCAAATGGCTGGATTTTCCAATGGAAAGAAATACGTCTTTCTCGTGATCTTCGACGGAATGGACTGGCAGACGACTCGAGCCGCATCGATCTACAAAACTCAATCCATTTCGTATACCGCTGGTCGAGGAAACGGACTGCATTTTCAGGACTACACCGCAAAAGGAACAACGCAATTCGGCTTCATGTGCACCAGTCCTCATAACGCTGGTACAAAGACGAATCCGACCCAGCAGACGGTTCTGAATCCCGGTGGGACGATGTTCGGTGGGTACAACGTCGAGCATGGCGGCCCGAATCCCTGGACGCCGGGCAGCGATCCGCTCTACCTGATCAGTAAGTCGAAAGACAAAGCCTTCCTGCACGCGTACACCGATTCGTCAAGCTCCGCGACGAGCATGACCACAGGGATCAAGACGTTTAACGATGGCGTCAATATCGATCCGACGGGACAACCCGTTCGCACGATTGCTCACTGGGCTCAAGATCAAGGGTACTCAGTGGGAGCGGTCAGCAGTGTTCCCATCAGTCACGCAACTCCTGCGGCTGCATACGCACACAATGTCGAACGCGACGACTACCAGGATCTGACGCGAGACATGCTGGGCCTCAAATCAGTTGTCCACGATCAGCAGCCGCTGCCAGGCCTGGATGTTGTGATTGGTGGCGGCTATGGACACATCAAGTCCACTGACTTCGTCGCTGCGACCGAGACCGAGCCTGCGAAAAATCCGCAGGGAACGAACTTTGAACCGGGGAATCTTTATCTCACCGACGTAGATCTTAAGGCGGTCGATGCGAACTTTGGTGGAAAGTATGTGACGGCAGTAAGAACCGCTGGTGTTGATGGTCGGAAGCGTCTGTCTGAAGCCGCGCGCCAGGCAGCCGATCAGAACAAACGGTTGCTCGGGTTTTACGGAAACGGGAAATACAATGGCCATCTCCCGTTTGCCACGGCAGACGGCAAGTATGATCCACCGGTCGGCCGAAGCGGTCCGAAGAAGACGGAAGTTTACGAAGCATCGGACCTGACCGAAAACCCGTTGCTCACTGACATGACTGCTGCGGCAATCCATGTTCTGTCAAAGAATCCCAAAGGCTTCTGGTTGATGGTCGAATCTGGCGATGTCGACTGGGCGAACCATGACAACAATATCGATAATTCGATCGGGGCTGTTCTGGCAGGTGATGCCGCGGTCAAAGTTATCACGGACTGGGTCGAAGCCAATAGCAACTGGAATGAATCTATGCTGATCGTGACCGCCGATCATGGGCACTACCTGTTTCTGGAAAAACCGGAACTGCTGATTGCTCCAAAACCGTAAGAAGATTCGATTCGCGCCATCGTGTCATCCCTCGCGACTTTCGATCAGGCTCGAACTTCCCTAGAATCACATGTCGATCTGGCATCTGCTGGAGACCCGCGCAAATCGCGGGTTCGTTTTTCAACCTCGATGAAATTCCTGGAGTTTTCTCATGCGATTGGCCAGCCTGCAAACATCCCGAGGTCCACGTGTTGTCGGCGTCGCGCTGGATGGACAATTTGTCGATTTGTGCGAAGTTGATTCAAAGCTTCCGACGACACTCACGGCAATCCTCGAGACCGAGCAGGGATTGATGGCCGCCGCCAACGCTCTGGCAGCAGGGATGACGAAGGGGCCATTCGTTACCGGCCAACTGCTTGCTCCAATTGCGAATCCTTCCAAGGTGATTTGCATTGGCTTGAATTACCGGGACCACGCCCTGGAAACGAATTCGCCGATCCCAAGTGAACCGGTGGTATTCAACAAGTTTCCTCAGGCTGTTGTCGGGCCGGACGATGCAGTCGTGCTTCCCGCTGTTGCTCATGAAGTGGACTACGAAGCGGAACTCGTTGTCATCATTGGCAAGCAGGGACGACGCATTCGAAAAGAAGACGCGTTCAAGTATGTCGCGGGGTACACTGTCGGAAACGATGTCTCAGCACGTGACTGGCAGAAGGGGCGTCCTGGTGGTCAATGGTTACTGGGAAAAAGCCCCGACACGTTTGCACCTACCGGACCGTATCTGGTTACGGCTGATGAAGTCGATCCCCATAATCTGCGGATTCAGTTGCGACTGAATGGCGAGACGATGCAGAATTCCTCCACCAAGGAGTTGATTTTTGGAGTCGACGAACTGATCGCTCATTTGTCACAACTCTTCGCTTTGCAGCCCGGCGACTTAATTTTTACGGGAACTCCTCCAGGCGTTGGGGCGGCCCGCCAGCCTGCCGTCTACATCAAGCCCGGCGATCGCATGGAAGTCGAAATCGAGGGACTCGGTATCCTGAGTAACCCGGTCGTTGCAGACTCCGTTTGACATATTCGAATGTGCCGGTTGAAACGATCGGCAACGGCGTGAGCACGGTTTTTGATTCATTGTCAAAACCGTGCGCTCGGCGTAACGGCAATCAATCCGCAGATGTGTCGCATCCTGTTCAGCTTTGCTATAATGCTTTCATTGCAACTTTGGCCGAACAATCTCCACAAATCAGCTTCGCCACAGATCTTCCAGCAGGAACCGACTGTGGTTGGCCGATGGGTATGAGATCTCGCCCAATTACTGTTGCCCTGTCAGATTCAATCGCCTGAAGTCTTGAGTCGGTACCATGTTCGCCGCAACCTTGCTCTCACGCATTGGTCGCTGCATCCCATTGTGGATTGCGGGAGCGGTGATTCTGTTGGGAAACGCGATCGCTGCAGCGAGCTGTGGTGACTACCTGCATGGCCCACATGCGGTTCGTAATCGAAATCTGCCATCAGAGTCGCAGTTCCCAGTTTTACCATGCCACGGGCCAGCGTGCCGACAGATTCCCAACGCGCCTCTTCCGCAGCCTCCTGTCGTCCCGCAGGCACCAAGCGTTGACATGTTGTTGACTCTCCCCGTCCCGGTTCCGGTGTTTTCAGAGGGAAACTACGCGTCGGCGGGAACCATCGTGTTCGTTGCTGAAGACCATCGCATCGGATTGGATCGTCCACCCCGATCCTGTCTGAGGATGGCGTGATGTGAGACGCCCATCGGTGAGATGGAGTCTCGATTGAAACGCCGAATTGATCGCAGAGCACCGATGTGAGATCTCACGTGAGGCACAGATCGGAAGAGCGTCGTGTAGGGAAAGAGTGTAGATCTCGGTGGTCGCCGTATCATTAAAA
>CAXBSB010000184.1:0-16160 GCA_963977965.1 uncultured Schlesneria sp.
GGGTGTTGCAGCGACTGTCGTGGGGGCTGAGTTGGTCGCTTTGGTTGCTGCTTTCTTTGGTGCGGGCGTTGATTGGACGGCCACGATGGGTTCGTCTTTTCTCAAGCCGACGAACGAGGGGAATCGTGGGACGCCTCCGTCTGAGAGTTCCTGAAAGCGGAACGTGATCGTGCTGCCGATGGCGGGTGGCGCTTCGCGGTCGGCATCCGAAAATCCGGTCCCGACTGAGAACTCGGTTCCATCCGGCAGAATGACCTGAAGGGCTCCCAGTCGTCCCTTGTGACGGCCTGCTCCCGGTTGATGACCGACGACCAGTGCCTCGGCATCGTGGAAGGTCTTGACCTTCAACAGGGATGAGGATCGGCCTGCCACATAGAGTGATGCGGGCTGACGCAACATCAACCCTTCACCTCCGAGTGACTCCACGCGTTGCAGTTCTTCTTTCAGGTGAGTGATCCCCTGGCACCGCTGCTGATCATGGGCGATCGCGAATTCGGGACTGTTCTCTTGGACCAGATCGTTCAAATATTGAATCCGAGCCTCAAACGGCTCTTTCAGCCCCGGGGCATCGAAGACGACGAATCGAATCTGCCGCCAGTGTTCACTCTGATCTTTGCGGCGGACGATACTGACCGTTTTCTGAAACTGCTTACGCTGCAGCCAAAGCTCACCGTCCAGCGGGACGTTCGGCAGTCCGGCCGTGAACCAGTCGGGAGCAACATACAGATTTCCCAGTCGAGACAGGAATTGTGTTCCATCCCAGTACGCTCGCACGCCATCCAGCTTTTCGCTGATCCACCAGTCGGTGACGTCGGTAATCCCGTCCCAGCTTTCTGCGAGTAATACCGGGGCTTCGGTTCCCGCTTCGTCCTGACCATCAGCACTCTTCTTGCGAACGGCAGCAACGATGGGAGTTCCCAGACGAAGTTCTTCGGCGGCGTCACCTCGCAGCTTTCGCAAATGTTTGCAGGTGCGACTTTCAATACCCGCCGACTGATTTCGCCAGGCAGGACACGTACACGAATAAACTCCGCCGGTGTTCTTCAATGTATAAACAGAGCTTCCAGAACCCTGCACTTCAATCGATTCGCCGTCAGCAAGATCAGGCATGACTCAGACTTCCCGGTGTGGTTTCTGCATGGTGACGTGGTTGTTCAGACAGAATAACTGAGATGCCTGTGATTTTCTCCTGAAAGGCGGGTTTACCACAGAGGGCACAGAGAAGGCACAGAGGAAAACTTGGCCGTCCTGTTGAACGCTCAACGATGATGGACTGGGTGAGATTCCCCGATGAGGAGATAGTCGTTCTGCGCTGATTCGCAAGACGTCGATCAAGTTTCATTGTGGGATCCTGATTTTCCGGATGTTGTCTGTCGAAAATAGAAAGAGAACCGGACTCTGGCACGTTCCGGATGATTTGCTCAGTGACATTGTGGTACGCCAGGAATCATCGAAGCGTCAAAGGCCATGATCAACGGCACTGCCAAGTCTTCCTCTGTGCCTGCTCCGTGCCCTCTGTGGTAAACATTCTTCCCGGCGGTTCGTCGTTGCGATTCGGAAACATTTGCCGTCAAAATTGATGCAATCCGGCAACACAGCACAAATTCGCTACCACCCGAATGATTTCCTCGACTTTGACTGAATCCTTCCGACCTCACCCCTGATTTCGGGTCATTTTTGATGCGATGGCCACCCAGTGCGCACATATTGCGCAACCTGTTTCTTCGTCCTCTCAGGCGGAAACGGGGTCTGGCAGTTGTGGCTGCCGCGAATCAAGGAGACGTCAATCGTGCATCAGGATCAACGAATCGGCTTGGCACTGGCAGTGTTGCTTATCGGGGCTGCGGGAGCATTCTTTTTCCGGAATGATCCTAAACCGGTTGCTTCGACACCACGACTGAAGACCGCTCGAGAACTGGATGCCCGTATCGCTGAGAAGGCGATCAGTCCT
Source organism: uncultured Schlesneria sp. (assembly GCA_963977965.1). Taxonomy (GTDB): domain Bacteria; phylum Planctomycetota; class Planctomycetia; order Planctomycetales; family Planctomycetaceae; genus Schlesneria. The sequence continues at coordinate 1,952 of CAXBSB010000184.1, forward strand.
TATAACGAAGAGCGAGATGGAGTTGTCGCCAAGACCGTGGCGACTCCCACAGACACCGACGCCAGCCAGCTTCCTCGTCTGGATGTTCCTGATTTCTTCGGGCCGGAACAGCCTGCAGGCGAGACTGCGCGGCGCAGCAATGAACCATTCCAGGACCTGTCGCCCATCCCCGTTCCCGACGGTGGTGCCCCAGCCGGAAATCATGATCACAACGAACAGGTGGCCAGGACCACTCCTGCCAATGAGAAGGTTCACGTCGTTCAGAAAGGCGAAACGTTGTCGTCCATCGCTGCGAAGGAGATGGGGAGTTCCAGCCGGTTTAATGAACTGTTTGATGCGAATCGAGATCAGTTGAATGATGCCAACGATGTACGAGTCGGGATGAGCCTGCGGATTCCCAGCCGAAACACGGCAAAAGCCGACAAGCGAGATCAACTTTCGAAGTCGGCCCCGCCATTGCTGCCCGGCGACAGCAGTCACGCGAATTCGCGTGAACTCCCCGGGACTTTGTCTGATCCGGCCAAGCAACCACCTCGCTCAGCGGAAAATACGCCCGCCAAGAAGAAATTCGAACCTGTGAAGCGGCCTCCATTGGGAGTCAAAGGGCTGGGAACACAATCCAGCGAGGCAGCTCCTGTGACGAAGCCTTCCCGTAAGCTGACTCAACTGCCACCCAGTGACGGTTCAAAAGTCGCTCGCTGAGATTTCTCGATTACGACACGAGAATATGGCAATCGCCTTTTTCAATGTGTTGGTGAGAAATGTTGGTTCTTGAGGGTAGCCGGACTCGTCAGAGTTCGGTGCTTGAATGAAACAAACGGGACCGAAGTCTTACGACTTCGGCTACGCGTTGACCGGGATGGGCGTCAAACTTCGCTGGTAGCCGGACTCGTCAGAGTTCGGACGACGCAAATTCGAATCTCCAAACCTTCCGCGAGACGAAACGCCGCTTGCTCCCTACTCACGGATTATCACGCCAGGATGCCTTCAACGACATTTCCAAACACGTCGGTCAATCGTTCGTCACGTCCTTGATGGAAGTACGTCAGGCGTTCGTGATTCAGGCCCATCAGGTGCAGAATCGTCGCGTGCAGGTCGTGCAGATGGACTTTGTCCTTGATCGCTTCAAAACCGAATTCATCGGTCTCACCGTATGAGGTTCCTCCTTTGGCTCCTCCCCCGGCCATCCACATGCTGAATCCATAGGGATTGTGATTGCGGCCTGGTTCCCCTTTCCCTTCGCTGAACGGCATCCGACCAAATTCGCCGCCCCAGACGACCAGAGTCTCATCCAGCAGGCCTCGACGTTCCAGGTCCGTCAGCAGGCCTGCAATCGGAAGATCGACTTCACCCGCATGCTGACCATGATTGGTTTCGATGCTCTTGTGAGCATCCCAGGTTTCCTCCAGATGGCCTCCACCGGAATAAAGCTGTACGAAACGAACTCCACGCTCCACCAGTCGACGTGCGACCAGGCAATTGCGGCCGAATTCGTCGGTTGGATGGCGACCGATTCCGTAGAGATCTTGAGTTGCCTTGGTTTCCTGTGACAGATCGACTGCTTCAGGGGCTTCAGCCTGCATCCGGTAGGCGAGTTCATAAGTATTGATCCGTGATGCCAGATCGCTGCCGCCGGGACGTGCTGCCATGTGGTCGGCGTTGAGTTTTGCCAGCAGATCCAGTTGAGCTCGCTGAGCGGATCGATCGAGGTACCCGGGGCCTCGTAAATCCAGAATCGGATCACCAACCGGGCGGAACAGGGTTCCCTGGTACGACGACGGCATGAAGCCACTCGACCAGTTGGGCTGCCCACTGATCGGGCCACCTCGTTTGTCCAGGATAACGACGTATCCGGGCAGGCTTTCGTTTTCCGTTCCCAATCCGTAAACGGCCCAACTGCCGAGTGACGGACGCCCGATGAATGTCTTGCCAGTATTCATCGCGACGAGAGCAGAACCGTGTGCATGACTGTCGGTATGACAGGATCGAATGACAGCCAGTTTGTCGGCATGTTTCCGGACGTTTTCGAAGAAGTCTGAAATCATCAGTCCTGATTCGCCCCCCGGTCGAAACGGGCGAAAGGATGGAGTCAGGAATCCGACTTTACGACCACCGGAATTGGTGAATTTCTTCCCTTCCGGAAGCGGTTGGCCCGACATCTTTTCCAGCAACGGCTTGTGGTCAAATGTGTCAACCTGACTGGGAGCTCCGTTCATCATCAGAAAGATCACGCTCTTCGCACGTCCAAACGAATGCGATGCTTTAGCGGTCAATGGGTTAATAGACGGTGTTTCTGCCGCGTAGCCAGTCTTTGAAAAGAACCCGTCACGCGAGAGCATGCCAGTCAAGGCCAGGCCCGTGAAGCCCGCCCCCATTTCCCAGACGAATTCACGCCGGTTGACGTGAACCAGCGATTGAAGCCCATGGGATTGCCCGTCCGTTGTACAATCGAAAGACATCTTCCACTCCGTCAATCCAGATACACAAATTCGTTGGTGTTCATCAATACGTGGCACAACGACGTCAGCGCCAACTGAATCGCCGTACGCGGTGGCTGCTGAACCTGGCGCGGGAGACGATATTTCTCGGCCAGATATTGCGTTACGGCCTGACGCTCGGTCTCTTTCAGCTCACGGTCATAGACAACCAGTTCGGCGATGTCACCATGCCAGTATTCGCCATCGATATTTCCCTGCTGCCCAATTACATAGTCGGTCTTCAGGTTTCGAGGGCTAAGCGTTTGCGATTTCGCCGCGAGATCCGTTCCATTCTGCTGAATTGAAAGACCGGTTGATCCGTTGAAGCCTGCCAGCAAGAAGGGCTCAGATCGACGCATGACCTTGCCGACACCGGAAAAGTCGTCGCTCAGTCGGACAGAGTCGGCACCGGTCATTCCCAGGAAGAGACTGGTTCCTGAATTCCCTGCGCCACCATTCCAGTTCGAAAAGATTTCGCGATGCTGGTTCGTCGTCGACTGATCGTTGACGACAGCGAAGACGGCGAAGGCTGACGATGTCACCACCTGACCAGAGACCTTCAGGAACCGCTTCTGGCCATCCAGTCGCAATGTCGGTTGACCGGATATCGCATTCTTGACGAGTAGCGGTCGATGTGCAGCAACTGTCTGTGACGCATGATGAGACTGCCCCGACTGATCATTCCAGGATTCGACTCGACCTTCGGAATCGGTTTGAACGCCAGAATCGGCGGCCAGATGCAGGACTTTTCCAGTCTCTGGCAGTCGAGTAACTTGAGACGCAGGAGTCTGCAACGTCTTTTGGAAACGAGCAGTCTGCTGTCGGACATGCGACCGAGCCGCTTCGATTTCGGAATTCGAAGGATCTCGGCCCAGGCTGATTTGCCATGCCCGACGGATCTGGTAATCCAGCAGATCTGTGGTTTTGGTTAATGACTCGGCAACTTCCCGCTGAACTCGCTCTGCCAGCGCGGCACTCCGTTCATGGGCGAATGAGTTATTCAGCAGAGCCAGGGCCTGAGGCGCGACGGTCGATACGGGGCGCTGAACGCACGGCAGAGTGGTGTCGACAAAATCGAACGTCGTCATCAACGGGGGCAGCAGGCTGCGCTGTGAAAACATGTAGACACCTCGACGACGTTGCTCACCAGACGGCGATGGCTTCCACGCTCCCTCTTTTCGCGACAATCCTTCCAGGGCTTCCGGCTGGATTGTTGGTTTGAAGCCGGGGCCAGTCATGCGGGTGTCGAGATCATTTCCGACGATCAGCATCCGGTCGCGAAGAGATTCTGAATCGAGTCGACGACGCTCGGCTCGCCACCAGAAGCGATTCCCCGCATCCTGTGCGGAATACAGATCCTGCTGCGGATGAAGCGACGCCTGCTGGTAAGTGAAACTGGTGACCAGCAGCCGATGCAGTGATTTCATTGCCGATTTGTGAGTGGTTGCTGTTCCCACCGGCCCGCTATGGGTTGAGTCTTCCCGCCGCGAAACTTCTGCGGCGAGCCAGTCGAGTAACTCTGGATGTGTTGGCTTGTCGCCGGTGAATCCAAAGTTATCAGCGGACCGAACCAGGCCTGATCCGAAATGATTCATCCACAGCCGGTTGACCAAAACTCGCGGGGTTAACGGATTCTCGGGAAGCGCGATCCATTCGGCCAGTTGCCGGCGTCTGTGTGTCGATTTGGCTCCCAGCGGGGCGGGTTCCAATGGCCGGTCAATTGCCGGGACTAAAGTCAGGTGCCCCGGTTCGACGACGCCCAGCGGATGTTTGTGCTCACCCTTTCGCAGAAGATGTAATGGAGGTGGCTGGCGAATGTCGGTCCAACCCATCACATCAAAACCCAGTTCGTCTCGCGTTGGGCCTCCAAGGAGTTCTCGACCGCGAGGTTCGATGGCACCCGCCCAGAACGCTGCAGCCATGCGGTAGTAATCTGTTTGCGGAATCGGGTCGAACTTGTGATCGTGGCATCGGGCACATTTGACAGTCAGGCCCAGGAAAGCTGTCGAAGTCACGTGGACCATGTCTTCCAGCCGTTCATATTTGTATTCGTCGGCATCGTTTGGTTCGTCGTTCCAGGTCCCCAGTCGCAGCAGTCCCGTCGCGATCACCGATGATTCGGTACGATCAGGAAGTTCATCGCCCGCGAGTTGCTCGATGATGAACTGACTCCAGGGAAGATCGCTGTTGAATGCGGCGATCACCCAGTCGCGGTATTTCCAGGCATGTGGCTTTTCCTGATCACGTTCGTAGCCACAGGTGTCGGCGTAGCGAACCAGATCGAGCCAGAGACGCCCTTGCCGCTCGCCGAAGTGGGGCGAAGCGAGCAGACGATCGACGAGTCGTTCGTACGCATCTGGTGCCGGTTCAGATTCGAATTCGCGGATTTCTTCGTAGGACGGCGGAAGCCCGATCAGGTCCAGATAAAGCCGACGGATCAGCGTCGCCCGGCTGGCGACAGGCGCGGGCTGCATTCCCAGTTCGTTCAGACGCGTTTGAATGAAGGCATCGACGGGAGACTTTGATGGAGCGGTAATGTCGAGAGAAGGAACAACTGGACGTCGAACGGGTTGCAATGACCACCAGTCGCGCCCGCCTCGGACATCGGTGGTGGCTTCGTAGAGGTCGAGTTTTCGTCCGTCGGGCCAGTGGGCACCCGCACTGACCCAGTTCTGCAGAGTGGTGATTTCGGCTGGAGAAAGTTTTTGCGAATGCCCTCGCTTGGGAGGCGGCATTTCGCCCGAACGGACCTTTTCAATCAACAGGCTTTTGCCGGGGTCACGTGCGACGACTGCGGGGCCGGATTCTCCGCCTTTTAACGCGGCTGACTTATCTGAAAGGATCAGTTTGGCTGAGGCATCCCGTTCGTTGTGACATTCCAGACATCGCTTTACGAGGATGGGGGCGACGTCACGGGAAAAGGGATCAGTGGAATCGGCGTTTGCGAACGTCACAGGAACGGCTATGACGAGCAGACAAACAATCCACATAGCAGATCGAACGGACATGATTGCTCCACACTCTGGTCATTCGATGGCCTCTGGCGACGGCCCAGTTGCCCGATCTTTGACGAGGTCTAGAGCCTACCACATTTCGCTCTATTTTGTTGGGCAGCGAACGAATGCTTTTGAATGCATTTCTCGATCGACGGATGACGTCATGCCAATTGCACGCAACAACGGTCCGTTTCTATGTCAGTAAAACTCGTGGCCGTGGATCAAATCGAGTTCAAAACATTGAGCAAGGCACGATGCTCGTGAAGGGAGGCAATATCCGCCGATTTGCGATCAACTCTGGCGAATCGAGTTTGCGGCATTGCGGACACTGCAGGAATTGTCTGGTCTACAAAACGTGATCGAAATACGATTCGCACGGCAGAGGTGATCGTTTCGCTCAGCGATGCTGTTGAAGGATTCCACGCTATGGATTTGAAGATCGTTCCCGTAATTGCGTGCATGGTCTTGTCAGGCTGTACGGCGATTCTTCATCCTGTTGCCACGCCCTCGGTCACGAAATCCCACTCGGAAGGGGCTGTCTCTGCCAGCGAGATTGCGTCTATGGTGGAGGGTTCGCGAGTCCACATCAATAAAAAGCCCGTTGCGAACTGCGAAAGTGAAATCGTCGGGACGGTTCTCAAGGCGAGCCCGCAAGGACTGGCGTTGATGAATTGTGAAAATCATGGACGAAGCACACACGGTGTACCCATCGTCAGTAGGGTCCCCTACATCAATCGACTTTTTAAGAATACGGGTGTTGGGGTGGATCGCGTTCCGGTCTTGTGGGTTTCGATTCGTGACATCGCTTCTGTGTCGGTCATTCAAGCCCCTCCATCCAATTATACTGCTCCTCAAATTCCTCTCGACACCAGCGACGAACCTTATTTCGAACGAATAGGCGTCGATTTCAACGTCAATGTGCCACCCGAATCGGCTTTGTGAACGTGGTGCACTCCGTCGACCAGAGCAATCCGCTGTTTTAATGTCGGGTGCAGACCAGTTCGTTTCGAACCGTCGGCCCTCCGTCAGGAAGCATCACAGATCTCTTCACCATCTCATTGATGATTTACGTCATTCTTAAGATCGATCGAAGACACGGCCTTGTCGCAGACTCCAAAACCTCCAAAACCGTGGCACCCTTTTGTTCGAAATCTCGCTGCGAAGCCTTGGTACGTCGGGTGCGATCTTGCCACCCAACCCATTTCCCTGCTTTGAAAAGCCGATTCTCATAGTCCGCGGTGTGCCAAGTAAAAAAATGTGGGCACTTTGCCATACCCGGTTCAAAAAGGATTGGGATCTGTGTGTCGACTGGTGTCGGCTGCGCTTTTGTTGCATGTCCCCGTCCCGCGCGTTAGCATCAATCTCGGGATTCCTCGGAGTCCCTGGAAACTCTGCAGTGTTCGATACGAGACCAGTGCGTTGACCCTACAATTATGATTTCGTTGGGAGTCAGCTCGGTTTGGCTGCGCGTATATCCGCATGGCGTTTCGGCGTCATTCGGCTCACACAACCCGGACCTTGCGGCTCCCCCCTGAACTCTCGGGTTCAGAACCGCGGTCTTGACCGGCACAGGCGGAGGTTTCTTTTTCGTTTTCCCACTGCAATTCGCACAGCTTCGCAGTTTTGGAAATTCATGGCGTCGTAAAGAGTATGGCCTGAAAACGCAGACCTCAACTCTTCCACTTCGCCAAACTCATTGAGGGCTGCCATTGTATGGCTCTGTTTGATCGGCTTGAGGCCGAGAATCGCGCGGCTGTTCGTCCGCTGGCCGCTCGCATGCGGCCCCGGTCACTGGACGAATTCGTCGGTCAGCAACACTTTCTCGCGCAAGGAAAGCTGCTGCGTCGTCTTCTGGAAGCCGATCGGATCAGTTCCGTCGTCTTCTATGGACCGCCAGGAACTGGCAAAACGTCTCTTGCCGAACTGATCGCCCGGCACACGCGCCGTATTTTTCGGTCGCTGAATGCTGCTGCGGCGGGGGTGAAAGAGTTACGTGAAGTCCTTGATAAAGCTCGAGCCGATGTCTCTGCGGGTGGCCCCCGCACCGTCCTCTTTATTGATGAACTGCACCACTTCAACAAGACTCAGCAGAATGTTCTGCTCCCCGATGTCGAAGATGGAGTTGTTGCACTGGTCGCAGCAACCACGGCGAACCCATTTTTCGCGTTGATTGCTCCGCTACTCAGCCGCAGTCAGATTTTTGAGCTTCAACCGCTGTCAGTTGATGATATTTCCGGTCTGATCCGACGGGCATTGAGTGATCGTGAGCGTGGACTTGGGTCTCGCCAGGTTACAGCCACACCTGAGGCGATCGAATTTCTCGCCACCATCTGCGATGGCGATGCCCGACGTGCGTTGACGGCTCTGGAGATCGGAGTCCTTTCACTGCCTGATGGCGTGCGAACCCTGGACCTTGCCACGGCTGAAGAATCGATTCAGCGTAAGCAGATTCGCTACGACGCCGATGGAGACGAACATTACGATGCCGCCAGTGCCTTGATCAAAAGCATTCGCGGCAGTGATCCTGACGCCGCACTGTATTGGATGGCACGCATGCTGGCGGCGGGTGAAGACCCGCGATTTCTGGCTCGCCGGATTGTCATTGCGGCTGCTGAAGACATCGGCAACGCAGATCCTCAGGGATTGATCCTGGCTCAGGCGGCGGCTCACGCAACGGAATTCATCGGCCTGCCTGAATGTCGAATCCCCTTGGCGCAAGCGGTCACGTATCTCGCTCTGGCCGCTAAATCGAATGCGTCATACGTTGCGATTGATGCCGCCATGGACGACGTACGAAGTCAGCGGACGCTGCCTGTTCCGGTCCATCTGCGTGATCGGCATTACCAGGGGGCCAAACGACTGGGGCACGGTGATGGATACCAGTACCCACACGCCGCAGACGAGGGCTGGGTCGCTCAAGACTACCTCGGGGTCAATGCCCGGTATTACGAACCCGTTGATCGAGGGTTTGAAGCAGAGCTGAAGCAGCGGCTTGAGGAACTTCGGAATCGTCGCAGGCCAGCCGATGAAACAGACGCACCCGCGACCGGTCGTGACGATGCTCAATGAGCCCCTCCGTTTGAAATCACGCTGCAGGTGCGTTCAAATTCCCATATTCTATCTGATTTTCCAATCACATTGAGTTACCGATGTCTGCCCAGAAACCTTCCTCGTCAAAGAATTCTCACGAGGAACTGACCGTTCAAGTGACATTACATCCCCTGCTGGAACTCTGGTTACAGCAGATCGACATCCTCAGTGGTGTGGCGGGTGTGATCGCAGTCATCCTGATTCATGGGTTTCGGAATCAGGATCCGGTGATGATTCGCATCCTGGCTGCCGCAATCCTGGCGGCGAACCTGGCTCCGATGATCAGCCTGGGATTGCGATATTTCTGGAGTCTGACTCGGTCGACATTTCTACGTGAAAACGTCGCCAGTTCGCTCTTCTGCATCGCATGGATCGTCGGATTGGTGATTGTTCGATTCCTGAATTTCTTTCGCGGTCCAGACGCTCTTCCGACAGATTGGGTTCTCGCTTTATCCGAGATGATCGCGTTTGGGCGAGGGACATTTGAGCTCATTCGCGTGACTCAGCAGATTGCTCACGCCCGGCTCAACCCTGCTCTGGTCCTCGTCGTGTCGTTTGTAGCTTTGATCGGAACGGGGACGCTGCTGCTGATGCTTCCACGTTGTCGTCCGGTGGGACAAGAGTCTGCCGACTGGTTGACGGCTCTGTTTACGTCCACCAGTGCCTGTTGTGTCACGGGACTCGTGGTAGTGGATACCGGCACGTACTGGAGTCGTACGGGGCAGATCGTCATCATGATCCTGATTCAACTCGGCGGCCTGGGGATCATGACGTTTGGTGCGTTTTTCGCGACCGTCATGGGGGGTCGCGGTTCTGTTCGCGAAGCAGCAACGATGGGCGATCTGCTGGAATCAGAACAACTCGCCGATGTGCGAGGCCTGATTCGATCGATCCTGGGTTTCACTTTCGCAATTGAATTCATCGGGGCGATCCTGCTTTCCGGCCTCTGGGCGAAAGAGCCTTTGGGGGAACGGGCTTTCCAGAGTGTGTTTCACTCGGTGAGTGCATTTTGCAATGCGGGCTTTTCGACTCGAACAGAGAACCTGATGGGCTGGGAATTGAAATGGCAGGTCTGGCTGGTCGTCGCCGGGCTGATTATTCTGGGGGGATTCGGATTCACGGCACTCGACAATCTTTATCGAGTTTGCGTGGATCGCTGTTGTCGTCGTCCGAACCTGCCTCTTGTTCCAAGGCAGCGAGCAAAGTTAACGCTTTCGACAAAGCTCGTCGGTACCACCACGCTGGCATTACTCGTCGGTGGAACAGTCGTTCTGCTGGCGATGGAATACAATAATCCGGCTCATCCATCAGCACTGAAGTCACAGTTGGCAAATGCCTGGTTTCACTCGGTTACACTTCGAACAGCCGGATTCAATACGATCGATCACGGGCAACTGACGGCAGCCAGCAAGCTGTTTGGGATCATGCTGATGTTCGTTGGTGCTTCGCCCGGATCAACAGGGGGCGGTGTGAAGACCATCTGCCTGGCGATTTCGATCCTGACGTTGAAAGCGGTGTTGCGCGGCCGGACGAATGTGGAAGTCATGAAGCGGACGATCCCCGAGGTCCAGGTCTATCGAGGCCTGGCCGTCATTGCTCTTGCCCTGACAACCCAGATGATCGCATCGCTGCTGGTCGTCTCGTTTGAACGCCAGCCGCAACTGGTGCTGGACCACCTGTATGAGGTCGCCAGTGCCCTGGGAACCGTTGGAGTTTCCACGGGGGTCACTGCTGGCCTGCAGTCACCGTCCCGCCTCGTCCTGGTCGTGACGATGTTCCTGGGTCGAGTTGGTGCGTTGACCCTGGTCGCGGCATTGTCCGGCAACAGCACGAAAGCCCACTACGAATATCCGGAAGAACGAATCGTGCTCGGGTAGGCTGATCGACTGAATCCATTGTGCACACTTCTAACGCCAACCCGATGATATTCGGGGTTCATGGCCTCGTTCTCATGTGTGAAGCGAGGATTCTCAGTCGCCATTAACGAACTCTACCTTGCTTTGTGTTCAGGAATTGATGCCGAAGGTTACGTTTGCCTGAATTCCGTGGCATTTCAGCGTGAATCGCGATAACAGTTCCGACGCGACACGAACTACGGAAGCTGGAAGAACGCGGCTTCATTTATTCCCCGGAGCGATCAATGACTGGAAATGTTTCTCGAATGATCTGGGCTGCATGTGCCCTTATCTGCCTGTTGCACGGTTCTTTTGCCGAAGGGAGTGATAAAAAATCTCCGAATCGCTCAGAAGCGAATGCGGTTTATGCTGCCTCGAAGGGGACAAAACAGACAGCAACTTCAAACGCATCGACTGCGAAGAGTGCGACTACTAACCACGTGACGAACTCATCACGGTCGTTGATTCCGCGAACGACACTTCCCCAAATTCGTCGTCGTTTCGCTGGGACAAGCCCGAACGCGTTTTTGGGATCGTGGTTTCAATTCAGCGATGTCTATTCTGGAACGGCTCCGACCAGTGATGCAAATCCAGTGTTGATTCCGAAGGTTCAATTACAGGGCGTCTACCTTGGGGCATCATTTGCGACGAGTAATTCTTTGATCCAGACGACGCTGGAATCGTACCTGGAATTCCTGGCATCTTCGACGTTTTTGTCCGAATTGAGTACCCCATATGGTACTTCAACGGGGACTGTCGTGCCGGGCAAGGTGATCAACGCCGTGTTGCCACAATACTCGGCAAACTCCGTGCTTTTGACCGACTCGCAGATCGTCGATTATCTGGCGACTGGCATTAACGACGCGTTGCTGGGGGCTCCAACCAGTAGCACGGTCTATGTCGTCTACGTTGAGCCCGGTGTTGCGATTGATGATGGAAGTGGTGCAACGAGTATTGATTCATTTCTTGGGTATCACAACAGCGCTACCATAACTGTCACGGGCGGATCGTCCGCAACAATCTACTACGCAGTCATTCCGTATCCTGGATCACCAAACCCCACTCCCGTATCACAGAATTTTGATAACGTGACTGACGAGTTGACGGCTGTGACAAGTCACGAAATTGCTGAAGCCATCACCGATCCGGATGCGACCACCGGATGGCAGGAAACGGTGAAAGAGACTTTTACGTTGAAGCTCTTCGGTTGGACTCTGTTTCAATTTTCCTTCTTATATCCGGGAGAGGAAATCGGCGACGTACCACTGTTGCTGAACAACTTCGGAAAGGTCTGTTACGCACGGTACGCAAACGGATACCTCATTCAGCGAGTCATCGGTGCTGACGGTGTGACGTTGTTGACTCCCACAGGAGCTACGCCCCTTACGGCATCGTCTGCTTCGTCCACCCGAACGATCACACACCGCAAATAAATCGCATCCAACTTTCGCGTGGGATCCCTTGGATATCCTACTGCAGTGTCAAACCGATGTTTCAATGCGACTGGGAAGTGAGACCCGCACAAGTCGGAAAAGAAGGCCGACTTCATCAGCTACCAGCGAGACTTCATCGCCTCGGTCGTCGTCGAAATTGGCTTCGCGGATTTCGACACGGCAGCAATTGTGCGGAGGGTTCCAACACAGGCTTTTCGGAAACTGCTCTTCTTGATCATCCAAACTTTGCGGGCCGCTTTTCCGTAAATGCGGAAATCCCTTCTCGCGCATCAGGAAGTTGTAAACACCGGATGTAGCCCGCTGTATCCGCGAGATGTGCGATCTTCGGTTGAGTCCCTTCATCCTGATGAACCAGTCGCTTCGTCTCTCGCATCGCTTCTGCGGGAAGTGTCAACAACTTTGCCGCCCAATCTCGTGCCGACTGAATGACGCGCCCGAGCGGAACGACATCGTGAGCGAGTCCATAGTTGCCTGCCGTTTGAGCGGTAATCGGCTCTCCCAACAAACACATTTCCAGAGATCTTGCCTTCCCGATCAGTGCCGTCAGTTGGGCGATTCCGTACCCGGGTGGCCACCCCAGCAGGATTTCGGGCATCCCAAACCGGGCTGAATGCGCCGCAATTCGGAAATCGCAGGCACATGCCATAACGCACCCAGCACCATAGGCAACGCCATTGACTGCGGCGACGAAGACCTGTGGCAGTCGCTCCCACGTCAGATACATCTGAGCCTGGCGCAAACTGAGTTTTGTCGCTTCGTCTATGGCCAGTGTGCCGACTTCAGGAACATCATCGCCGGCGCAAAATGCGTCGCCGGCACCGGTCACGATAACGACACGGTATTCGGGGTGCCCCGCCAGCCAGCAATTGAGTCGTTCCCACTCCGTTGTCATCTGAGCGTTCACCGCATTCAATTTCTGAGGCCGGTTCAACGTCACCGTGACAACCGCCCCGTGCGTTTCGACAAGCAGCGTCGACAACAGTTCCAGACTTTCTGAGTTCGGTTGCAATGACATCGGCAATGCGACTCCTGCAGGCAATCGAGCCGTCTTTTCTGCGAGGCGGCCTGAGAAACGGTCTGTTTGAATGATGGCTCGCGTGTGCAGCCCGCGCCCGATCTGTTCGACGGCATCGAACGCCTGGATGTCAAAATCAACGAGCTTGCGGTTCATTGATGTGACTCGTGCCACTGCGCGAACTTCGGCCCCGATCGGAGTTGCCGCCATGTGCTCGACCTGAACCGTTGCACCGACCGATTCCTCACCCTCGTCGAGAAACGGGGCCAATGCTTCACGTGCCGCGTGCTCCATCAGATCGATCATCGACGGGGTCGAAAAGACGACCGCACCGACGGGATTGGTCGCCCCCAGGTGAATCACCTGGGATGCAGTGACCGTCGTCCGTAGTTCGCCGACTGCTCCAATTTCCAGTCCGGGTTTCACGAAAACATCGCTCCTGTAATTAACATTCGACTCGCAGACAGATACTTCAATCCAGCATAATTTCAGGCGTTCAGTTTTCGGTCGTCCACGACTGACCGCCAGTAAGAAAGTCTCGGAAATCCGGTTTCGCGGGATATGACAGCGGACTCCAAGTGATATTCGTCAGTTTTTTCTTCTTTGAGCCGAAGGATTTCCGTCAATTTGAACGAATTGACGTTTCCTTTTTCGTATGCCCTGTTATCATAGCACATCAGTTTGAGAGACAAAGGTGTCTGTCAAACAGGAAGATGACCGCCGGTTTTGTCCACCTCCGCTATTGTCCTCTTGCTCACTGCTCCACGTCGCAGAGTCCAAGATCGCCAGGCCCGGTGACGTTCGACGGCCGTGTCCTTCATGAAAATCGCCTGCTGCCGAGCCCCTCAAATCGCTCGCGATTGCGACCTTCATTCGATACACGGCTTTAGGCATGGCTGAGATCTTCCCTGCCGCGAATTTCGCAGCAGCCAGTAGACCTGTTTTGGCGAGCGTGAAACGCTTCGCGAAGGATGACGATGAGCAAGAATCTGTATGTTGGGAATTTGTCGTTTAACACGACCGCCGATGACCTGCGAGAACTATTTTCGCAGCACGGTGAGGTAAAGTCGGCCCAGGTTGTTTCAGACCGAGAAACAGGTCGGTCTCGTGGGTTCGGATTCGTGGAAATGGTAGACGGTGGCGACGCCGCAATTTCGGCTGTGAATGGAACCGAATTCCAGGGCCGTACGCTGACCGTGAACGAAGCTCGCCCACGTGAAGAACGAGGTGGTGGCGGCGGTGGTCGAGGTGGATACGGTGGTGGCCGCGGTGGATATGGCGG
>CAXBSB010000185.1:0-16062 GCA_963977965.1 uncultured Schlesneria sp.
ATTACTTCCAGCATTTATACACCTTCGACACTTCCAACAATCTGATCTCACAGTTGCATCAGGAATGGAACAATATAGCATGGATCAATGTGAACATTACAGACAGAACCTACTGTAACGGAAACTGCTTATCTACTCAGGTTTCATACGACCAATGGAATCAAACTGCCAACGACTGGAATACACTTGACAGCTCCACAACCTTCTGCATTTTATCTTCCATTGATCAACCTGCAGATCAATTCCAGGTAAAATCACACCCAAATCCATTTAGTGAAACGGTCATTGTAGAAACCAACGAATACATCCATAATGGAACGATCAGACTGATCAATGTCCTTGGGCAAACTTCAAAAGAAATCAAAGGCATGAATGGAACGCATTTTACCATATCCAGGGAAAATCTTCCTGCCGGAATTTATTCACTTTATCTTTCAAACGATTTAAAGCAGATGAATGCGGTCAAACTAATTATCACAGACAAATAAATTTTAAACACCACTTACGCTAATCTCACACTACCCCTATACATACACACAGAAAATAGATCTTAGAGATTAGTAATTCCATCTATTTTCGTTTTTCAAACCGGCTAAATTATTTTAGCCGGTTTTTTTAAATTAATAAATAGAACGATTCGAAATTCAAGAATTTCAATTCAGGCGAAAATTGGCCCTCGGCAGTCGGGGTGCAACATTTGGTGCAACACTCTGGGGCGGCCTGCCCTAACTCATTGCTGGGTCGTTTGTTGCTGCAATCTGAATCCGGTCTTGAAAACCGGCATGGATGCAAGTCCATCCAGGGTTCGAATCCCTGCCTCTCCGTTCTTCTCGCCAGCCCTCGCCATAACGTGGCGAGGGCTGGCGAAACGTCTGCGGGTGGCCTTTGAGCTTCAGATTGGTTAGTACTCTTTTCAACGCCTGCAATGCACGGCACTCCGTAATCTGTCGACAAACATCTGGTGCAAGCTCGTGGGTACGGCTCGAAACACCCAGCGTCCGTGGTACGATTGAGATTGCAACAGCGCCGCCAGTTGTGGGGTTATCGGTACCGTCATTCGCTGGGCAATGAAGTGGGGTGTTCCGATCGTTGATCCGCTACTCTCTGGACGAACTGGTTAATGGCGAATCAGGAACCACCAGCTTGGAATCGTCATCAATGCCGCCACGGTTACCCAGCGCATCCACGATGGCAGACCGGTGCGCCGCCAATCGAAGGCAGCGGCACCATCATCGTTTTGCCCTCGCTTGAATGACAGTACGACAACAAACGCTGTGACGAGAAACAACGCGTTGCATGCTTGATAATTGTGAAAACGATATGCGAACCATGTCGCAGCGCCGCCCATATGCCCGATCACGATGGCAATAGAGACCGTTAGCGCCAGCATTTCCGGAAGCAGAACGATAATTGCCGAAAAGAGGATGATCCAAAGGAAGCCAGCGCCGACGAATGCCAAAGGATGAATGGCGAGGTAACTCGCGAATGATGGGGAGATTTCATTGGCGTCGCGAAAGTTGCCTGACCAATAGCTTGGGGGCTGGCCATAGAGCGTCATCCATAAGTCGAGCATGCAAAGCACCGCAGGAGGTACGACAAGCCACAGGGGCCGAAGCGGTCGAGTCTGCGTCCCGTTTTCCATGTGAAGTGTTCCACTCGAATCCTTGTGGCATAACGATCAGGATAACTGGCCCACTATGTACAACGGGCTAATATGCCAACACTTTGGTTCACCAGCGGCTGCAGGTCAAGGGTGACCTACCGCAAGGAACCGCTGGGAGGCAGCCTGCAGATGTGTGCGTCACTGACAGGTGATGTGACGAACAGCTAACTCTACTCGGCGGCGGCCAAGAACGTTTGATTCGAAATCTGCCCGATCCACCGCGCGGGTTGACTGGCTGGTTTGCTGCTCCCCTTTGGGGTTACTGCACAAGAGCGTGAACTCAAACACGACGATATTTCACCGTAATCGTACGGCCAAAGTAGAAGCTGGTCGCGTCTTGTTGCTCAACCTCGGCCTGTTTCGGATACGTAATGCGAACGGTATCGGCATCTATCCATTTTAGCTTGATGTCAGCAAGTTCGCATGAGGCGACGAAAACACAACCTCCACCTTCCGATTGCTTCACTGATGGTGATGTATACCTGCGACTGCGGGCGACTCGGTTCGGTTCCGAACTGCCAGGTCGTTGCTTTGGCGTTTCCATCAGGAGTAGTTACGGAGTTGGACGGCAGCTCGAGATCAGCGCGAAGCCGAGGCATTCGTCTCTTGGGCAATGGCGCCAGGAGCTTCTTCTTGAGCTTCGCCAATACGGCCTGACGTCTCTTGATAAGCCCACTTTCGGCCCAGCGGTCAATGTCTTTCCCCTCGTCAATAACCTTCAATGCCTCGGTCTTTGCGCGCGAATGGAGGCGGCCGTATTCCCACTGCGTGGCGGCTAGCGCGAGCCAGAATACCGGTCCGTCATCGTAGTCCGCGATCGACGCTTTCCATTCCAGAAGCATCGTACGAAAAGCAGCAGCGTCGGTCGCACCGCTGGCGAGAAGTGCGAGATACTCGTCGCGCACATCCACCGCAACGTCATCGTGGAACAGGCCTGCGCCGTATGCACTCATCGCCCCCCTCTCAGCAGCGAACTATCATTTGACGGAAACTTATTATTCTGAGAATCCGTAATTCCCGTGAATGCTAGCTGGAATTCAGTCTATTCTGGCAACTCGTCCGTCTATTTTAATGACCTACGCAACGAATGAGACTGGGCGGTGTATGTAACCAGAGCATCTGCTGAAAACGGAAAGGGGATCGACCGTGGTCATCCCCTTTCCATATCATCCTGCATCGAACATGTCGTTGCGCGGAATTATCGCAACGTTCGTCAGGTCACTCAAAAATCATCAGCAGGTCGCCTGCCGCGACTTGAGTTCCCCGTTTGACGAGGATCTGTCCGACTTTGCCATCGCGTTCCGCTGTCAGATTGGTTTCCATTTTCATGGCTTCCAGGCTGAACAGCTTCTGACCCTTTTTCACGTTGTCGCCGGGTTGAACGGCAACCGTTACCACCATCCCCGGCATGCTGGCGCCGAGGTGTTTCTGGTTTGAGGAGTCGGCCTTGATGTTGGATGTCGCCGCGGGCTCCAGTGACTTGTCGACAATCGTCACATCGCGTGGCTGACCGTTGAGTTCAAAGAAGATCGTCCGCTGACCATCGGCGTGCGGATCCCCAACTGTCAGGAACCGAACGATCAATCGTTTACCCGGTTCAATATCGACTGCGATTTCTTCACCGGGGACCTGCCCATAGAAGAAGACGGGAGTCGGCAGACCGCTGGTGTCCGAGTATTTTTCGATGTGAGCGACAAACTCTTCAAAAACCTTCGGATACAGCAGCCATGTGACCACATCGCGTCGGGATGGTTCGCGTTTCAAAATCGCTCGAACCTTGTCCGTCGCGGCTGCGAAGTCGGCTGGTGGAAGGCTTTCGCCGGGTCGCCCGGTCACAACAGGTTTGCCACGCAGAATCCGTCCCTGCACAGCAGCCGGGAATCCACCGGGCGGCTGGCCCATCTTGCCACTGATGAGGTCGATCACCGATTCCGGGAACGACAGATCTTTGTTCTCGTCCAGAATGTCTGCCGCAGTCAGTTCGTTGGCCACCATGAACAAGGCCATGTCACCGACACTCTTGGAACTCGGTGTGACCTTGACGATGTCGCCAAACAGCTGGTTCACGTCTGAATAGAGCCGACAGATGTCAGGCCAGCGATCCGCCAGTCCCAACGCCTTTGCCTGCTGATACAGATTCGTGTACTGGCCGCCGGGCATTTCGTGCTGATACAGGTCGGCCGTCGCGGGGAGCATTACGGTTTCAAAAGGCAAGTAATACTGGCGAACAACTTCCCAGTACCGAGCCAGCGAATCCAGGTTTTCGGTCTTCAGACCTGGATTCCTGTCCGAGAACCTCAGCGCCTCCACGAGTGCATTCAGGTTCGGCTGCGAAGTACCACCTGACATCGGGGCGAGAGCTGCGTCGGCCACGTCGAGGCCCACATCGCTTCCCATCAGGATCGATGCAGCCTGAATCCCGGCCGTGTCATGCGTATGGAAGTGAATCGGAATCCCGATTTCCTGCTTCAGAGTCTTGATCAGAGTCGCTGCCGCAGCGGGTTTGCAGAGGCCTGCCATATCCTTGATGGCGAGCATATGTGCTCCCATCTTTTCCAGTTCCTTGGCCAGATTCACGTAGTACTTCAGATCGTACTTCGGCCGGCCTGGATTCAGGATGTCACCCGTGTAGCAGATCGCTGCTTCACAGATCATCCCCGAATCGACAACGGCATCCATCGCGACCTTCATGTTCGGCGCCCAGTTCAGGGAATCGAACACGCGGAAAACGTCCATCCCGGCCTGAGCCGCCTCTTTGACGAATTCAACCACGATATTGTCGGGATAGTTCGTGTAGCCAACCGCGTTCGAAGCGCGCAGCAGCATCTGGAACAGGATGTTCGGGATCTTTTCCCGCAGTTGCGACAGCCGATCCCAGGGGCACTCTTTGTTGAACCGCATGGCGGTATCAAACGTGGCCCCGCCCCACATTTCCAGCGAAAAGAACTGCGGGCACAGTCGAGCGTAGGCGTCGGCGATTTCGAGAAGATCGTGCGTCCGGAACCGTGTCGCCAGAAGCGACTGGTGAGCGTCTCGCATCGTGGTGTCGGTGATCATCAGCGGCTTCTGATCGCGAACCCAGTCTGCAAATTTCTTCGGCCCCAGTTCCTGAAGCTTGTTGCGAGTCCCCGGAGGAATCGGAGCATTCAGATCGAGACTGGGCAGGGGAGCTCGAGTCCGGTTAATCCGAGCAGCCGTGGCCGCGTGGGTTTTCCCCGTATTCAGGATCGTGTCTGCCAGGAACGTCAACACCTTGGTTGCGCGGTCCTTGCGAGTCGCGAAGCGGAACAGTTCGGGTGTTTCGTCGATGAAACGAGTCGTGATCTCACCGCGAATGAACAGCGGATGAGTCATGACCTTGATCAGGAACGGAATGTTGGTTTTGACGCCGCGGATACGGAACTCCTGCAGACAGCGCTCCATGCGAGCAGCGGCGTCCTGGAACCGTCGTCCTCGTGCTGAAACTTTGACCAGCAGTGAGTCGTAGAACGGATTGACGACCGCGCCGGAGAATGCACTGCCGGCATCCAGTCGAATCCCCATACCGCTCGCAGAACGATAGTGTGAGACTCGGCCATAATCGGGCATGAAGTTGTTGGCCGGGTCTTCTGTGGTGACGCGGCACTGGATCGCAAAACCAGTTGTTCGGATCTCTTCCTGCTTCCCCAGTCCAATATCGGGGTCAGAAAGCTGCGCCCCTTGTGCAACCAGGATTTGCGACTTAACAATGTCGATCCCGGTGACTTCTTCAGTCACCGTGTGCTCGACCTGAATTCGCGGATTGACTTCAATGAAGTAGAACTTGTTGTGATCGGTATCGAACAAGAATTCGACGGTTCCGGCGTTCTGATAGCCAACCGCCCGACCGATCTTGATCGCCGCTTCGCAGATGGCATCGCGAATCTTCGGATCTAGGAACGGTGCCGGCGCAATCTCAACGACCTTCTGGTGACGACGCTGAACCGAGCAGTCGCGTTCATACAGGTGGACCAGATTCCCGTGCTTGTCCCCGAGCAGTTGAACTTCGATATGACGTGGGCGCGGAATGAACTTTTCAACGAAGATGTCTGGTGAACCAAATGCCGTCATCGACTCGCGCTGAGCCTGCTCGAAAAGCCCTGCCAGATCTTCCGGCTTTTGAACGACACGCATCCCGCGGCCACCGCCACCTTTGGCCGCTTTCAGAATGACTGGGTACCCGAGTGATTCAGCGAGAGCCTGACCATCAGCGGTGCTGGCGATTGGCTCAGAACTACCTCCCAGGACGGGAACTCCAGCCGACTTGGCGATTTCTCGCGCGGTGATCTTGTCGCCGAGTTGCTCCAGGATCTTTTGCGTCGGACCTACGAATTGAATTCCAGCGGCGTCGCAAGCCTTGGCCAATTCGGGGTTTTCAGACAGGAACCCATATCCGGGGTGAATTGCATCGACTCCAGCGGCCTTGGCGATCCGGATGATGGCCGGAATGTCGAGATAGGCTCGAATTGGCTCGCCCGCGTTCCCGATCTGGTACGCCTCATCAGCTTTAAACCGATGCAGGGCATAACGATCCTCATGCGTGTAGATGGCAACGGTTCGAATATCTAACTCGTGCGCGCTGCGGAAAACTCGGATGGCGATTTCGCTGCGGTTGGCAACCAGCAGTTTCTGAATTGGCTTCATGCGAAGAGCGTCTTTTGAATGAAGGATCGTTGTTTCAGCGAAGCTATAGGATACTTCACCGATCCCTCGCGTGGCAATTCATCGCCCTGACAAACTCTGTCCTGCACTCTTTGATGCCCCACGCGGACTCAACACTGGTCGGCGTGTGCAGTTACCGAGAAACGAAGCTGTGGATGAATCCGCAGCATTTCGTTTGAATTCTTCCGTGTCATCCCTCCAATCCGAGTCCAAAAAATCTCAACAAGGAAGAGCCGGACGTTTTCTTACAAAAGTTCCCGGATGACACTTTTTTCGACAAGCGGTTGCGGGCGGCCAGCTTGATCGACGATCGGTTTCGATCCGGGATTGATGCCGAGGTTGTGATAAAGCGTTGCAACGACTTCCTGAAAATCGACCGGACGCTGCTCGGCAACTTCACCCAGTCGATTGGTGGCGCCAATCACTTGTCCGGTCGTCATTCCGCCCCCAGCCAGGAACGCACAGCTCACTTTTGGCCAGTGGTCCCGACCCGCATCCTTGTTGATCTGTGGAGTGCGACCGAACTCGCCCCAGGCGATGACTGTCACATCATCCAGCATTCCGCGGACATACAGGTCGTCGATCAGGGCACTCAGACATTGATCCAGCTTGGCTCCATGGTCACGCACCAGAGCAAAATTCTGTCCGTGACTGTCCCAGCGACCGTAGCTCAATGTCACACAACGAACCCCGGCTTCGACCAGTCGGCGAGCCATCAACAATTGTTCGTTCACCGTCGGTGCACCATCGTACTGGAACTGGTACGGCTTTCCGTCGCCGTATCGAGCCCGCACATCGGCAGGTTCTTTCGAGAGATCCAGTGCTTCCAGAAGCTTGCTGCTGGTCAGCACATTGAACGCCAACTGGTTGAACGAGTCGATTCCCGTCATCATCCCGCGGCCGTCCACCTCGCGCCGCATTCTGTCAAAGCTCGCCAGCAGTTGCTTGCGATCATCAAGCTTTTCGACCGAGATCCCATTCAGCCGCATATCAGCCAAGCCTTGACCTTCCGGGCGGAAGCAGCCAAATGAAGGCCCCAGAAAACCAGGAGCGCCCGGATCGGACCAGGGAACATGTTGAGTCTTCTCAGCCAGTCCCACAAACGCAGGAACCGAGGGATCTACCGGGCCAAGAACCTTTGTCGCGACTGAACCAATGGAGGGATGTCCACCCAGAAACTGCAGTTCGCGAGCCGGCCAGCCGGTCACACATTGCCACGCGTCGTGTTGCCCTGTCGCTCCAACGATCGACCGAATGATCGCACACTTGTCCATCCGCGCAGCGAGTTTGGGAAAGACTTCACAGATCTGGATTCCCGGTACATTGGTGTCAATCGGCCGAAACTCCCCGCGAATTTCGCTGGGGGCATCCATTTTCAGATCCCACAGATCCTGATGAGGTGGACCGCCACCTAGAAAGATATTGATCACCGATTTGTGACGCCCCTGCGGCTTTCCGTCTTCGGCTCGCAGGACATCCGCCAGGTTCAGCGATGTCGCTCCTGCCGCCAGGGTTCCGATGCGTAGAAAGCTGCGTCGAGAAATGCGGTCACAGAAACCGCCGATCGAACGTCCCTGGATTGTCAGCATGATGACGAACTCCTTCGATACGCGAAGATTCAGGCGAGGGCGGCAGAATCGGTAGGTTTCCGCCGCTGTGTTGTGGTGGGCTGCATGCCAATGTTATCGACAAGAAGATACGCATGTCCATATTTAAGCCCGGCGAATCGACTGTACTGACAGGAAATCTCAGTATTGAGAAGCAGCAATTCAACCGGTCTGCTGCAGGTCCATTAGTCTCGCAAACCGTTCCAGGACACGGATTTTGAGCGGAGCGAACTCAGGCTCGTCAAATTCACCTGTCTCCACAAGATTGAACGCTGCGACTCGAGCCTCTTCCAGCATGAGCTTGTCGCGTACCAGGTCTGCGACCCGTAAGGGAAGCGAACCGCTTTGTCGCGTTCCCAGTACGTCGCCGGGACCTCGCAGTTCAAAATCCACTTCAGCGATCCGGAATCCGTCCGCCGTCGATTCCATTGCAGAGAGCCTGGCAATCGCTTCCGGTGATTCCGCATCACTGAACAAGAAGCAGTATCCCTGAAATCGACCGCGACCAATTCGACCTCGCAACTGGTGCAATTGCGACAACCCAAATCGTTCGGCCTGATGCACGATCATCAAGGTCGAATTGGGGACATCAACACCGACTTCGATCACAGTCGTGGCAACCAGCACGTGCAGGTCACCATTTCGAAATGCCGTCATCGTCGCCGAACGTTCTTCGCGCGACTGCTGCCCATGCACCAGTCCGACTTTGAATTCCTTCAGAATGTCTGTGCTGACATTCCGGAAAACGGCTTCGGCACTGGCGGATGCGTCCACACCTATGGGCAGGCTGGCATCTTCTTCCACACGCGGACAGACGATATACGCCTGACGTCCCTCACGCAGGCGTTCCCTGACGAAATTCCAGACTTTCGTTGCGGCCGCATGCCCAAAAATCCGGCTCGTCACAATCCGTTGTCGTCCAGGTGGAAGTTCGTCGATCACAGTCAGATCCAGATCGCCAAACTGCGTCAGACAGAGACTGCGTGGAATCGGTGTGGCCGTCATCACCAGAACATGCGGAGCCACAGACCCTTCTGAAAACTTCGCTCGTTGCATCACGCCGAACTTGTGCTGTTCATCAATCACGACCAGACCCAGCGAATGAAATTTGACACTGGCCTGAATTAATGCCTGGGTCCCAACAACAAGTTGAGTCTGTCCCGAGGCGATTGCTTCCAGTGTTTCGCGTCGACCGGCAGTCGTCAGTTGTCCCGTCAAGATGCGCCGATCGACGCGACTTTCTCGCAGAAGATTATCCACAGTCTGCCAATGCTGCTGAGCCAGCACTTCGGTCGGTGCCATCAGTACCGCTTGATGTCCCGCAGCGATTGCCACCAGCATGGCATACACGGCAACGGCCGTCTTACCTGCTCCGACGTCTGCCTGCAGCAGTCGATGCATTGCCTGATCACGAGCGAGGTCCGCGACGATTTGCTGAACGGCACGATCCTGCCCACCAGTAAAGCGAAACGAAAACAATCGCCGGATTCTCGCATCGACTTTCGCTGAGTTCAGCAACGGAGCAGACCGCTGTTGCTTCCGCCACATCCGGCGGCGCATTGCCAGGCCCAACTGGAATTCGAGCAAATCATCGAAGAGAACGCGACGCCGTCCGGCTTCGTATTCCTCCATCGTCCGCGGCAAATGAATCTGCGTGATCGCCTGTTTGATCTCGGGAATACTGGCTCGCTGGCGAAACGATTCGGGAAGCAGTTCAGGTACTTTGTCAGCAAAGTCCTCGACGACATTGCGCATCAGTCGTCGCATTTCATGCTGTTTCAGCCCTTCGGTCAGTCCGTACCGTGGCAGCAGTCCACCCGTCGTTTCACCTTCATCCTCACCCAGAAACTGAAGATGGGGATGCGAAAACTCCCATCGACGCTGAGTGAACTTTGGCTTGCCCGAAAAGAGGACGCGTTGACCGAGTTCGAACCTTCGGAACATATACGGCTGGTTGAACCAGACTCCGCGAACGAATCCCCCGTCGGACCGCAGCAGCACGGCCACCATCGATTTGCCCGTGGAGGTTTCCTTGGCGTCGCGATCAACCACGATTCCGAAAACCGTTTGAACGAGGTCTGGCTTCAGTTCAAATGCCGGGACGACTCGGGTCAGATCGAGAATATCGCGCGGGATATTGAACAGAAGATCGCCAACCGTCTGCAGGTTCAGCCGCGCAAGTAATTCTGCTCGCGCCGGCCCCACCCCGCGAATGAATTGCGAAGGAGTCTGCAGCGGATCTTCAGGCTGGTCGGCAGTCATGTCACATCAATTTACGAGACAGAAACTCAGGCCTCGGGGCAATGGTTATTCAAACAACGGCAGGGAAGCCACTTTTTTCAAAGCAGGGTGGGACAAGGTTACCCAGATCTTTGTCTCTCGGTCGGGTGACGATGTCGCAATCATCGGCTGTTTGTGGGCTGAAGGCCCACGAGGACAAAGCACAGGGCTTCAGGCCTGTGGACACGGATAGCTCAGGGTATGCGACCTGAAAGGTCGCGAGAAACTCAGTCATAGCGATCAACTCCGATCGGTTGCGTCTCGCGACCTTTCAGGTCGCACATATTGATCTGTTTCCGTTCACAGGGCTGAAGCCCTGTGCTTTGTTCTCGTGGGCTTCCAGCCCACAGGGAATAATACGTTTCGAAAAAGCTGAAGTGCCACTGACGCCCGCGTAAACGACATTTTCAAAGTCGGGTGGGACCAGTTCGCTTCGAGCGCCGGCCCACCACTAAGAAACGTTGAAAACATCTGGTGGGCCCGCGCGGCGAAGCGCCACTTGTCCCACCCTACTTTCCGGTCCGTTTCAAAACGGCGTTTGTCCTTTTGCTGCCGGTATCCTACCTTTTGTGAACAATTCTTCCGAGTGAGTTGCGTAACCGGCGACCGCCGAATCACAATCCGGCATTGGTAAATTCGACACTCATCGCAATGTGAGTCCGCAGGGACTGGAAATCGTTTATGAATCAGTCAGAAAAGGCTGAATGCTGGTCACGAGAACGTCTGACCGCCTGGCAGTTGGAACGACTACGCGAACTCGTGGCAGCCATCATCCCTGCGAATTCGTTCTGGTCAGAAAGATTTCGTGATGCGGGACTGAATGCGGATTCGTTTCAGTCGCTGAGTGATCTGCAACGCCTTCCGTTGACTTCAAAGCAAGACCTTGCGGCAGATCAGGCGGTCCATGGTCCCTACGGTCGCAATTTGACGTACGACAAGACCGGCTATTCGCGATTGCATCAAACGTCCGGTACGACAACCGGACTTCCCCTGCGATGGCTCGATACGCCTTCAAGCTGGAACTGGATGCTGGACTGCTGGTCGACGATCTATCGTCTGATGAATCTGCGACCTGATGACCGACTCTGTTTTCCATTTTCCTTCGGACCATTCCTCGGCTTCTGGGCCGGTTTTGAAGGTGCTTTGCGGCAGGGAAATTTCTGTCTGGCCGCAGGGGGAATGAGCAGCGAGGCTCGCCTGAAACTGATTCTGGAAAATCAAATCTCGATGCTCGGCTGTACACCGACGTACGCACTCCGGCTTGCTGAAGTCGCCAGCGAAAAAGGGATCGATGTTGCATCGAGTTCTGTTCGAGCAATTCTTGTCGCGGGTGAACCCGGGGGAGCGATCCCTTCTGTCAGGCAGCGGATCGAAGCTGCTTGGGGAGCCCGAGTATTCGATCATTGGGGAATGACAGAAATCGGGCCGCTGGGAAGTGAAGCTGATGACGATCCTGGTTGCCTCACCATGATTGAAACCGCGTGCATTCCCGAAGTGATTGACAGCACAACTGGCCAGCCCGTACCTCCAGGAACTCCGGGGGAACTCGTCGTCACAAATCTTGGCCGAATCGGCTCACCCGTGTTCCGTTACCGAACGGGAGACCTGGTCGTCGCTGACCCCGTGCCTCATCAATCAGGTCGAGTCTGGATGCGATTACAGGGAGGAATTCTGGGGCGGACGGACGATATGTTCATCGTTCGAGGGAACAACGTTTTCCCGGCCAGTATTGAGGCCATCGTTCGCGAGTTTGGCGAGATCACAGAGTTTCGGATTGTCGTGTCTCGACATCGCGAAATGAATCACGTACGACTGGAGATTGAACCGGCTGCGCATCTCGGCAGCGACGCACAGGAGTCCGTTCGGGTACAGTTGGCAAAAGCGATCAAAGAGCGATTGCAGTTTCATGCCGAAGTCATCGTTGTCGCTGCAGGATCACTTCCGAGATTCGAAATGAAAGCGAAGCGACTTGTACGCGAATGATTCATGAACACTCATGAAACGCTTGCATCACTTCATTCCGGCCCGGTTGTTGATGTCATTCAGCGATCGCGCCTCGCAGCTCTTTTCGGCAGTAGCCCGAATTTTTTCAGGACGTTGATTAACTGTCGCCATGTGGAATACTGTTGGCGAAGACTTTCGGCCACGGCGCGGGCTTTTTGAGGGCCTTCGACGGGGCCAAGGGCTTCACTCAGTTCAACAAGCAATTTCGCGGCTCTGGAATAACTGTCGGTTGACCTTTGGCTGATCAGCGATTCAACGTCTTTGATCACCGCATCAGGATTGGCTGCGATTTTTTTCAGCCGTTCTCGTTTTGCCTTGTCCTTCGCATCAGCTTCCTTTCGTGTCCGACGAAGTTCGATCTCATCAGCCAGCACGCGCAGTTGCTGGAGCGTACGTGACAGTTCCGCTACAGGCCAGACGTCTGCTCCAACGGCTTTGCGGATGCGAGTCTGAATTTCGGTACGGATGCTTATCGGATCCTCCGTGAGGAATCGGCGGGCGAGTTCCTTCAGATCGTCATTTGATTGCCGGGCGAGCCATGCGTTCGTACCAGCATATGGGTCCGCAGATGTTGCCAAGGGAGGTGAGCCTTCGGCGGCGGCATCGAGGAGGTCGCTGTCGAGATCGTAGAAGTCGGCCAGTTCGACCAGACAATCTGGCAGGTCACTCATTCCCGCTGGAATTGGCGGCTCGATCGCCTCCAGATTCCCATCGAGTTGATTCATGGCCAGCCAGACCAAATAAAGAAACCGCAGATCTCCGGCAATCAACAAATCACGAACCTGTGGGATTGCATCCTGCAACGGGTCCAGATCAAGTATGTTTTCGTAAAACGATCCAGCATCTGCTTGCGGGTTAATTTCCAGGATCACTGCGGAGCCGGACTTGTCCTTGTGAACTTTGAAACCTGTTTCCGGCGTGTATCTGGCTAATGTCTTCTTATCCCACGGCAATCCGGGAAGTCGAAGCATCAGCTTGCGAATGCCAAAGTTTGCGTAGTGCAAATGAATGTCATACCCATGACGCAACATTTCCACAGCGTTGCCGTGAAAGTCGCCAAAGTTGTACTCGTTCGTGAAGTCCCGTCGAGTGATCGTTGCTCGCGACGATTGCTTCCGCATGAACAGAAGCTGCTTTTCATCCAGCGGCTTGTCGCACGCGATGAAATGCACGTATTGGTATTCACTCATCGGCGCCCCTCAACTTCCTGGTCAATTGTTCCATCAATGTGGGAGTAGAAGTGTAGGACGAGTACTGGGTGTCACAGTCCTGAGGTCCTCGACGAGTCCTCTACATGGCCGTGCGGATCTCACAGGAGTATTCGGTTGGAGCACGGGCAGCAAAACGATTCTGGGTGTCGAAGAGGACTCTCTTTCCTACATGTTTTTACCGAAAGACACGGCCTTGTCGAGGACTCCAAAACCTCCAAGACCGTGGCACCCAATGCAGGCGATCATCGAGATGTCTTGGCAGGCGGTCAGCGATTCGCGGAAAATGAGCGACCTGCCGTAGCACGTTTCGTGCGACCAGCAGACCCGCGCCGATCAAGATCCAAGAACAAAGACCTAAGAACCAAGAACTATTCCCTCTTCCTCGTCAGACTTTGACGTTGCCGCAGATATCGTCCATCAACCATGAATCGAGATCGCGTAGCATCTTCTTGGTCGGGCTGTTCTGAACGCCCTGATAGACACGAGTCCCAACCTGCATTCCAACGGAGTACAACATCCGTCCCGTGGCAACAACGTCGCCCAGGGGAGTTGTTGACGAGCCAAGCGATGTCGCCAGCAGGATTCGTTTGTTCTTCAGTTCATCGGCAGGCATCGCCTGGCCTTCGTTTTTCGGCATCTCGCCACTGAAGCTGATCACTCCACCGAACCATTCCGGCTTGCTCAGCATCAACTGAATGCTCGTCGTGGCACCACTGCCAAAGCCTGCCAGATAGATCCGCTCACTGTGAATGTGATACTCACGTCGCAGACCCGTCACGATCCGGCGGATATCTTCCAGCAACTCGGGGGATTTGGCTCCTTCCGCGGACCAGCCGAATCCTGTTCCTAACGCAATATCGCCGCGAAGAGCCACGCCGATATAGTTGCGATCACTGATTGATGGCATGACACTCGACAATTCCGCTTCTGAGGAACCGTCGCCATGGAACCAGACGATCAAAGGATACGCATAACCGGCTTCGTAGTGTTCGGGGAGATAAACTGTATGCGCTCGTTCGCTCGTCTGGATTTCGGATGATGGCTGCAGGTTGGGATCGGCAACGAGCAGCGATTCGAGCAATTCGATGATTTCAGGATGCGCCGGGAAATCGTCAATCTCGGGCGAAGCAGTTTCCTGCTCCCCTTCGCTTGCGGCCTCCAGCGTATGAGTTAAATCGACGAACCGCCGGGAACAGGCGAAGCGATCTTCGCTGGACCGTTCCGAAGGATCGTCCGACTGCGATTCGAAAAAGGAATAGTCTGTCATTTTCGCGAATCCTCCTGGCGCCGGTAGGGGTCCGGCGGATGGTGACACCCGAGCCTGTCACTCATCAGGACTGTTCTAAAACCATCTCATTCAAACCGTTTCACCGAAGCGGAAGAGATCCATCGAGGTGATCTACCAGTGAATCTTCCGGTATCAGTGCCGTGACACTTCCACGGATTTCTTTGAGCGGGAAATGAGTTCCAGGGCATTCCGTCGGTTTCACGTCGCCGTGTCCGATGATCTGGTCCTTGGGGATCTCATATTCTCGCGCCAGCACCTTCACCAATCGCTTGACCGAAGCCAGTTGTGCTGCAGTTGGCGACTCTTTCTCAAAATTTCCGACCAGCACAATACCGACACCATGCTGGTTGTAATCAGGGACTCCCGCATGAGCTCCCTGCATCTGTTGTTTCCATCGAAATGTGGGCTCAATCTCTCCGTCGGTCATTCCCTGACCATTGCCAATCACAAAGTGATAGCCGATCCCCAGCCATGGCTTTCCGTTCTTGTCTTTATTCTTCAAGTGTGACTCGTGAATGCTCTCCACGTCGCCTTGTTCTGATGCCGTATGATGAAGGACGATGTATTTCCACTCTCGTGCCGCCGCTTCTGGCTTCCAAGGATTGTCTTTCGTGATCGGTGTAACCGGCGGAACCTCGGGTTCCTGCGGGGCTGGTATAACTGGTGTTTCAATAACGGGTGGCAATTGCGGTCGATTGATCGATACTGGCGGCGGAACAACCGCCGGTCGGTAACATCCCAGACAACCGGCACTCCAGGAAATCACGGCCCAAACGAGCAACATCCTGCGTCGAGCCGAATACGACTGACGACGGATCTGCGTTGCGAGCGTGTAATCCCTGAGTGCGTCCATGCCCAATCCGTTGGGTTATCCATTCATCCTGTCTTCGCCTGTGTCACAAGGCGGCGGAAATGTACTTGCAGAGAAAAAATGTGTCAACGTGTTGTCCAGACGATGCTTCCGAAGCGTCGATTCCGGGGTGTTGAATGCGTCAACACAGAGAAACAGCGTTGAATTTGCCGGCAAAAACAGTGGCTGAAAATCTTATGCACATTTCCTGTGTGACCTACACTACGCAATGGACGCTATTTTGAGCCAGATTCTGCCGATCGACAGATTTCACTCAAGTTGGCCGTCGTCTTATGGTGTGACACGAACTTCTGCGTTCCGGATCCCTTCAAGCAGCTTTCGCATTTCAGCCACCTTATCCGGGTGCATTTCAGCCACGTTTGTGGTCTCGCCGAGATCCGTCCGCAGATCGTAAAGCTGCACGTCAGGATCATTCCCGAGTTCGGTATTGGTTCCAGCACTGCGTTTGGGCCCCTTAC
>CAXBSB010000186.1:0-16024 GCA_963977965.1 uncultured Schlesneria sp.
GGCTGCCCCCCTCCTTGTACGTGCGATAGACGTCCGAGGTTCCCCAGATGTCTTTCACTCCTTTCAAGACAGGATGCTGCTTGTTCTGCTCGACGATGATGCCGCGAGTCGAATCCTGCTGCCAGCGGCCGTGGTGATTGCGAAATGATCCTCCCAGCACTGCCTCACCAAAATCGATCTTCTTTCCATCCTTCTTATAGTCGAAATCGATAAAACCGTGATTGGCCGTTCGGATCCCGATGATCGGCTTGCCAGAGTCGAGGTAGTTGTGGATGTGCTTCAATTGTTCGGGCGGAAGCGTCAGCAGGCGGCTGAACAGGATCAGCAGATCGCACTTTTCCAGATGTTCAAGTCCGGGAATGTTGTGAATGACAGTCTTATCTTCCCAGCGAATCTTTTGAGTCGGATCGACTTCGTTGTTCTGATTCAAGCTGAACAGCACCGTGCAATGAAACCCATGATGACGACCCAACAACCTGGCCAGCATCGGCATCGAATGTTCACTGCGGTATTCCTGATCGGCCGCAATCAGCACAATATGCTTGCCAGCCCCAGGACCTTTCTCTCCAGAATAGGTCAGCCAGAGCGGACTCTCGGGAACAGGATGCTCAGCATGCAGCGTTGGCAGATTGCCTGGAATCGCGATCACGCTCAGGACAATCGCAACCAATGCCGCAAGACCACGGTTAGGAAGCATGTTGGTATCTCACAAGTCAGGTTCGACGCGGTTACCGCGATGGAATTTCATTGACGGTGTAAAAAGCGTTGCGATGGACCAGTTGTTCGTTGTCACGAGATCGCAGACGCACCAGATCAAGCTCATAGACAAACCCTTGATCGAGTTTGTCCACGGTGATTCGCGCCGACAGACCATCCTCACTCAATGCGACTGATTTTACACCTGGCTTATACTGTTCGATTTCCGGTCCGCCGTAACCCCCGTGATAGGGATGAGTGAACGCTGAAATTGCATACGTGTCGGCGGATTTTCCCGTCGCTTGATCGACCGGTTTCGTAAACGTGACGTTGAATCCATCGGGAGTGATCGTGACCCGATTGATCTCAAACGGCATCTTGCCATTCCATTCGACTCGTTCGAGAGCGAATGGCTTGATCCCTCGCACCGGCCAGCCTCGATTGGTGCCGCCGCAGATCAGGTTGCCACCCGGCGTGAATTCTACATTCAGGATTCCCGTCGACAGCCCTTCGCGGAACGGATAGCAGGCTCCCTGCCAGACTCCATTAACCTGCTCTGTCGTGGCTCGCATCAGAATCGATTGAGTGTAGTCGCCCAGGAACATCTGGTTTTCAAACGGTCCGAACTTTCCCCCAGTCCGGTTCACACTGAAGGCTGTGATTGAACGCCCCATGCGAATGTAAGGGAAAATGACCGCGTAGGGAACCAGTTGTTTGACTCGCTTCTTTTCGATCGCAATCCGACTCCCTGATTTCGGCAGTTCGGGGACGGGACCGAGTTCCGGTGAAAACTGATACCAGTTGAAACTCGCAGGGTGACCATGAAAGCTGTTCTGTGGCACGGCTTTCAAACTGCAGGAACAGTTCCATGGTCCCTGGCTTTCCACATAAAACAGCGAATTGTGCTCATCCATGCCGATTCCACCGGGACTTCGCAAACCGCTGGCAAATGCCGTTGTCTTTCCATCCGGTGAAATCTTCATGATGAAGCCGCGGTTCAATGCATGCGAGTAGTACGACTCGGACAACCCGAGTGCCACGTACTGGTTTCCTTCTGAGTCCAGCTTCGAGCCGAACGCGTATTCGTGGTAATTCGCATATCCCCAGCCATCGGAAATTGTTTCGAACCGGTCCGCGATACCATCCCCGTTCGAATCACTGACTCGAGTCAGTTCGCAGCTTTGCGTCACTCGAAACGCATTGTCCTTCCATGTCAGACCGAAGATCTCATCGAGGCCCGTTGCGAAGCGATGGAACGTGGGAATCGGCTTCGGCTGGTCGATGCCGTCAATCAAATAGATTTCGCCGTGCCGAGTACCAACGGCGACGCGACGATCCGGCAGCACCGCAAAGGCCCCCGCTTCGATCACGGTATCCTTCGGCAACGGAATATTGACGATCGGATAATACTCGCGTTCGCGTTCTTCGGTACCCCAGCGTTCACCGACCTCCTCGGCCTGCAGGCTGCAAGGAGAACTCAGGGCCAGAAACAGCAATGCGAAAAAGAACGGCTGGCGACTACTTCTTGAGTGGTTCATAGAGTAACTCCAGTGAGGATTTGCCTTGAGGGATCTGCAGCCGCAACAACAATTCAGACCGATTGGGATCGCCTGCCGTCGGTCGCAGCTTCATCTGTGATTTCGGAATCGTCAGCCGCAGCCGGCCACTCTGGAAAACCTGGTCAGACTGCTGACGGATCTCTCCCGTCAGAGCACGGAACCAGATTGTTTGTTCGTTCGGTGAATCAAACGAAAGAACTCGCTTCAACTGCCGCTGTTCCTCGGAACCGGCAGCAATGGATCGATCTTCGATCTCAATCGTTCCGCTGCGGTACATCAGCGTCGGAACCGACATTTCACCGAGGACATAGCCGCGGAACTGATATCCGACGTTTTTCGGGTAGAGCGGATTCGGGTTCGTCCTGGCCTCTTTCGTCATGACGGGCATCAGCGGCCACGGTGCATTGTCGTCGGCGAACTGAGCAAATGACACGTCTTGCGCCAAGGTGATGTTTTCGCCAGACGGATTGAAGTCTCCAGAACCCTGGCCACTCCAATTGACGCTGACAAAGTCTCCCTGCCAGATTGTGGTGAGCGTTCCCGTTTCTGCGTTGAATGCATAACTCAGCTTTTCGGGCAGACCGACAGCGATCCCGCGAAAGCCTGCGACTCGACTGCGACCTCGAATGACTTTGGCGACATCATCAACGCTGATTTTCGTACTGATGCTGCGAATGCCTGATGGGTCGGCGGCTGATGTTCCGAGTGACAGGTAGTACCAGATCGCTTCAATCTGCCGGTCTGTGTCTCCATCCAGAATCGTCTTGTGTGCAGCAACCCCGTTGGGCCATGCTGTTGGCATTGTTGTTCGCGGACGAAATGCACCGGGGTTACGCAGGAAGCTGTTGAACCAACCGGGCTGCAACCGCTGATAGGATGTCAACAGATCGATCCCTTGATAGCCCTGACCGAATTTCCCGTTGAAGTTGTGACAGGCGATGCAGTTCAAGCCCTTGTCGCCGAGCAGTTCTCGCCCCGCCGCTCGAAGCAGCTTTTCCCGTTCACGCTCACTTTCAGAGCGACTTTCCGGGCTGGGTATCTTCATCTCGACGCTTTTCAAAACGTCCAGGCGAGCGAAGACTTCTGGCAGGTGCTGAAGATTCGGAGAGCCATACTGCGGCATCCGGGTCGCCATGTAGTGACGAATACTTTCGCCGTCAAACAGCACTTTCTTGAGCCATGTGGGCTGCATCTTGGCCCCAACCAGTGTCAACGGCGGTGGGATGCGTCCGTCATCTCCCAGCTTCTGTTCACTGCTGGCGAAATACGGATTGTATGATTCATGCACGCCGCCGAAGTCATCGCGCACATGACAGGCGATACAACGAAATGCGGTCAACGTTTTCGCAACGGTCAGCTTGTCCGAGTCTGCAGGCTGCTCTTGCCGGACAGAGGCGACTATCGCCTGAATCTGTTTCTCGTCGAGAACGAATCGCGGACTACGAGTTGTCGATTTGGACAGACATCCCCGAGAGAAGTCCGCATCTTTCAGTGAACGTACGGGCGCTGCCGCTGCAATTCCCGGAAGTGCATGACATGCAGCACAATTGAGTTCAACGAAGTACTTCTTTCCATTCTCAACGAGAGTGGGATCGGGCGTCAGCACCTGTGCGGGCTGCGGCTCAGTTCCCATCAGATAGCCAGCGAGCGCCACCGATTCGGCGGGTGTCAGCTTCATATCCGGCATCCGCCCTGAAGTTCGAACTCGCAGTGGCTGGAACAGGAATTCACTCAGCGACTTCACCGTGTATTTACGGTCGACATGCCCCAGTGGAACAGAAATCGGTTTGATCGCTTTCTTGGCAACGGCTGACGGATCGTCGTCGTCATCTTCGTCGTTACGCTTCGGCTTTTGCGGGACATCCGAGTTCGCTTCTTTCGGTCCATGACAGGCGACGCAGCCGACCGAGTGAAACAATGCTTTACCCTGCTGTCGATCAATTTCGACCGCTGCAACCTTTTCAGGTGAGGCCGTGGATTGTGCAACGAGGAAATGAGTCAGTGCTTCCGCGATCTTTTCTTTTTCTGCGTCTGGCCGAGAGGCCAATACGTCCGGCATCGTCGTCCCCGGATGAACAGTTGACGGCGACACCAGGAATTTTCGCAGGTAGTCTGGCCGGATCCGCACACCTGCCCCTGTCAAATCGGGGGCAGTTTTCTCCGTCAATGAATCGCGTCGAACACCCTGGTGACAGGCCGCACATCGCAAATCAGAAATTAGCACATCCCCGGCCTGCGACTGCGTCAGCGGGTGATATCCCGGAAGTGCCGGATCACCCTGTACTGCCGATGAGATTCCGATCAGAGACAACGTCAGCAACGTTCCTGCGACAAACGACCAACTATCACGAATGCGACCGAAACGTCTGCAGATAGCAATCAGCGAAACAGAATTCCACATCGTATTTCTCGCAACAGTATTTCCCACAGGTTTCGATCGTGATGTTCAGTGAACTTCGGACGAGTCTCATCCGATCATCGCGGGCCGGGGGGAAGGTGCTCAATCAGGTATCGCGTCATCAACATTCTCAAGTGGACAGCCGTCCCTTTTCCTTCGCGTAGTCCGTGATCGCGATGGGGATAGGCCATGTAGTCGAATCGCTTACCCAGTTCGATCAGCCGATCGACCAGACCTTCGGTGATCTGCAGGTGCGTATTGGTTTCGCCCGTTCCATGAACGATCAGCAGATCACCTCGCAAGCCTTCGGCAAAGTTGATCGGGGCAGACTTTCGATAGCCTTCCGGATTCTCTTCGCGAGTCCTCATGAAGATTTCCTGAAACCATGCATTGTAGAGGTCTGGTTGCGGCTTCGGGGCTACGGCAATCCCAACATGATAGACATCCGGCTTGCGAAACATCGCATTGAGTGTATTCGATCCCCCGCCGCTCCAGCCCCAGATCCCCACGCGTGACAAATCAACATAGGGTCGCTGGCGACCAAGTTCCTTCACTCCGGCAGCCTGCTCCTCGGTCGATAACGGGCCAAGGCTTCCAAAAACCGCTCGCCGCCAGGCAGCACCTTTCGGAGACGGGGTTCCACGACCATCCATCGAGACCACCAGATAGCCAAAGTCTGCAATCATGCGGTGAAACATCGAATGATTCTGACCACCCGTCCAGTCGTCGAGAACTGTCTGTCCATGCGGTTCACCATAGATGAAAACGAAGACGGGGTACTTCTTCGTGGGGTCGAAGTCGCGAGGCTTGATCATCCACGAATCCATGACCACGCCGTCCCCGATGTCGAGTTTCAGGAACTCCGTCGGCTGACTGATCAGCGGAGCGACTCGCTGACGACATTCTCTGTTCTCTTCAAGCATTCGCACCGAACGATGCTCGGGAAGCTGCACGAGATCGGTCGTGGGGGGCGAGTCGAACGTGGAATAAGTGTGAAACGCCCATTTTCGATCGGGAGAGAATTCGTACCGGTGAGTCCCCGGCTGGTCTGCAGGGGTCACTCGCTGCGGTTCGATGTCACCAGTCAGAGTCACCCGGTAAAGGTATCTCTGAGTGGCATTGTCGGGCGACGCGAAGAAGTAAAGATGGTTGTTTTGTCCATCGACTGGCCCTCGAGCGATGATATCGCTGGCCTGTTTCGTGATGAGTTTCTTCTGCCTGCCATCGCGCGAAATCACGTACGCATGCCGCCAGCCATCTCGTTCGCTCAGTAACACAAACTCCTTGCCATCATGAATCCATTCGAGGCCCGCGTTGGCAGCGTAACTGGCATCGACCCAGGCCGGATCAGATTCCTCATAAGCCTTGTTGACGTCGCCCGACTTCACATTGATGAGCAGAAACTGACGCGAGTCACGCGAACGGCTGAGCATTTCAACGAGCAACTCTTCCGAGTTCTCGGCCCAGGTGACACTGTTGATATAAAATGTTCCCGATTCGGCGGGCAAATTCATCCAGCGAGTTTCGCCCCCCTTTGCCGAGACAACGCCAACTCGCAGGGTCGGAATTGGTGTCCCGACGCGAGCGAATCGATGGAAGGAAACGTCCGGATAGGTCGGATCCGTTGGCTGAATCACTGCACGCTGGCGAACTTTTGATGAATCCGATTGAACGTAAGCAATCTGCTGACCATCAGGACTCCAACTGGCTCGGATATCGTTTTCAAGGACTCCCTGTCCTTCGGTGGCGGTGAGTGATGTCGACTGATTCGTGGTCAGATCAAGCGTATAAAGATTCGGACCGCGCCCGAAGATCAGCTTGTCACCTTGAGGTGAAAATGTCGTCTCCCAGGACAGTCGACCAATCTCAGCCGTAATCGGGCTGAGTCCTCCCGTCATCGAATCAAACAACCAGTAACCGGCCTTTCCTGTTGTGCTGCCATGGGCCTGCAAGAGAAAGCGTGTACTGACCGGCGATTGCACATACTCTTGAAGGATCAGCCGTTCTGTTGAACCGGGAACAGCCAGATGCTGTTTGCCGATCAAAACGGAACGCTTTCCGCTGAGAGCGTCGTATTGGATCAGCTCGGGTTCGGATGAATCGCCTGTCTTTTCGAGGGTCAGATATCCAGAACTGTCTCGCAACCATTTCGCAGTGAAAGTTGCCGGGGCGAATTCACGTTTGTCATAGATCGCTTTCAACCGAGCTTCCGCTTTCGCCAGCATCTGTTGCTGGACGGCCCGATCATCAGCACACGCAACCGCGTTGGCGATGACGAGTCCGATTGTTGTCAGTACGAAGAGTCGACCCATGAGTGATTCTTTCGCTGTTTGCAGGCGATGTCTGGAAAATGCGGCACTCGTCAGCGTCCTGATGACGAGCGATTGATGTCAGTCAACCCAGTCGACCTCGTTCTTATCGGGCTGAAGGCTCGCAAGATCGAAGCACAGGGTTTCAGCCGGTTTCAGCCCTGTGAAGACTTCGGGTTCGTGGGCTTTCAGCACACCAAATGAATCAGACACACCGCTCGCTAACTGATCTCAACGACTCGCTTGCCAAGAACGTCCATCCTCGGCGTGATGCCCAATCCCGGTTCAGTGCTTGCGGCCATAAAGCCGTGCTCACGCTGGGGTGCTCCCGTTGCCGTGCTGACGGTGACATAGCTGTTGAAGTCAGTACTGGTGAACCGATATTCCTCGGGCGTGCTATGCGCCAGATGGGCAATCGCTGCCGTCGTGATGTCGCCTCCCCAACTGTCTTCCAGAGTCATGGCAATCCCCATCGAGACACACAGGTCGCGGGCTTGCCTGGTTTTCGTCAAGCCGCCCAGTTTGCTGATCTTGAGGTTGACGACATCCATCGCCAGATCTGCCTTGCCACGCAGCAACATATCCAGCGAATCGATATTTTCATCGAGGACGAATGGATTGGACGTATTCCTGCGAACGGCAAGACACTCTTCATACGTCAGGCAAGGCTGTTCGATGTAGACGTCAATATCCTGGACTGCACGCACGACTCGCATCGCTTCGTGCTGAGTCCAACCCGTATTGGCATCCGCGACGAGCCGGTCTGTCGCGGGGAGCAATGCGCGCACCGCCCGAATTCGTTCGATATCCGTGTCTGGATTGCCACCCACCTTCAGTTGGAACCGCGTGTAACCCTGATCACGGTAACCCTGCACGTTTCTGGCCATCTCATCGGGAGCCTGTTGTGAAATCGCGCGGTACAGTCGCACGTTCTCACCAAAACGGCCCCCCAAAAGCATGCAGACGGGAAGTTTTGTGGACTTGCCCAGCAGATCCCAGCAGGCGATATCGATTCCCGACTTCACATACGGGTGCCCCTTGAGGGCGGCATCCATGCGATGATTGAGTTTCGTGAGCTCGCGAGGATCATAACCGATCAGATGCGGGCCCAGTTCTCGCAGCCCCGCTCGCACTCCTTCGGCATACGCTGGCAGATAAAACGGACCCAGCGGACAGACCTCACCATAACCAATCAGCCCACAATCCGTCTCAACACCGATGATTGTGCTGTCGAACACCGTGACCGATTTTCCACCGGACCACTTGTAAGATCCTTCAACCAGTGGCAGTTCAACCCGATGAGCAAAGATGCGAGCGATTTTCATGAGGCAATCCTGAGTATGGTGGCAGTGCGTCGCGCGGTGATCGCGAAACGTTGGCCTGTTCTGTCAAGTTCTTCATCACACTGCGTTGTGCCGACACGCTAAGTCCAACCATCTCGCCGATGAGGTTCTTGCGTGTGAGAATTCTAATTCGTTGGGGGAATTGGCTCTTGGCTCAGAATCTCACCGAACCGCAAATCCGCGCACAGACAACGCCGCGTGTGGCAGGTTGGTGACGCATGAATCGTTTATGTCGTGAAT
The DNA here is from genome assembly GCA_963977965.1 of uncultured Schlesneria sp. Lineage (GTDB taxonomy): Bacteria > Planctomycetota > Planctomycetia > Planctomycetales > Planctomycetaceae > Schlesneria. Next base: position 8,546 of record CAXBSB010000186.1, read on the forward strand.
GAAGAGGAGTTCACGCAAAGACGGGAAGACGCAAAGGGAGGAAAGGAATTCAAACGCATCAACGATCAAAACCGGACGCTAGCCGGCCTGTTGATTTAATCGATTTCAGATCGCTGACCGGACGAAGATTCACGATTTACAACGATTTCCTGCGCCGCAACTCGTTATATCTCGTCATGAGGGTGAGCCAACCACGATTAAATCAACAGGCCGTAACGCGTGCCGGCTGATGAGTTGCAACTGGTAAACTTGTCGTCCTGGAAATCTGGTTGGAAACACGTCGATTCGGAGTTGGACCATCAGCGGTTGGGCGCCAGTAGCCCACGGTTTGGACGATCTCAAGCGGCAAACATCGTGACAAACCACCGATCAAATTTCTCGATTGCTTTTGATCACCCTCAGTTTTCCAGCGGAATCCAGAATTCGATACCACCTCGTCCGGTTTGAGGATTGAATTCTTCGGTATATCGCTCGAAACACGGCGCCTTTGCGATCTTGAGGCCGCACTCGGGAATCCACTTGCCGTAAATCGCGTCGAAAGCAGCAGGAATTGAATCGACGGCTTCTGCATGAGTGAAAACGGCATATCGCCGGGCTGGAATCTGGATCTCAGTCAGTTCCGCGTGCTTTGAGATCTCGGCCGAGGCTTCAACGGCGGCCATATAGTCGAATTCGCCGTTTGGTTTCGCATTGAAGCTGACACCGTACGTCGTCATTCCACCGATCTGGCCGGGAACAGTGCCGATGTGTGGGACAAAACGACACCACAGCGAAGGAATGCCACCGCGAGTTTCCATCGTGTAGTGATCGACGAGTCCAGTCAGCCGCAGAGGAGTTCCTGCGACGTAGCGTATAGGGCCCAGCCCGAGTGTCTGGGCTCGTAACGACGCTTCCTGCTCCCGTAATTCCGGAGTCATGGCATCACCAAAGTCCTCGGCCTCGTAGAGAGGACGAATCTCAATCTCGGAGTCCGAAATCATCGGGTTCGGACACCGTTTGACCCACTCAACAGCTTCCTCCATCGACTTCACCCGCCAGAGCCAGAAGCCGGCCACAAGCTCGTTTGTCTCCAGGAATGGCCCATCAATGACGGTACGAGACGCTCCGGAAAAACGGACTCGTACCCCGCTGGAGCTTGGCTTCAACCCTTCACCCGCGAGCATGATTCCGGCGTTCACCAGTTCTTCGTTGTATTTCCCCATGTCGGTCAGCAGTTTCTCATCTGGCAGAACACCTGCTTCCGATTCTTTCGTCGCTTTGACGAATACAACAACTTTCATCGCAAGATTTCCTGTTCGAGAGAGATTCGATGTTTGTAGTTGTCCGTGACAGGGTCAACTTGAGGGGACCGTGGCCACGGGAAGATTGGCCAATTCGAAGATCGGCCGAACTTCGACCGTCCCGACGCCTACTCCAGAATGCTGTGCGGCGATCGAAATGGCTTCATTCAGATCTTTGGCCAGAATGACGTAATACCCCCCGAGAAACTCGCGAGTTTCGGCAAACGGTCCATCCGTCACCTGACGTCGCCCCTCTTTAACACGTACACTCGTTGCTGTGGATGTCGGATGAAGAGGCGAAGCACTCACGTATTGCCTTCGTGCATTCAATCGATGTGTCAGTTGTACTGCCTCTTCCATCGCGGCCCGCAGAGCCACAGGGCCAGCTTCATCCCAAGCCTCAGCATCGTCGTAGCAAAGTAACATGTAAGGCGTGTTGCTCGAATCACCCCGCGAATTCAATAATTCGAAATTGTCGGGCGGAAGGCCGTCGAGTGGAAAGATCGGTCGGACTTCAACCGTTCCCTTTTTCGCTGCCGGAAGACGGCCGGCCGTTGCAATCGCCTGATCAAGGTCTGGAACATCGATGATGAAATAACCACCGAGTTGTTCTGTTGTCTCGGCAAACGGACCACTGGTGATCAACTGTTGCCCATTGCGAACTCGGACACTGGCACCCGTCTTGACCGGATGTAACGGCGAAGCAGCCCTGAACTGGCCCTTCTCGTTCAGCTCGTGACAAACAACCGTCGAGTCAACCATGCATTGAGACCGCTCTTCCTCGGTCCAGGCGTCCTCCGGGCTGTAAACGAGCAGCATGTATTTCATGAGATGTTCCCTGTCGAATTACGAATTCTACGAATGTTCAACCGTTGGCGGCTTGTTGTAGCGTGGCGATGTCAATCTTTGCCATCTGAAGCATCGCCGACATGACACGCTGAGCCACGGCAGCATCGGGGTTGGAGAGCAATCGCGGCAAAATCCCTGGGATGATCTGCCAGGAAAGCCCGTAGCGATCTTTCAACCAACCACAATGACTCGGCGTTCCCCCGTCAGTCAGCTTATCCCAGAGACGGTCAACTTCCTGCTGATCCTCGCAATCGACGGTCAGCGAGATCGCTTCCGTAAAGTGAAAGACCGGGCCTCCATTCAATGCCACGAATCTGATTCCGGCGAGTTCGAATTCTACCGTCATCGCTGTTCCCGCCGGAGCAGGACTCCCTTCGGGAAACCTTGAAACACTGATGATTCGCGAGTCTGGAAACAGCGAGCAATAGAACTCCGCCGCCTCTTCCGCCTTGTTATCGTACCACAAGAACGTCTTGATTTTCTGATGAATCATGATGGAATCAGCCCCGTCGAGTGATGGAAAAATGATTGGTCACAGATCATTTGAAACCGAATTCTGTCAGATCGGCGTTAGATCGTATACCGTTTCAGTATGGCGTCCCGCGGGCATCAGACTGCAGCGTCTAACCCATGCTTCGACGCGACACGGAAGTGCGACCCGCACTAAGCACTCGGCATGGCTTTCAGCATCGCATCGTGCATTTCTTCCGGACTCAGATCACGAACGCGCGTCGCAACCGACCAGCGATGGCCGAATGGATCGACGATCTGGCCATACCGATCCCCCCAGAACATGTCCGAGACAGGCATTGTCAACGTTGCTCCAGCAGCGATCGCCTGTGCCACGGTTGCGTCGACGTCTGGAACCATCAGGTGAATCACGACGGGGGAACCGTTGAGCGACTTAGGGCCGAGACTCCCCCATTGAGGACATTCTTCTGCCAGCATCAACATCGAATCACCAATACGCAGGGCTGCATGGACCAATTGCCCATTCGGAGCCAGCAATTTCATCTCCTCGACGGCTCCAAACGCCTTTTTGAGGAATTCAATGGCCTGAATCGCGTCCGAACAGACCAGATGAGGCGTCAGAGATGACATATTGGAGGGAATCGGCTTTGTTGCAGGTGTGGACATCAAGGAAATCCTGGAAAGTTGAGGAACTGAAAACGGGTTCGTCACCAGTGAGTCGATTAGAAAGATGCAGATTCGACATTTGACAACAAAATTGCGACTTCAGACATCGCGACTTTGCGGAATGTGTTCCGGAAATCACGGATTACGGTTTCCAATTGCATCAGCAACTCGATAACTGCATAATATTTACGAAGACGACGCATCTGTTCCTCACTCGATCCTGAGCTCTGACAGTCTGAGCGATTTTCGTTCAAAATCTGGGTCTTGGGCCGCTGGTGAGGATTTGAGATTTTCAAACGATTCCAATCTGACGATTCTCTTCCAATCGGACTTGAGTTCAACGCGCGGCCGGATGTCGCATGAGGTGCCGTATGGCAACAGCAGTTCTTTCGGACAGATTGCTACCTTACAACGTGGAACGTCAGTTGTTGATACTCGACCGGCAGGTGCGCGACGCCACGTTCAGTCGCGGAATCAGTCGAGTTGGCGTGTTGATCCCAGTTCTGATCGGTAGCTGTCTGGCAGCCGACTGGTGCCTGGGGTTGAGCGGTGGCATCCGCCTGGCGATGTTGACGTCGAGCATGTTGCTGTCGGTGTACTCAATCTGGGCTTGGATTCTGCGCCCCGCACTGCGTCCCGCGTCTTTCACGGAACTCGCCGCACTCGTCGAGCGACAGCATCCCGAATTGAAAGAGCGACTGACGTCGCTGGTTGAGTTCCAACAGTATGATGCACCGGGGGCTTCTCCGTTAATGCGAGATCTGCTGGCTCGCCAGACCGCCAAAGCAATCGACAAGCTGGACCTGTCAGATGCGGCACCTGCCATTCGTTCACCACGAACAGCGTTGCTGGCTGTTATCGTCTGCATGTTACTATTTGCGCCGTTTGCATTCCGGCCGGATGAATACCGCTTGCTTTGGGCTCGCTATTTCGCCCCGTGGGGAAACTTCCACTGGGGTGCATCCGAACTGATCATCGTTGGCGGAAATCGCGTTGTTGCCAAGGGGAGTGATGTTCCTGTCGAGGTAGAACTGAAGGTTCCCGCGCATCGGTCATCTGTCAGTCCCGAGGAATCCGTCGTATGGCTGCACTGGACAGACGTCAACGGAATTCGGGATTCGCGGCGTCTGGAATGGAATGCTGAAACCAATTGCTTCGCAACAACGCTTCCTCACATTGCGAAAGCACTCGATTTCTATGCGATGACCAAAAATGCGAAATCTGAGACTCACCGGATCGATGTCGCGAATCCGCCTGTGATCACCAGGCTGCAACTCGACATTGAACCACCTGCGTACACAGGACTGCCCGCTCGAGCACTCGATGGTGCCCAAGGTGAAATCCACGCCGCAGAGCGAAGTCGAGTCATCATGAAGCTTGAGTTTGATGAGCCGGTGGTTTCGGCAGAACTCGTCTGGCCGATTGTTCCTGAAGAGGTCGGTGTCGGTGAGAAACCGGTCACAGATCGAACGATCGCCGGCCGTCTTTCCGAAGATAAGCGGTCTGCAACTGTCGAAGCTTTGGCCGTCAGTTCCGGATCGTTTCAACTGAATCTCAAGAATGGGTTTGGCTTGAAGAACGAGGATCCTCCGCGTTCGATGATCGTCGATCCAGACCTGCCTCCTGCCGTCTCATTGAGTGGTGATGAACAACCTGTTTCGGTTCGCCCGACGGATCGTCATCTGATTTCCGCTCAGGTCCGTGACGATTACGGTTTGACGATTGTGGAATTGCATCTCGAATCGTCAGAAGGCAAGAAGCGCATAGATACCGTACCGGTTGACGTTGTCCGCAACCGGGCCTTTGAACATGAGTTCGCGATCGACGTTGCTGACTTTGATGTCAAACCGGGCCATGCCATCACGTACCGCGTGCGAGCTGTCGACAATCGTCCCATTCCTGGCCCGCAAGAAACCTGGACCAAACCACGTACGTTGATCATCGATCTGAAATCCCAGGCACCGCCCGACAAGGAACTGGCGCAGCAGGAACAGAGTCTAAAGGACGAAATCAGCGAGTTGCGGCAGGATATCGCCGAAAACCGCGAAGCATTGGAGCAACTGCATCGTCAGACAGAGGACGAATCGCTGAAGGGAAAGAACAGCGACAAGTCTGAGGCTCTTGAGAAACTCCTGAAAGAACAGGCAGAACTCAACGAACGCCTGCAGAAGCTCGCCGCAGAACTCGCCGACAATCCACTCACCGGCAAACTTGGTGAACAGGTTCGAAAACTGGCAGAGCAGGATCTTGCCGAAGCACAGCGTCAACTGGAGGAGGCGAAGCAGGGAGAATCGCGTGACCAGTTGCAGCCACTCAGCGAAGCCATTGATCGTCTGGGGGCCATTGATCGACAGCTCAAAGGGCTCGATCAGCAATTGGCCGAACTGGGCCGTTTGCAACAGGACCTGGCTCAGCTTGAACAGCTTGCGCGGAACACGGATCGACTGGCCGAACAGCTTGAGCAACTCGAAAAACAGATCCGCAATGCCGAAAAGAAGCCAGCCGAGAATAAGGCAGATGCCTCTGACGCGGGCAGCGCTGCGAACCGAAAAGACGACGCTGTCGCATCCAACGACGGGGCTCAGGCGAAACCAAATCCAGCAGATCCACCGCGAAAAGACGACGCCAGAAACACGGACAATCCTGCAGCAGGGGACAAGTCGGTTCAGGCCGCAGCTCAGCAGATGGAGCGAGAAGAGCAGTTGGCGAAGGCTGAAGCCGAGCGACAGAAGCTGGAAGCTGAAAGTCAGAAGCTGAATGATGAATTTGAGCAACTTCTGAAGAAGCATCCTGAATTGCTGGATGCAGCGCGTCGAGATCAACTTCAACGACTGGAGAAGCTGGCTGAACAGGCTGCTCAATTGTCAAAGCCGCAGGAACAGCTTGCAGACGCCTTCGAAAACGCTGCTGGTGATCCTGCACCGGCCAACAAGCCAGCGGACCCAGGGAATCCAGCAAAGCCCGACGCCAATGGCGCGAAGAAAGGCCCCGACAGTCAACCGAAGTCGCCTGACAAAGGAAATCCGCAGGCGTCTGCAGACGAGCCATCACCCATGGAAGCAGGTGCTGATGGAGTCAAGGAGCAACGTAAGCTGGCTCAGGAAGCAACGCGGCAGGCACAGGAACTCGCTCAACGTGAAGGAGCGGAATCACCCGCGACACAGGCCGCTGTGGAGTTTGCCAAACAAGCCGTTGATGCTGCCCGAAAAGCTGAGACGGGAAATCTGGAAGGGGCCGCAGAACAGGGGCAGGCTGCAGCTCAGTCGGCCAGGAAAGCGGCCAACGAATTGAAGCCTGAAGGGGAGCCCTCTACAAAGCAATCGGAACAAGCGACTCAGTTGGCAGACCGTCAGGAGAAGCTTGCTGAGGAATTTCGCCAGATTTCTGAAGACAAACAGGCTCAGCAAGGGGCTAGAGAGCAGGGACAGAAACAGCTTGCGGATGCAACGGAGACACTCGCGAAACGTCTGGATCAGGCGGCCAGAAATCTGGAGTCCGCTCCGCTGGATTCGAAAGAGGGCGCACAGGCCGCTCAGAAGGCACAAAAGGCTGCCAATCAAGCCAAACAGGCCATGAAGGAGGCCTTGGATGCTTCTCAAGGAAATGACGCTCAGGCGGCACAAGAGAAGGCGAATGCCGCGGCCGAGAAACTGAAAGAAGCCGCCAGCGAAGCTAAAAACGCTCCCGACGCCCCGAAGGGAGGGGAAGCAATTCCCGAGCAACTGGGAACCAACGTCGCCCAGGCAGCACAACAATTACGCAAAGCGCAAGAACAACTCGAATCACTCTCAAGGCCAAAGCCGGATTCTCAGGCCAACGACGGACAACCAATGCCGGAGCAAGGCCAACCAAGTCAGGGGCAGCCCGGACAGGAAATGCCAGAACAGGGCCAGCCGGGACAAGGTCAACCCGGAAAAGGACAGCCCGAGCAAGGCCAGCCGAGTCAGGGACAGCCAGGACAGGGAAAACCAGAACAAGGTCAGCCGGGGCAAGGTCAACCCGGAAAAGGACAGCCCGAGCAAGGCCAACCGAGTCAGGGACAGCCAGGACAGGGAAAACCAGAACAAGGTCAGCCGGGACAGGGTCAACCCGGAAAAGGACAGCCCGAGCAAGGCCAACCGAGTCAGGAACAGCCCGGACAGGGAAAACCAGAACAAGGTCAGCCGGGGCAAGGTCAACCCGGAAAAGGACAGCCCGAGCAAGGCCAACCGAG
>CAXBSB010000187.1:0-16001 GCA_963977965.1 uncultured Schlesneria sp.
ATCCCGCCACCCGCGGTCAGCGACACCGCACCATCTGCGGCAATATCGCCGACTGCAGTGATCACCACGGTACCGGATTCATTCACGGTGACCACGCCGTCCGCAGTTGTTGTGATTCCCGCGTTCACGACCAGATTGGTTCCGGTCAGTTGGACTCCCTGAATGGTATTCGTGTTCACCGCTCCATTCAGCGTTGTGGTTCCCGAACCGGCCACCTGCGTCAGGCTCGCCACCGTCAATCCTGCCGATTCTGAGATATCAGCGGCACTGTTGATCAGAACGTCACCGAGGCGTGTTGCGCCCACAGCCCCCGTGAAGGTGATGTTGCCTGTTCCAGCCGCCAGCGTCAGGTTCTCGGCTCCTGCAGTGGTCCCCTTCAATGTATTTTGGAATGCGATGTCCCCGGCCCCGGCACCGGTATCGATACTCACACTGCCCGCGAGCGTCGTGGCCGAGGCGAATGTGACGTTGTCGTTAGTTGTCGTGATGTCGCCTGCGGTCGAGATTCCACCGCCTGCCGTCAGTGACACTGCACCATCTGCCGTAATGTCACCGGCCGCAGCGATCACCACGGTGCCGGATTCATTCACGGTAACTACGCCGTTTGTGGTAGTTGTGATCACCGCGTTCACCGCCAGGTTTGTTCCCGTCAATTGGACACCTTGAGCTGTGTTCGCGTTCACAGCACCGTTAAGGGTCGTGGTTCCTGTCCCAGCGGCTTGAGTCAGGCTCGCAACCGTCATCCCTGCAGATTCGGTCACATCAGCGGCGCTGTTGATCAGAATTGCACCCAGGCGCGTTGCTCCTACGACCCCGGTGAATGTAATGTTCCCCGTACCAGCCGCCAGTGTCAGGTTCTCAGCTCCAGAAGTCGTCCCCTTCAGCGTGCTCTGGAATGCGATATCTCCGGTACCAGTTCCCGTATCGATACTCACCGCTCCAGTGAGCGTCGTTGCGGATGCGAACGTGACATTGTCGTTGGTTGTCGTAATGTCGCCGGCAGTTGAAATCCCGCCACCGGCGGTCAGCGACACTGCACCGTCTGCAGTGATGTCTCCAGCCGCAGCGATCACTACGCTACCGGATTCGTTAATTGTCACAACGCCATCTGCGGTCGTTGTGATTCCGGCGTTCACGGCGAGGTTCGTTCCGGTCAGTTGGACCCCCTGAGCCGTGTTCGTGTTCACTGCACCATTCAGAGTTGTCGTCCCTGTTCCAGCCACCTGCTTCAGACTGCCTGCAGTCATCCCGGCGGATACTGTCACATCGGCCGCACTGTTGATCAGGACGTCACCCAAGCGCGTTGCGCCTACGGCTCCCGTGAACGTGATATTGCCTGTACCCGCTGTGAGCGTCAGGTTCTGGGCACCATCAGTCGTCCCGTTCAGCGTGCTCTGAAATGCGATGTTCCCGGCGCCGGCTCCTGTGTCGATGTTCACGGATCCCACGAGCGTCGTGGCGGATGCGAAAGTGACGTTGTCATTGGTTGTCGTAATGTCGCCGGCCGTTGAGATCCCGCCACCCGCCGTCAACGACACCGCACCATCAGCAATGATGTCACCGGTCGTTGCGATTTCCACGGTGCCGGATTCATTCACTGTGACCACGCCGTCTGCAGTCGTCGTGATCCCGGCATTCACTGCCAGGTTCGTTCCGGTCAGTTGGACACCTTGAGCCGTGTTCGTGTCCACCGCTCCGTCCAGGGTTGTCGTTCCAGTTCCTGCCACTTGCTTCAGGTTGGCCACTGTCATCCCGGCGGATTCGGTAACATCAGCCGCACTGTTAATCAGCACATCACCCAGGCGTGTTGCTCCGACCGCTCCCGTGAAAGTAATGCTGCCCGTACCAGCGGTGAGTGTCAGATCTTCGACTCCCGCATTGGTACCAGTCACGGAACTCTGGAAGTTGATGTCGCCGGCTCCCGTGGTTAACGAAACCGAAGAACTCAAAACAACAGCGTTTGAGAAGTCCATCCCTCCGCCAGCAGACTGATCGGCACTCAAATAGATCGTGCGACCAGTGTCGGCTGTTACGGTGAGGGTCGTACCTGCTGAGGACTTTCCGTCGAGAACGATATCGGCGACGGTATCGTTCCCGACTGGTGTGTTTGTTCTGGCCAGCAACTGAATGCTGGTCCCTGCATCAATCTGAGTGTTCGCTCCGTCACTGGAAACTCGAATCGCATCTGCGGAAGTCCGAGCGTCACCCGCACCCGCGAAAAGGTCCGAACCCGTCAGAGAAATGGAGCCACCAGCGACAAGCTTAGCGTCTGCGGCCGATCCCGCTTCGTCGATCCAGACTCCCCCCACCCCATCCAGGTCGGCGTCGGCAGACACTGTGATGTTGGTACTGGCACCCACAGCGGAGACTGTTGATTGAATGATGACGTCACGGTCTGCCTGCAGAAGAATGTTGTTCGTTGCTCCTGCAGTGATGTTCCCCGAGACAGTTAAATCTCCTTGTGCAGCTAACGTCAGTCCGTCGGCCGTGTTTGTCCCTGTCACAGTCATGGAACTGTCTTCAGTGATCGAAACATCTCCCGCCGAATTGAATGTCAACGTCCCCGCGTTGAATGTGTTTCCAGCGTTGTCTCCGACGGTGATCGACGCCCCCGTAAAGCTGGCGTTGTTTGTGACAGTGATATCCCCATCTGTCCCGTCGGTGATAGTTCCGGTCGCAGTCACGAGCAGATCACCAGCCGAAACAACTCCGGCCAAATTAACGTTGCCAGCCGTATTTTGAAGGTCGACGGTTCCTGTGGATGAGGTCACCGTATCGAATGTGACATTGCCGCCACCTGACTGATCAACGGTAATCGTTCCTGAACCAGTCGTCAGGCTCGTAAACGTGACATTGGACGCATTGGAGTTATCCAGATCGATATTTCCATTTGTCGAATCCGCGCTGATCGAAACTCCAGCGAGACTCAATGCCGTCGTGTTACCGATCCCGGTGTTCGCGTTGAGATCGATTGTCGCTGCCGTGACCTGTCCTGCACCGTTAATGTTGCCCACCGAAGTGACCGCAATCGTGTCACCGGTTGCGGTCGTGGTTCCGGCAAGAATCACGTTGCCGCTGGTGGTCGTGGTCAGCGTCACATTCTTGCCTGCTCCTCCAGCGGTGACCGACGTCCCGACAGTCAGGTTGCCACTATCGACTGTCAGATCAATCAGGCCGCTGGTGGTCGTCGCTGTTGTGAACGTAGCACTCCCGTTGTTTACTACTGTGATTGATCCGGTGCCGGTCGTGAGACTTGTGAACGTTGCTGCACTGGCATTGGCCAGATTGATGTTTCCACCTGTTGTGTCGGCACTGATCGTACTTGCGACCAGGTTTAGCGCCGCTAGATCTCCGATCCCGGTTCCCGCATTCAGGTCAACAGTTGCTGCGGTGATGGTGCCGGCGCCGTTGATGTTTTCAACGGTCGTGATCGTGACGGTATGGTCAGCCGAGGTTGAACCATTGAGTGTCACATTACCGCTGGTTGCTCCCGTGGTCATTGTGATATCGGCGGTGTTTCCAACGTTGTCGACGGAAAGGCTGCCTGAATTTGCCAGCAGGATCGAGCCTGTTCCGTCCTGACCGGCAGAAATCGTGATCAGGTCCGTCGCAACGACTGCGGCATTGATGGTGATGTCGTCGTTCGATGTCAGGGTGACGGTCGTTGGATCAATCGACCCGTTTACCGTAATCCCACCTGCAGAATTGACGGCAAAATTCTGATTTCCAGTAGTCTTTGCGTTCAACGTCACATTGCCACTAGTCGTTGTGATTGTCGCTGCGGCGGTAGTAATGCTGAGCGAATCGGCCGCCGCATCGCCGAATGTTACTGGGCCTCCAGCGGTAAACGTCATGCCGTCGAGTGTCACATTGGAATTGAACGTTGCTCCGCCGCTGACATTCACGTTTTCGTTGAATTGCACAGCCCCATTATTCTGGGTAATGCTTGACAGTTTTGTAATGCCCCCAATGGCTCCGCTAAACAACGTTGAACCCGGACCATTCAGGGTCAACGCGAAGGAACCATCAACAGTCGAATTCACGATCAGGTCATTTGCAGAATCTGACGTGACGTTTGCAACGGTAAAGATGTGATCGCTGCCGATCAGAACCAAATGGCCTTCAATCGTACTGGCGGAAGTCCCTGTGATCGAGAGATCACCGCCTAGTTGAATCGTGCCGTTTCCGGTCGTCGACAACGTCGATCCATCCAGTTGAAGATTGCCGGTATAGGTCTGGTTACCGTCCACAGAACTGATGGTGAACGAGCCAACGCTGATCGTCTCGGCGGCGAACGACAGTGAATCTGTTCCCGTCAGCGTGAGATTGTGATTAACATTAATGGTATCGCTCCCCGCGCCACCATCAATGGTCAGGCTTCCATTCGCAAGATTCACATCGAACGTGTCGGTGCCCGTTCCCCCATGAAGTGTCTCAAACCCCGCGAAGGATATCATCACTGTACCGTCTGTATACGTGTTGGATGCATCAAGCGTCCATGAGCTGGCATTGTTGGAACCCGTCAGGGAATCTGCACCACCAACATGACCAATCAATGTGCTGATCTGTGTGGCATCAAAAGCGACGGTACTCGCTCCGACTGTAATCGTTCCCGTATTGAGGTTTGCCAGAACGTCTGTCGTCACGGCCGAAAAATTGAGCGTATTGGTATCGCCCGCTTGATCAATGACTGTTGTTGCTCCAAATCCATCCAGGAAGACATACGTGTCGTTTCCTGCTCCGCCATTCAGTGTTTCCGCAAACATTGCGGCCGTGATGGTGTCGTTCCCACCACCGGCATCAACGGTGAGTGAAGTGAGCGAAGTAAAGTGAGCTGCGTCAACGCCATGTAAATCGATCGCGTTGTCGGTGTTTGCGGTGTCTGTGACGTGAAGCCCTGTGACATCAGCAGCGTGGAGATGTGCGCCCCCACCAACATCAACTATTTGTCCATTGATGAGGACGTCGCCATTGTCGACGGAAACGGTGACACTGTGTGTACTATCGGTGTTGTCGATACTGACATCGAGCACGCCCGCGTTGAAGACGGCGCTCACTGACAGCACCTGCCGCTCTTCGAGCTTTCGCAACGACAAGCGAGCCACGTGGTCCAGCGGTGTTACTGGCGGGCGGCGCTGCTGCCGCGATTCCAGCCAGTTCCAGAGCCAGGTCGAAATCTGCATTTTGAAAAACCCTGTTGTATTGCGGCCAGTCCCGAAAACTTCCTGTTCGACCGCGCTGACCTTTTATGTAGCCCGTCATTCGCTGCTGCGACGATCGTCATCGATCGCAACTACCGCGAAAGTCAGAAGATGCTGAAAATCTTACCGAGACCAACTTACTCTCATCCACAACATTCCGCCCCAACTCCCTGACCCGTCATCAGGTTTTTTTCTGATTTACATTGCAGCATCGCTGCAATCTGCATGCGCATTTTGTCTGCGACGCCTGTCCGGCTTCCCTCAATAACCTCGTAAGCGAGTTTCCAGGCAACGCAACCAGTAAACACAGATCGTCGCATATCATTATCAAGACTGCAGTTGTGGCTGGTTGCCAGTCGCAGATCTTGTGAAAAACCGTCTAACTTCCCTGATTAATTCCGAAGACTCCCTAACCCGGAGGCGTCCGTAACACATTTGGGTGCACTCGCCGTACCGGTTCTTGTGACCTTGATCAGATTGGCGCGCAGCAGCCGCACTTCTTACCCAAGTTCCCGATTCTCTCATCGTGTCACTCGGATCACTCCCTTAACTGCACCCGGATTCTGGTCAACTGTAGGGGTTATGCCGAAGATTCCGATTCTGCCAGAAATCTTGATTGCAATGGCCGTACAGGTCCGAAAGAGCGATATCCGAAGGTTTGACCCCACGCGTCAAATCGAAGTTTGTGAGCTGGAGAGTGGGATCATGATTCGTCAGAGTTCTGAACGTCGATTGCGCCGAATGATGCCGGACCGAGCCATCATTGCATTCACGTTTCTCTGTGCGTGTTCAGGCCGCTTGTTCGCTCAGGCCGATCAGTCTGCACTCCCACCTGCCCCCGTGGTTGCTGGCCCGTCTGAAGTCGCTCCTGCGCAGCCGGCGCCGAATGCTCGTGCGGTCGAATTGTGGCAGGACAAGCCACTGAATCAGTTAACGGCCTCAATCGCGCGCCCCGAGTCCGACGCGAAACTCAGCGAACCTGAAACCGTGCGCCTGAGTCAGGCGAGTGAAATCCTGAAACCAGAAGGGAGTTTCTTCTCTCCCATCGGTGACAGCCGTCCCTGGATGATGCAAACCTACGAATGGGAAGCCCCCGCCACCCGGCACCTGCCGCTGCTCTTCGAAGAACCCAACCTCGAACGCCTCGGCTATACCTACACCTGTCGAACATGGGGTGGCGGAAGTGTCAGTGCGGGTGACTGCATCCAGCCATTCATTTCAGCAGCACACTTCTTCGGACGCATTCCAATGATCCCCTACATGTGCGGGGTCAATCCTCCGTGTGAGCCAGTGTACACACTGGGAGTCGATCGTCCGGGGAGCCCCGTCCCCTATCGAAGGCACTATCTTCCTGTCAGCCTGAAGGGGGCGCTCTACGAAGCTGGTGCTGTGGTTGGAATGTTTTATTGCATTCCCTGATCGTCACAAGACGTGGGTGACAGAAGTCAGTCGATAGCGAAACCACTCTTCAACTGGTCACATCGATTGTTCGTTGGCCTTAGTTAGCCTCTCAAAGTCAGCTTCGGACCAATGGAAAAGTTCGGCTGAACCATCGCTGAACCCTTGTCCCGATCGATTGAGGATCAACAAGGATTTTCGCGGTTCCAGCGGCTCGGCGAATCAGCGGTGATTTTGTCGGATCAAGTTCCACTTTGGCCTGATACCACGTTCCTACTGGAACAACACTTCCATTGCCCGTTGTTCGTACGGGAAGCCCCAGGCGCGAGGCGGCATCACGTGGTAACAGGTCGAGGTCAATTGCTGAGATCTCGGTAACACGTCCTGTCAGAACCTCACCTGCCAGTTCATTCCAGACGACTCGAACCGTCTGACCAATTCGAACGAGGTTAATATCGTCCTGATGAATCAGAAGCAGTGCTTCTCGACTTTCAACAGATCCGACCTGGCAGACCGTTGTTCCGGATTGCACGAAACAACCGTGGTTCCGTCGATCCAGCGGCGAACCTGTCCAGCTGGACAATTCTCCACGTCTTGTGGATGGACCATGGTGAGGTGCTGGCAGCACCACACCATCGCAGGGAGCACGCAGAATCAATCGATCCGCAGTCTCTTTCAATTGAGTGAGCTGACTGTCAAAGTCTCGGACTTGTTCTCTGACGGACGGAATCAACGCAGCGACTTCTGGATCACGGACTCGCCGTCGTTCCAGGTTTTCTAGACGACTGCGATGGAGTTTGGCTTCCCCTTCCAGGCGAATCAGCTCGGACGCGATTGCCGGTTCGCTCAACCGAGCAATCTCCTGCCCCGTGGTGACGGCCGTGCCTGGCTTCACCGATTCAACGAGGGTTCCGCTGACAGTCGCGTGAACAGTCTGCGCCGAGCCGAGATCGAGCAGTGCACCGGCACCTACACGACTGGGCAGCGGAATCGTCATCAGCAGTCCGAGCAGAACCAGAACAATCACAGAGCGAATACGGAATCGCGACCAATCAATCAGGCTTTGATTTTTCGCAGATCGAAAGAATCGACTGGCCGCCAATAGTGGACTTAAGATCATCATTCCGATCATGAAAGCTCCCAGTACTTGGACGATGACTCCCAGGCCGTATGGTTCCAGCCAGGTATAGAGCGACCAGACGATCGCCAGCGTCAGAGTGGTCCGGTAGCACAAGGACGCCACGCCATATGACAACAGTAACCCCTGCCGCGAAGCGGAATGACTGGCGATGCTGTGGTCTTCAATCCCACAAAACCACCACGCCAGCCACCCTCGAATTGCTGATGCCGACTGCTGCTGCAGGTTGGGAATCTCCAACCAGTCTGAAACCACAAAGTATCCGTCGTACTTCATCAATGGGTTCCCATTGAACATCAGGGTACTCACACCGCAGATGAACATCAGGTTCAGGCAAAGCGAATGGAACAGCCCTGGCGAGCTGAACCACCAGAGCAACGTACACGCCGAAGCAATCACGAGCTCAACGCAGATCCCGGCCGCACTGACTGCGATTCGTTTCCACTTGTCGCTGACCATCCACATGTCGGAAACATTGCAGTACAGAGTTGGAGTAAAGACCAGCAACATGGCCCCCAGTTCGCGACATTCCCCTCCAAATCGTTTGCAGGTCAATCCATGCCCGAATTCATGCAGCACTTTGACCATCGCAAGCAGAATCGGCAGCCAGATCAGGTTTGGTGGAGAAAGTAGAGCCCGTGTCTCGGGTAATCGCTCGATTACTTGGTCGAACTGAACAATCACAAGAGTCAATGCCGACAGAAACAAGAGTACACAACCTGTGGCAATAACTGGTGAAAACAACCACCCGCACCAGTTCAGCATCTGATCCAGAATGCGGTCGGGATCAAATCCTCGAAACCGGATGACAAGCAGATTTGTCAGTCGAGACCAGCGTTCGCGTGATCGGATGTACTGATCGCGATCAACAAGCATTCGTCCGTAGCCCGTGCTGTTAGAAACCACCAGACGCTGAGTCACCAGTTGGCCGACGAAGGCCTCGAGTTCTTCGCGAGGCAACGTGCGTGGACGAAATCGTTCACAAAATCGCTCGCAGACCTCGGTGACCGACATCTGCCCATTCAATTGCTGCAGAACGAAGTACTCCTCGTCATTCAGTTCGAAATAGTCGAGCGTCACAGGGTCCTTGATTCCCCACGAGCGTTGTCCCTGAAATTCCAGCGGAACAATCCGCAAGTCCGCACGTCGACTCCACGGAATTCGCTGACTCGCTGGAGAGGTTTGAACCGACATGTGACTGATTCAATCCTTCGACTTTTCAAGCGGAATCACCATCATGGCCGATTGCCCGGGGCGCAACTGAAGTTTGGTGTTATCGATCTCGGCATAAATCCGCATCTGATTGTTGACTGGATCGATTTCGGGATCGACGAATACCAGCTTCCCTTCGAATCTGGACTTGGGCTTTCCTGGAAGATCAACAATTAATTGAACTGGCCGGTCCAGCAGATCACCTACGGGGATCCGGGAAGAAACGAACGCTTCGGCACGCAGCCGATTCAACCGGATGATGCGAACGACTGGGGTCCCCGCTTCGACCCATTCTCCTCGCTGCTTTTTCCAACTGACAACCATCCCCGGGAACGGTGCCTTGATCTTGCGACGCTGCAAGAGCAGTTCAGCTCGCTCGACGTCAGATTGTTTCAGCAGCTTAGACAGCTTCGCCTGTTCGTGGTCCACTTGCGCCTGTTCAATCTCCAGAGTGGCCTTATCAGCAAGCAGACGTAGCCGGTCGAGTTCCGTCTGTGAAACACTCTTGGGAAACTTCTCTATGGATTCCTGGCTTCGCTTCAATTCGGCGAGAGCGACTTCCTGGGACTTTCGTGCGAAGCGTACTTTGATGTCGTTTTCGACGATTGCCTCTGCGATTCGTAGTTCAGTTTTCGCCCGTTCAAGGACCAGCGTGGCTTCGTGATCATCGATCTTTCCAAGAACGGCATCACTGTCGACAGTCGCTCCCTCGACGATCTCGCGCTGAACGAGTGGCCCGGATTCGCTTGCAGGCAGATCCGCGTGTTCAATCAGTGTCAGCAGTGCAGACTCGATGCGAATTTCTTCGCCATTCAAGGTCTGGCACAGCAGGATACCGACAAGCAGCACTCGCAGAGACTTGAAGCAGTTCTGTCGGATTGTCGCGATCGAACCACGCATGAAAGCTCCTCGTGTCGGAAATCCTCAGAACAGCAGACGGATCCAGATTGTGTCGATCAGGTCGTGCAGCCAGACATATCCCAGTGACTTCTTTCCGCACCGAATTCGCGGAATGGCGGTCGCTCCAGGACGTACCTGTTCCATCTGCTGACGATCAAACGCAACGACGACGCGAACATGGCCCGATGCTCGGTCATCAGATTCAGACGCCAGTGCAACTTCACGTATCTTTCCGTGGTGAACTCGACCTGGATCTGATGGAAGCTGGAATTCAACTTCCAGATCCGATGTCATAGTAGACCGGGCGCGAAGCAAGTGACCGACATCCTTGTCGACGATCTGGATTTCCAGGACCCAATCTCCGGCAGTATCACCAATTGTCAGCAACGCCTGTCCGCGTTCGACAGGCCGAGCCGAAAGATGCTGATCAACATCCCATGTCAGCACCTGTCCCGTGATTGGGCTGCGAATCGTCAACGACTGCTTGCGATCTTCAATCAAGGATCGTTGGCGTTCCAATGCCTTGATCTGTTCCTTTAACTCTTCTTCGTCCGATGCCAGTTGTCTGACACGGGCCGCATCCGGAGATCCCTGTCCCGTCAATCTCGCAATCTGAATTCCACGCAGTCGTTCGGATTTTGTTGCGATTTCTCCCGCGATCCTGGAGACATCCTGCTCCAGCGCAGGGTCGCGCAACAAAATCAGCGGCTGGTTGCTGGTGACCTCGGAACCATGTTCGATCAGGATCTTGTCTACGATCCCGGTTGTCGTGGCAAAAACATCGCGTCGCTCGTCAGGCCAGAGTTCCCCCTGTCCTGTCACCGTAAATTCTGCCGGGATAACCGCGAGTGCGACAATTACCAGCACAGTCGGAAGCAATACCAGAAAACTCCGTTGCCGCAGAATCGCAGGTAGCTTTTTGACCTGGCGAAGAAATCCGAGTCCAGGAATCTCGTTTTGTTCGATTGCTGCCCTGAGCGCGAAAACGGAACGATGCGTCAGCGACTCGGCTCGAGACCGAGATTCATTCCACTTCTCATCGACTTGAAAGGATTCGAAGACCAGGACGACATCGGCTGCACCTTGGGATGTCCCTCTTTTTATCGGAACCGGAATGATCCCGAGATTGACAGCCCCCGATTCGCGCTGATATCGCTCGACAGTGTCCCTTCGAGAGGGATCAGCCAGCGCTTCTCCCGTAGACCAATAAGTTTCACCCGAACTTGTTGTTGCCACGAGCAGTTCCAGCAGACGTACTCCCCCGGCACGAGGATCAGGGCGATCAACCCCCGTTATCGCAGCAACTCGATAGCGACGTCCGTCCCGCAGCAAGACGGAAATCCGATCGCAATTCACGATCAGTCGCCCATCGTTTGCGATCGCAGCAGACACAGACGCGATGTCAATCGCCTGCCCTAACCGTTGCTGGTAATGATCAAACTGTTGCCACAGCACCTTTGCACGGCGAAGCTGCTGCAGTTCCTGCTGAGACAGAAAGTCCGCAGTGATTTCGCACATTGCTGCGAGGAACTGATAAGTCGAAATCGGCAGGCTACCGCTCGCAGGAAGTGGGTGTGCGGTTTCAAGAATCCCGACCGCAGCGCCCCCATGACGGAGCGGACTTAAGATCAGTACTTCACCTGCACTGTTACTTCCCGGCAGGACTCGAGGCTGCGATTCCTTGGCAATTTCTGCCAATAGCGACTGTCGCTCGGCGACCATCGTTGCATTAATGGAATTCGACTCAGGCATTGCCCCGGCCGACTCCCAGGAATCCTCCATCGTCAAACGCCACAGGACAACTCGGGTAGCACCTCCCGGTTGAAGAGTTCGACGAAGTACCTCGGCAAAAAATCGCCCGGGAGCGGTTTCGTTTCGTGCCAACTCAGCCAGTTCATCGATGCACCGTTCCATCTGAGCGCGTATCAGATCGCTCGAGGCAATCGCGGTGGATGGTGCCGTGCTGGATGACATGGGGATCGAAGGAGTCTACGAGAATAGAGATCACTGAGCCTGCCAGTATATCGCAGCAAGCGTGAATTCGTGTAGTCGATCAACGATCATGCAGACAACCGCGGCAGAACATCTTGGGTCGACTGAGAGAAATGGGGTGTTTGCGAGAACTTTATGGCAGCCGGTCGCAGGTCCCTTGGTGGACTTTTCCGAAAACAACGGTTTTGCCGCGAATTCCGTTTTTGCCGATTCGGCGATCTGCCGATCACTTGAGAAGAGATTCTGGGAACGCCACATCGCTCGGGGCGTTCGTGGAATCGTGTCGGGCCGAAATCGGCTCAGCCGAGGTACTTCTGGCAGTCTGGGAAGAATTGGCAATGTGTCGAACCGCCGTGGTGATTGGAGTGTGCGCCATGACCAGTCTGGTCATTGGCGGATGCCTGCGCCATGCAGAGACCCCGCTTCCAACGGGTGCGATCGATAATTCGCATTACCAGCAACTCGCCAAACAGATCGAAATACCGGAATCACCAGCGCCATCGGATGACATGCTGGCGGCGACGCAGTCACCGATGTCTCTTCAGAAATCGGAAACTCCAAATTATCTGGACCTGTCGCTCGAGGATACCGTGCAACTGGCTTTGGCCAATTCACAGATTCTACGAGATCTGGGAGGAACGCTGTTGCGAACTCCCGATGTTTCCAAAAGTCGGTTCGATCCAAGTGTCGTCGAAACTGACCCAAGAACGGGTATTGAATCTGCACTGAGCGCCTTTGATGCGGCGTTCACTACGAACATTTCGTACGAAAACAATGACCGCGCGCTGAACAACGTCTTCTTCGGCGGTGGTACGCGTCTGTTGAAGCAAAACTTCGGAACCTGGCAGTCACAATTCACGAAGACAGCCGCGACAGGGACTCAGCTCGCGTTCAAGAACTACACCCAGTATGACCGCAACAATGCTCCCGGCAATGAATTCCCGAGTGCTTGGACTACCTGGTACGACATCGAAGCGAGGCACCCCTTGATGCAGGGGAGCGGAACGAACTTCAATCGGATGGCCGGGCCAGGAGCACAGCCGGGTGTCATCAATGGGGTGGTCATTGCCCGCATCAATAATGATGTCGCACTGTCCGAATTCGAAGTTGGAGTTCGTAATTTCGTCAGTGATGTTGAAAACGCCTACTGGGATTTGTATTTCGCCTACCGCGATGTCGCTGCCAAAGTGCGGGCTCGCGATGCAACACTGAAGACATGGCGCCGAATCCATGCGTTGAATGAGCAAGGGAAAAGCGGCGGCGAAGCACAAAAAGAAGCTCAGGCCCGCGAACAGTATTTCCGGTTTGAAGAAGAAGCTCAGAACGCACTTCACGGCAAACTGATCGACGGTACTCGCACGAATAACGGCAGTACGGGAGGAACCTTCCGTGGCACAGGTGGAGTCTACGTTGTTGAACGTCGACTTCGATTGTTGACCGGACTACCGATCAGCGATGGTCGTCTGATTCGTCCGAGTGACGAACCACTCAAAGCGAAGCTGGTCTTCAGTTGGGAATCCTGTCTGGTCGAAGCCTTGTCGCGACGCGAAGAACTGCGTCGCCAGAAGTGGCAGATCAAGAAACGCGAAGTGGAACTCGAAGCGAACAAGAACTTCCTGATGCCGAAGCTCGACGTCATGGGTCGGTATCGTTGGCGAGGGTTCGGAAATGACCTCGTTCCGATGGGAGGCACGGGTGATTTCAACAATGCCCTCAGCGACCTGGTGTCGGGCCGGTTCCAGGAATATCAGGCAGGTGTCGAACTTTCGTTCCCGATTGGATTCCGCAAGGCATACGCAGCGATCCGACATTCGGAAATGCAACTCGCTCGTGAACGAGCGATCCTTCATGAACAGGAGCGATCAGTCGTCTATGACCTCAGTAATGCCTGTTCGGAAGTTGAACGAGCCTACGCATTGGTTGAAACCAATCTGAATCGACGAATGGCTGCTGCCGAGCAAGTTGCCGCCATCGAAGCCACGTACGAAACAGAAACGGATACTGCGACGTTGCATCTGTTACTCGACGCGCAACGCAGGCTGGCCGAATCAGAAACGTCTTACTTCCGCTCACTCGTGGAATATCAACTGGCGATCAAGAACGTTCAGCTCGAAAAGGGAACGTTGCTCGATTACAACGAAATCTACTTAAACGAAGGGGCATGGCCTGACAAGGCATACGACGACGTCGAAAGTCAAGATCTGCGACGTGGCGAGCCACTTCCAGATAATCCGGTCACGCGCTCTCAATGGCTGAGCCAAGGCGTCTACCCACAGAGCACAGTTCCAACCGGGACGCTTCCGACCTCTGGTAGTGAGCAATCAATTCCAACAGGCCCAACAGAGATTCCGGTACAAGAACCACAGGAACTGCCTGATGTCCCCGGCGTGGAACCCGCCAGCTTCAAAGCTTCGAAGCCGAGTCGAACCACATATGGTTCGGCCGAAGTTCTGATCACACCGTGACGGTCCGCTGACATCGCAGTCGCGGTCTTCAGAGTGACAGTCGCAGCCCAGGAAAAATGCCTGGGCTACGAACCCGATTCCAAGCTGGATCGAAACAGGTCGCTAGTCAACAGTGACCGAGTTTCAGTGACCCATTGTCGGGTAATCGGTGTACCCGTGAGCATCATTCGTGTAGAAGGTGCGGCTGTCAGGCTCAACCAGAGCGACTCCAGATCGCACCCGTTCTACGAGGTCTGGGTTGCTGACATAATGATGCCCAAAGGCCACAGCATCGAGCAGACCATCGGAAATGGATTGTGCCGCTTCAGCAGGGGTGTAGCCCATGTTCCCAATCAATTTGCCAGTGAATGCTTTGCGGCAGACGGTGACAAGATCTCCCTGCTGGACTCCAAAAAAGTCCCCTCGCATCAGATGCAGGTATGCGATTTTCCGCTCGCTGAGCTGAGATGCCAGGTAGTGTGTGATCCCGATCGGATCACTGTCACGCATGTCGTTGTAGCTGTTGAGTGGCGAGATTCGGATGCCGACTCGGCTGGGCCCCCAGATGCTGTTAACAGCATCGACGACATCGAGCATCAATCGAGCTCGATTTTCAATCGAGCCTCCATAGGGCCCGTTGCGCTGGTTGCTGCCGTCGCGCAGGAATTCATCCAGCAGATATCCATTTGCGCCGTGCACTTCGACTCCGTCAAATCCTGCCAGCTTCGCGTTCTGAGCAGCGATTCGAAAACCCGTGACAATTCCCGGAATTTCGTCGTCTCTTAATTCCCTGGGGATTTCGTACGGCTTCTTGCCCTGAGGCGTATGGGTTTCATCATTTGTGATTCGCAGGGGGCTGGGAGCAACGGGTTGCCGACCATTGTTCAATAATGAATGACAGGCTCGTCCCCCGTGCCAGATCTGCAGGACCATTCGCCCGCCCTTGGCATGAACCGCATCGGTCACTTTCTTCCAGCCGGAAATCTGGTCTTCGGAATAAATCCCCGGTTCACGAGCCCCAAAAGCGGAATTGCCTTCGATCGCCATTGTTGCTTCAGCGACGATCATGCCTGAACTGGCACGCTGTGAGTAATACTCAACCATCAAATCCGTCGGGACGTGATTGGCATCTGCGCGGCAACGGGTCAGCGGTGCCATGATGATCCGGTTGGGAAGTGTGATTGATCCCGCCGAAAGCGGTGTGAATAGCGAGGAAATCATCGGATTGCTGCTCATTGTTCGACCTGGTGAAAATGGTACTGGATTCTCGACCGGCTCATACGGTCCCGATCTTTTACAGCGAGTTTATCGATTGAAATCCTGAATCAGGTCAAGTGGACCTGACGGACGCCAGCATTCTGGATTTAGGAGATTGGGTAATCAATCGGGAGAGATTCGGGTTGCCGAACGAGAATTGCAGGTGACGGCACAGAACAAGAATCGCAAATGGGTCGGATTTCTCGAGGTGACGTCAACTTTCAGGCCTGACAGGTCACCGCAGTCGAGCAGAAGGACTTTTTCGGCAAACCCGTCAAGCGAGGAGCGATCGGTGCCCTGTTGTCCTTTGAAGAATCTTGATTAAAAGTTCGCAAGTCAGGCAAGGAGACGATGTGTGGACTGGCACTTTGGAAGGATACAATATCAGTGGTAGATCGGAAGAGCGTCGTGTAGGGAAAGAGTGTAGATCTCGGTGGTCGCCGTATCATTAAAAAAAAA
>CAXBSB010000188.1:0-15907 GCA_963977965.1 uncultured Schlesneria sp.
ATTGGCGATTCGCGTCGCCCCACGAGCGAAGACACGGCCTTGTCGCGGACTCCAAAACCGTGGCACCCTGGAATTTAGGTTCTCTCGCTTGATTCACGATGTCACCACCAATTAACGACTGCATCTCCGTTGATCCGGGCCTCTCGCCCGCCGTTGCTGTCGCGCTGCTGTCTGGCTACGATTTCCAACTACATTTCGCTCAAGCCAAACAAAGACAACACACCATCCTGAACAACCTGGAAGGGTGATACTGATGTCCAACACGCGACGTGAGTTTCTGGGACAGTCCGCCGGTTCCATCGTAGCCACGACCTCGACGGCGGCATGGTTGCTGTCGGATTCCGCATCCGCTCAAACGGGGGCTGATCGAGTTGCGGTTGCGGTCATCGGCCCCGGTGGAATGGGGATGGCCCACACAAATCTGCTCGCAGTCAACAAGAACGTTCACGTGAAATACGTCTGCGATGTTGACGAGCAGCGAGCTGCCAAGGCTGCTGAAGTTGTGGCCAAGGGGTCGGGACAGGCTCCTAAAACTGTCAAAGACATGCGGCAGGTTCTGGATGACAAAGAGGTCAAGGCGGTCTGGATTGCCACGCCAGATCACTGGCATGGGCCTGCTGCAATCCTGGCAGCCAATGCAGGAAAGCATGTTTACGTCGAAAAGCCGTGTTCTCACAACATCCGGGAAGGACGATTGATGATCGAAGCAGCTCGACGCAACAAAGTCGTGATGCAGGTCGGGACCCAAAGTCGCAGCACCCCGCACATTCTCAAGGCGATCGAGAAGCTGAAGTCCGGCGTGATTGGTGAAATCCTGGTGGCGAAAGCCTGGAACAGCCAGCGCCGTGGATCGATCGGAAAACAAAAGCCGTCAGAACCACCGAAGAATCTCGACTACGATTTGTGGCTCGGCCCGGTCACTTATCGCCCATACCAGTCAAACTTTTTGCATAGCATCTGGCGCTGGTGGTACGACTTTGGCTGTGGTGACATTGGGAATGATGGCGTGCACGACATCGACATCGCCCGCTGGGGACTGGGAGTCGAAACTCACCCGACTCGCGTCGCAGCCCTGGGAGGAAAGAGTTACTTCGACGACGATCAACAGCACGCAGACACTCAGTACATCGCTTACGAATACGCGTCCGCCACAAAAAATGGACGTCCAAAGCAGTTAATCTTTGAACAGCGAATCTGGTCGCCGTACGTTCAGGAAGGATTCGAAAATGGAGATGCTTACTACGGAACCGAGGGGATGATGATCCTCGGGAAGGCAGGGAAGTATCAGTTGTATGGGGCTCGAAACAAGCTGATCGAAGAATCGACCGGCGGCGGGCCGGATCTGGCAGCACACCATCAGAATTTTCTGGACTGCATTCGTACCGGTTCCCGCCCGCACGCAGATATTGAAATCAACCACCTGTCGACAACATTGTGCCATCTGGGGAACATCGCGACACGAACAGGCCGCGTCGTCAATTTCGATCCTGCCACAGAGCAGATTTCGGGCGATCCTGAAGCCGCCCGGTTGCTGGCACGTGAATACCGGGATCACTGGGCGCGGCCGGTCGGATAGGATAGGAATAGCGGGCACGACTTTCAGATCATCTCAGAATTCCAGATTTCATCGGAAAAGGACTGACCATGGCAATCGACAAACAACGATCTGAAATGCAGCGACAGAGTGCTGCCGAATTCAAAGTGCAGAAGTATGCTTCCAAGCTGCGACAGCAATGGAGCCAGCGAGAAGGAAAGCCCTGCCTCCATTCCGATTGGAACGCCCTGGCACGAGCTGTCGGACTGGGAAGTGCCGAGATCCCCTATCTTCAAGCCTGGGTTGCTCAGAATAATCTGAATCCGCCGAAGCGAATCAAGCCGCCGACTAAGAAGTGAGGCCGAAATCGCCTTGACCGATTCCTGAGAATCAGGGACAAGTCGCCTCGATCCAGGTGACCAGAGTGCTTCTGGTCTCGGGACGCAGGAGGCGTGAGTTTTGGTTCCGTCGGTCCCCGCTTTCCCAGCCGCAGCCAGTTTGCGGAGATTATTTCCGCAAGCCAGTTTTGTTGGCTGTTCCAACATCTGCGCTACCGATGCGTTTGATAACAGCCACGATGTCTGCCCCGGCAGCCTGTTTGCCGCTATCAGCGGCTCGAAGGCTGACGGACGACAGTACATCGATGATGCAATTGCCCATGGGGCAACATCTTTGCTCGTTGACAGGCCGCTGACTGGCGTGTCGATCCCTCAATGTATTGTTTCCGATGTTCGATCTGCCTTTTCCCGACTGTGCGAAGCCCTGGCTGGTGACCCGTCACGGCGACTGGATGTTGTCGGAGTCACCGGAACAAATGGCAAGACGACCACAACATGGCTGATCCGCAGCCTGCTTGCTCGAGCCAGCCAGCGATGCGGGATTCTGGGCACGGTCGAGTACTCCGATGGTCTTGCGACGGAAACGTCGACACTGACGACTCCAGCTTCGCGCCCCCTGGCTCGCTGGCTTGGGCGAATGGTCGCGAACGGAACGCGGCGAGCCGCCATTGAACTCTCCAGTCATGCACTCGATCAGCGACGCGCTGCGGGAATTGAACTGGAAGCAGCGATCCTGACGAACATCACGCAGGATCACTTCGATTACCACGGCGACTTCGAATCGTATCGTCAAGCGAAATCCAAGATCATGGAACTGGTGCGTCCGGGCGGCTTGATTGCGCTCAACATGGATGATCCCGGAACGTGGTCACTGCGGGATCGAGTTCACGATTCGGTTTCGTTTACATCATTTGGACTGAAGCCCGATGCCGATGTGTCGGCTCAAGTCCGCGAAGAGTCACTGCAGGGGACGCGGTTCCGAATTTCCATTCATGGCCGGTCACTCGACTGCGCAACAACGATGATCGGTCGGCACAACATTTCGAACTGCCTGGCGGCAGCCGCAGCGGCAGCTCACCTGTGTGTCTCTCCCGAAGACATCGTTGCCGGGATCGAACAATTTCGCTGTGTCCCCGGCCGCCTGGAACGAATTCAGTGCGGTCAGCCGTTTGACGTCTTTGTCGATTATGCCCACACCGACGATGCATTGCGGCGTTGTCTACAGAGCCTCCGCAGCATTACTCCAGGCAAGTTGATCTGTGTCTTCGGAGCTGGTGGTGACCGAGATCGTTCCAAGCGGCCTCTGCTGGGACGCGCCGCTTCTCTGGCGGATGTGGCAATCGTAACCAGCGACAATCCTCGATCAGAAGATCCGCGACAGATCATTGATGAAATTGTCGCTGGAATGTCGGGGTCGAAGACCGCACCCGCCATCGAACCGGATCGGGCCAATGCCATCGCGACGGCCTTCCATATAGCCGAACCCGGAGATTGCGTGCTCCTCGCAGGGAAAGGACATGAAACTGAGCAGGTGATTGGAAACCGACGTTTGCCATTCGATGACCGCCAGGTCGCCAGGGAACTGTTGTCAGAGCAATGGCGACCATTGCTGGGTCAAACACGACGGGCGAGTGCCTGACATGGAACTACTCAGCCTGCCAGACCTGATGCAAGCGACCGGTGGAACGCTCACTGGTGCCATCCCTGACGATCTGTCGATTGAACGAATCAGTACAGATTCACGCAGCCTCATCCCCGGTTCTGCCTTCTGGGCACTCCAGGGTGAAACGCACGACGGCCACGATTTTATTGCTCAGGCACAGCAGCGTGGCGCAGCACTGTGTGTTGCCAACGCATCGAATGCACCGGCTCTGAACGGCCCCATGTTGCTGGTCCCCGATACAAAAAAAGCCCTGATGGATCTGGCTCACTGGTATCGAGGGACACTCGATGCACTGGTTATCGGCCTGACAGGAAGCGTTGGCAAAACGACCACGCGAGATCTGATCCATGTGGCACTGGCATCTGAGTTTGAAGGGATTCGCAGTCGAAAGAACTTCAATAACACGATTGGCCTCCCTTTAAGCCTGCTGGAAGCGGATCATCGTCACGAGTTTATCGTTCTCGAAATGGGCGCATCCCGCGTCGGGGATATTGCCGAACTGGCCGATATCGCTTCGCCCGAGATTGGCGTGATCACGGCCATCGGCCCCGCTCATCTTTCGACATTTGGAAGTATCAACGGCGTGATTCAGGGGAAGGGTGAGTTACTCGAGAGCTTGCCATCGACCGGGTTCGCGGTACTTCCCGGAGACGATCCTGTCGTACGACAGATGGCGGACCGGGCCCCCTGTCCAGTCATCTTCGTTGGCGAAGGCGACGACAATCACCTGCGAGCGTCGCGGGTTCATGCCTCGTTCCAGGGATTGCAGTTTCGCGTTGATGGGGTCGACTTTTTGATCCCCGTCTGCGGTCGACATCACCTGACCAACGCTTTGTGCGCAATCGCAATTGCTCGCGAAATTGGCGTTCGCTTGCCATCGGTCGCTCAGGGCCTGGCCTGCTTCGAACCCATTGAAGGACGAACGCGACTGAAGGAAATCGGTCCGTGGACCGTCATTGATGACACATATAACGCCAGCCCCCTGGCTGTTGCTGCGGCCTGCCGTATGTTGCCAGACCTCGAAGTCCCCGGAATCGGGCGTCGAATCCTCGTCCTGGGTGACATGCGCGAACTCGGCGATACAGCAGCCATCGAACATCAGCGGATTGGCGAACTCGCTGCACAACAGAAAATCGATCTTGTACTGGCGTGCGGGCAGCATGCGGATGACGTGGCACGCGGAGCGGAGTCCGCCGGGATGTCGCAGCACTGCATCGCAGCCGGACCGGATCTGGAATCGATCAAGGCGGTACTGGACTGCTGGCTGGAACCGGGAGACGTCATCCTGGTGAAAGGCTCACGTGCGACTCGAATGGAACGAATTGTGGAATGGATCGCGGAGCGAGCAGCACTGGAGGCGGCTTTGCGAGGCGACTATCGACAACGAAACTGTGCATGAAGGAATTTTACGTTTCCGTCACGGGCGAAGGGTTTGCGGGAATCCTGATCAAATCCGGGTCGCGCCGGGTTTGACGCATACGGCATGATGAAGTGGTTACTGGGTCAATCATTTCATCGATTGCTACGTGACGGAAACTGTATCCGGGTGCCGGGAGCTTCGTCTCCCGGCACCCGGTGTTTGTACGGGACTCAGTTCCGTTTCATATGATTCCCGTTCTAAGTACCCGATTGGAACGTGTTCAAGCGACTCAGGACCCTGCGATGCTCGTCTGGTTGTTACAGCAATATGCGTCATTCTTCGAAAGGCTTTCGGGCGCATCGACAGGTGATTCTCGAGTCTTCCTGACCGCACGTATGGCTCTGGCAGCGATGGTCTCGTTCCTGACGGCTGTCATTTGTGGACCGTTCGCGATTCGATGGTTAAAGAGCCGGTTTCGGGAAAGAATCGATAGTGCTTCAGCCCGTTTGAACGAACTGCACGCCGCCAAGGGAAATACTCCGACAATGGGGGGCCTGTTCATCGTGGCCGCCATCGTGTTCGCTGCCGTCTGTTGTGGCGACTTATCCAATCGGTATCTGCAACAGGCCCTGATGGTCACGATCGGCTTTGCAGTGATTGGTGGTATCGACGACTGGATCAAGATCAGCACCCGCAAACGTGGCGTAACAGCTCGACAAAAATTCACAGCGCAGATGATTCTGGTGCTCCCCATCTGTGCGTGGCTTTACATGGTTCAATTGAGCCAGCCGCAGGGATTGGAGCTGATTTTTCCGATCGGACGCCAGGGTGTCTTTATCGGTGTCGGATTCATCGCCTGGGCCGCATTCGTGATCGTCGGCAGTTCCAATGGCGTGAACCTGACGGATGGCCTGGACGGCCTGGCTGGTGGTTGCCTGGTCCTGGCAGGATCTGCATTTGCGGTCCTGACGTATCTCAGCGGGCATCGTGTGATGGCAGAGTATTTGAACATGCCACACATGGTCGGCGCCGGTGAATTAGGCGTCCTCTTCGCCGGGATGGTGGGAGCCATGCTGGGGTTCCTGTGGTACAACTGCCATCCGGCCCAAGTCTTTATGGGTGACACAGGATCACTGCCAACCGGAGCCCTGCTGGGTTATGGGGCACTGGTCATCCGGCAGGAAGTGTTGCTGGTGATCATTGGCGGCGTGTTTGTCATTGAAACACTCAGCGTGATCGCTCAGGTGGCGAGTTTCCGCCTGACCGGAAAGCGAATCCTGGCATGCAGTCCGCTGCACAACCACTTTGTGTTGCGAGGTGACCCGGAAACCAGAATCGTCGTCAGATTCTGGATCAGTTCCGCATTGCTGGCCTTACTGGGCGTCGCCAGTCTCAAGTTTCGATAGTGGCGAATGTCCAGTACCCGTTGGCTTCAATTTGCACATCAATCGCCGACCGGCGAACCTGAGATCGAATTACCGTTTTGCTGGAATCCGATGGCGAGTTGCGTCGACATTGCTTGGTCTCGGTGTCAGATCAATGGAACTGATTTCAGCGAGCTTGTCGTCACAAATACTCCGAAGGAGTTACGTCATATAGCCCTGGGTTGCCGCGTTTCGCGGCTACCCAGGGAATGCGTGCAGGAGACTCGTTTACCCAGAATGGGTTACGTCAAAAATGGCGACGGAACCCCGTTGGGGTATACGGTTGGGATCGTCCAGACCCAGGGTAGCTCACTTCGTGAGCAACCCTGGGCTATAAGACGCAACTCCGTTGGAGTTGAAGACATTGATAACAAGGATCAATACCGTATCTCGTCATATCAAGTACTCGGAACAGGAGAGAACGTAGGCGTTGCCGTCGCCGCTCCACTCACTCCGCGTCGGCCGATTTGGTACCGGTACCGGAGCGATGTTCCTCAGGAGTCGAACTCGAATTGCTTCGGCGTTAGAAACAGAATATAGACCTTCTACCATCCTCCCGCTAAGCTGGTAGGGTGTTCTTCGTTTCACAACTCCCCCGTCAGCAAACGTGCCATGAAACAGCTCCGCGAAATTCGCTCGTTTCCCGAACCTCTCTGTGACATTCTCGAAACGCAGTTTGGTATCACCAGTGCCGAAGCGTTCTTTGAACACTCAGTCCGCAATGCAGCCGGAATCAGCAAGGCACTGAAAATCCCCCCAGCCGAGTTGGAGCCGCTGACAGAACTGGTGGAAAGCCATCTGACACCGGCATTTGTCGCCCGCTGTCGGCAACCGCTCAAAAAACGCTCGCGTGGGGTGATTGTCGACTGACCGAGGCCAACCTTCAGGCATACGCCTCCAGCCCGTACTTCTTGATGTATTCGAAGAACAGAGTGCCGTAGCCCGGCTGGAATCGGCTGTTCGGCTTGGCCCACGTCGTTCCCCATGAGTTGCGGATAATGAATGCACCGCCGCCGGGGAAGCGGGAATTCAATTCATAGCCGACGACACAGATCGCATGGCCTCCGTCGCTCTTCTCGCCGGGGATGGGCATGGTAATTTCGCCCGTATCGTTGGTGGTCGGATAGTCCCACGACGGAAAGGTCTTCACGCTGAGGACCACCGGCTTGCCCGCATCAAGCTGTTCGCGAATCCGATCAGGATTCTTTGCCGCGACCGCTTTGGTCGAGAGGACAAACTGTTTTGCTTCGTCTTTGGCACCATCGGGTGGCGGTCCCTGGCTTTCATTGTGAGGAATCGGCAACGGATTATATTTCCACGTCTTGCCCAGACATGAACCACGCTCTTTCAACACTCGGCGTGCTGTACTGACAAAAGTCCCCTCGGTATTCCGCATCCCGTCATCGTTCTTGCAGCCCCAATAGACGAACTGTTCCGAGAACCGCTTTGCCGGTTTTGCCACGTTATTCAGGTGAAACTCCAGAAATCCGACCGTCGCGAATGCAACGCAGGTCCCTCGATCATGCTGATTCCGAATCGGAGGACATTTCGCAATGAGTGACAAGGTCTTCGTCGAGTCTGCCGCCGCTCGCCGGACTGTCGCAGACGGGATCGCTTCCGGTGCCGCCGACACCAACCGCATCGGCGACTCGCCAAGGTACTCAACGATCAACTGCCGATTGCCATACTCCCAATGATCCCGCAGTTCGGCGAGTGTCGTGATCCCAATCGCCGCCAGCCGATCCAGCGCCCCACTCGGCACGCCGCTGGTCTCCAAATTCTGAAACAGATTCGATCGGTCCGCATTCAACAGCATCGTTCGGTCTCCAGTACTGGTTGTCAGTTATTCAATTTGGGCGAGTTAGATCACCGTTCAGGAAGGACAGGGTGGCGGTTCTTTAGCGCCGCGTCCGCCATTCGCCAGGGAATGCTCTATCGATCGCAGAATACTTCGAGCTTGTTCCGCCTGAGCATAACCGAGCGATTCCAACTGCCGCACTGCTTCGGTAGCGAGTTCCAAGTCTCGCTCGCCGTTCCCCTCGAGAGCTTCCAACTTCGCCAGTTGTGACATCGTCGCGGCACCACATCTCTCATGGTGAATACTAGGTTGTGCGAAATGGCATTCACAACGTCATGAAATGCGTCTTGATGAGGCGATGCGTGTGACGTTGTGATGTTGGCGCGGTTGCGTTGTGCTCTTAAGCAAAGGCGTGCACATACACTGCACGGATTCTACCTATGGCTGACGGGAGGCTTGTGGCGCATTTGTCAGTTCGGAATGTCGTGCAGGGATTGTTGGAAATCCTTGAGCAGGTACACGAGAAATGCGACCAAAGATAATAGGATTAGCCCCAGAAGGACCATGAGCCCGGTCCCGGAAGACGGCGTTTTCTCGCTCGGCTCATCGTTCATGTCGCGTTTCCTACTGTCGGCGACAAAGCCGTGCGTTTTCGGCGGAATGTTGTCGTGCGGATTCGCACGGGGGATTGCCGATTCACGTCGCTCCACCAGCGAAGACACGGCCTTGTCGATGACTCCAAAACCTCCAAAACCGTGGCACCCTGAATCCAGGTTCTCTCGCTCGAGTCATCATCGACGAAGCGCCAGCCGAGTTTTCCAAATCTAGAGTAGACCGGACAATCTTAATCTTGTCCGGTCTCGAAGGTACATTTACAACCTGCGTGCCGGATCAGGGCAATTCGCGAATTCGCAGATTCTTGAATTCTACGGGAGCCCCTTCGGATTCCAGGCACAGATAACCAGAAGCCGGTTCACACTTCGTCCCGCCAGAGACTTCTTCTCCGTTCACCCACAGACGGACTTCGCCATTGATGGCACGAATGTAGTAGTGATTCCACTCGTTGAGCCCCTTGCTGAGATTCTTGCTGGGGAAACTGCGAGACCCTTTCGGAGCTGTTGGGGGAAACGGAGTCATCTTGGATTTACCAACCGGGAAGACGTCTCCATGCGTGGTAAACCAGTCCGGCTTCTTCCCTGTCTGCTTCTCGTACTGCTCGGCGTAGCCGTGATCCAGGACCTGGACTTCGATCCCCCCCGGTGGCAGCGAATTCGGCTTCAGGCCTGTCAGAGCTTCTTCCGTGGCCCAGACGAAGATTCCCGAGTTGCCGCCGGACTTCAGATGCCGCCACATTGCGACCATTTCGAAGTTAGTGATCTGCTTCTGTGAACGCGTGACACCGACAGGAGTTCCCTTGCAGTGAACGGTTCCATCTTTCCATGTCCAGGTGTCTGGAGCGGTATTCACATTCACAAAGTCTGCTTCCCCCAACTCACGCCACCCTGGACCGGTTCCATCGATTGTGGCTTTGGGCAAAGGTTCGTCGGCCCAGGCAGGAGCCAGTGACAGCATCAGCCCGCATCCCAATCCGAATACTACGTGACGAATGAATTCCGTTGACATTCACAGTCCCCTCGTTCGTTGTGTGAATAAACAAAGATGTTCAGGAGGCAGGCAAACCCGGGCGCTGCC
The DNA here is from genome assembly GCA_963977965.1 of uncultured Schlesneria sp. Taxonomy (GTDB): domain Bacteria; phylum Planctomycetota; class Planctomycetia; order Planctomycetales; family Planctomycetaceae; genus Schlesneria. The sequence continues at coordinate 9,810 of CAXBSB010000188.1, forward strand.
ACGTTCTCTCAACTCGTTCTACCGATTTACTCGCCAGAGATACAGCGAGTCGCTTCCGGGCGAACTCGCTTTGCTCCATCGCGAAGTTGAGTACTGATCGTGTGTCAGATTGTGTTTCACCTCAATACCGGGATATGACTGCGGCATCGTTCCTTCGCAGCAGAATTTTGAGGCTCGAATCGACCCGGAAATTGCGTCAGAAAGGGACTTCGTCAGGTCCTTGACCATGGATGTTGTTTTCCTGTGACTGAATGTTTTCATTCTTTCCCGACGAAGCCGAAGTCGACGGACTCAATGGCCCCGAACGCAAATCGCCTGAAGAAATGTCATTAATGACATCATCGTCTTCCATCGGAATTAAATCCCACATTTCGTTTTGATGCAGCCAGATGGCATCGGCGTTTCGAGCTATGAATTCATCAACCGGCAAACCGTCGATCATCGGAGGCCGTGGCACACGTTTCTGCTTACCGTTAATGAAGACCGTCATGAAGGCGGCTCTGCGTGCCTTCTTGCGACGCTTTTCTTCCCCTGAAAGTTTTCGCTTGCTCATGCGGTTCTCCCGCCCCAATTGAATTGAATGACATGCCCAAACAACGTTTGTCATTATCACAAAAATCACTGGCAACGAAAGCCTGGGACTCGCCGATCGCACAACGCGCAGTTGCGATCATGACCGCTATCCACCAGCATTTGAATCCTCGCCGCTTTTGAGGCCCAAGTTCACTGCCACACCCAGAAAAAGTTAATTCGGTGTGCTCTCGCCTCCAACAAAAAACCGCCACGAACCCAAAAGAGTTCGTAGCGGCTTTTCAGACGACGCGAGGTGTGGTTTTACAAGCGTACTCACATTCGGGCCGCTCGTTCGCTACGTGCTTGTCCATTTCAGCGTGTTTCTCTCGATATTCTTCACCTGCGGGCTGGATGTAAAGCGGTTGCCCGTCCCCTGAATCACGTCGGCCCCTCCCGCGCCGCCATCAAAACTGCCCGTTTTCGCGGTGACGTTATACAACCAGATTTCGTCGCTGCCCGAGGTGCCCATCACCACGGTGATCGATGCGGCTTTGGTGTTGATCAGATTCACTCGCCCCCATCCTTCGCCCGTATTGACGCTGAGTGTGCCGTCAATCGCACAATTGCTGGTGGCAAAATAGTCGGTCATGAACGAGGTTTGGTTTGTTTCATTTCCCATGACGACTTGAACATTCCCCTGTACCAGCGTGGAATTGAAATACATTTCGTTCAAAGCATTACCGCCGGTCAGCGTTGCTGAGCCGCGGATTGTGCAACTCGTGAGATAGAGATTGTCATGGCCTGCCGCGCCAAACGTCGCGGGCGCGGTTCGGTCGGTACGGAACGAAAATGATCCGATATTGGTACCGGTAACCTTGGCAAATTCCTCATCAACGGTGGAGACACCGCCACCCATATCTAGCGTCATTGCTCCCGTCGTGTAGACATTATTGATCGTGAACCGGTCGGTTCCATCACCCCCTTGTATCGTAATGCTGGCGAACTTCAGCGGTTGAGCGACTGACGTTCCTTGCAACGTCACCGTATCGGGCCCACCGTTCAGGGCGATGCAGATATTGTGATTGGGATCGAATTCAAATTAATTGTATGAGTTGTTGATCTTCGTCGAAGAACCACTCAGGCGGGCGAGCGTGTCACTGACACGCTCGATCGTGATATCGTTATTCAGGGCGTCGCCGACAATTGTTACATCACCGTACCGGTTGACCGAGACGGTTACCCCCGCCGCATATGTCGCTGCATCGCCATTAAGCAGGGAAATCAATCCAACGGCGATTGTCACGGCACCGGTACTGATCGGACTCACCTTTGGTCGCTTCAGGTCTATGGCCTGGCAGGTTCGCATTTTCGACGTCACTGCGCGATTGAGCCAGTCGCCCAATTTCTCAAAAGATTTCATGTTGTTCTCCTGTTCCGAAATGAAGTGCCCGTCAATGAACTCGCATGTAATTAATACGCAGCATCGCGATGGCGGATCACAAAATCGGGAATTTATGGTGACAAGTGACAACTCGTGACGCGTCGAATCCAGATTCTGAAACTTCAAACGGAAATTGAGGCATTCGGCATTACCATCGTGTGACGGGCGACTCTGTGGCGTTCCCTGTATAACTTTCCGTGAAAATCTCAAAATTCTGCGACACCTTCCGTCGCTGGATTCCCATTAGACCGTGAGACCACTTTCCTGAGCGGAAATCCACCTCGTGCTCAATGAGCGTGAACAACAAGCCGTTGTCGAAGGACTGCGGCACGGTGATCGTGACGCATGGTCTGCGTTGTATGACGGATACAACGTGGATATCTGGCGGTACGTCGCTCGTCTTGTTGGGTCAGAAACTGTTTCTGTGGCAGATCTTGTGCAAGAAACGTTTCTGGAGGCGGCTCGCTCAGCCCGTCAGTTTGACCCTCTACGAGGGACGCTTTGGGGATGGCTGACAGGTATCGCTCATCACCAGGCGTCCCAGTATTGGCGACAGATCAACAAAGTCCAACGATTGCGAGAACTCGTAGAAGCCCGCGCTGTGGAGCTTGAGCGCTGGCTGAACTTCGCAGAAAGCGCTGATGAACCGTGGCAGCGGCAGGAACTGGCGGATGCCGTTCGAGCAGTGCTGGCCGAATTACCTCCCGAGTATTCGCTGTTGCTGACAGCAAAATATCTCGACGAACGGAGCCTCGAAGACCTCTCGCAAACACTGGGGGGATCGGTTGAGGCGATCAAATCGAAGCTGGCTCGAGCTCGTCGTGAGTTTCGAGCACGCATGGAAAAGCTGGTACGCGATCCTATCCCCGGCGGCCGTGAAGTCCGGGGCCCCGTTTCATAGATCAAACGACTATGACACTTGAACACGAACATGACCGAGACGACGAGCGGTTGAATGCACTTCTGCATTCGATCGACACAGACGCGGTGCCGCCTGATGCGGGGCTGCTGCAGTCCTTGCGAGACCGTGCCGCGAAGGAATTCGCTCTTGCGGCCGATGGGCAGTCTGTCTCCCCGAAAAACGACACAACTTCGTCGAACCCAACGTCTACGACCCGAACAAATCGGAGATCATCCATGATCACTCTCATCGTGCGAGGTTCCCTGGCACTCTCTGCAGCAGTCGGTTTGCTGGCTGTTCTGATGAATCCGTTTGTCACTCCCACTGTCGATGGGGCTCCGTTCTCGCAGGTACTGCAGGAACTGCGAACAGCCTCGACTCTTCAGTTCCAGTTGATCAAGCCCGGCAATGGCGAGACATCCGAGGTTCTGGTGCGGGCTCCCGGCCTGGTGCGCAAGCAGGATGCTCCCCAGCGATATCAAATCGCGATTGGTTCACGCTGGTGGAAAGTGGATGAATCCGAAAACACCGTCATCACGGGGGATTCGCCCTGGTTTCGCAATCCAGAAAAGCAAGTCGATCTGCTTGGCCTGCTGGATGTCGGAGTCAAAGAAGCGTCGGCGTTGCTGTCGGCCCGGCCGACTCAGCGGAGAAGTTATCAAGGACGTGACTGCCTGGTCTATCGGGTGAATCTTCCCGGCGATCACCAGCAGTTGCGGATTGAAGCGTTTGCCGATGCAGCGAACAACCAGTTGGTCGGGATCGTTGCTCGCGATGTCGCTGCAGGCGAAGGTGCTGTTCCACTCGCGGAATTGCAATTGATCGCTCTGAATCCTGCGGTCGGTGATGAACAGTTTGTGGTGTCGAAATCGCTGACCGAAGATGGCCGGATTGGCAAGATCGCCACGTCACAGGGAATCGTCGTCCTGCGCCCGGCACTCGCACGGCGTTGGACTCCGATTTGTCGCGACACCCTGTTGCGACCGGGTGACTGGGTGCGAACGGAAATGCGCGGCCCGAACGCCGTTAAGCTTCGACTTTCGTCTGATGTCGAATTGACACTGGGCCCCGGAACATTAGTGGAATGCGTCTCTCCGTCGCAGGCTCGGTTGCATACCGGCCAGGTTCAGGTCGATTCCAAGGGAGCCGACAAGACAGAATTCACACTGCTGGCGGCGATGCAGGGGAAACGACTGTTCAAGCCGGGGCTTCGCCAGTTGGTGCGAATCGACACGGCTGAGAAAATCGTGGATGTTCCCCAGACACCGATCTGGTTGGCCGGATTCGAAGGGACTTCGACGAACGAATCACTCGGTTCATTGATTGTGAATCTGCCAGATGGCCGCAACGAACCACTCAGCGTCGGATACCACAAGGTCTCTGTCGAAATCCGTGATCAAATCGCCAGGACGACGATCGAAGAGTCGTTCGTCAATCACACCAAATCGCAACTGGAGGGAGTTTTCCATTTCCCATTGCCACAGGACGCATCGATCAGCGGCTTCGGGATGTGGATCGGGAACGAACTGGTCGAAGCAGACGTCGTGGAAAAGCAGCGAGCTCGTGAGATTTTCGAAACGATTCTGCGAGAAAAACGAGATCCCGGCCTGCTGGAATGGATGGGAGGCAATATCTTCAAGGCTCGCGTCTTCCCGATCGAAGCGCATTCGGAGAAGCGGATCAAGATTGTCTACACCCAGGTATTGCCACTGCGAGCCAATCGGTACCGCTACGCATATGGACTGCGAAGCGAACTATTGCGGACGAAACCGCTGCGCGAGTTATCGCTTTCTGTCACCGTCAACTCTGCCATGCCGCTGAAGTCGATCAGTTGCCCGACTCACGCAGTCCGCACCCAGCAGGCGGCTCATTCGGGGCAAGTCGAGTTTACAGCACAGGACTACACACCGACTCGTGATTTCGAAGTCGTATGCGAAGTGGACGGCAAGCAATCGGATGTCGTCGTCGTACCACACCGTCGTGGAGCGGATGGCTATTTCCTGGTGCAAGTGAATCCCCCCGGGGCCGATGGGAACTGGCAACGAGAAATCCTGCCAGACGGAAAGCCACTGCAGATTCTGCTCGTATGTGATACATCGTCATCCATGGATTCCGAGAAGCGTCGGCAGCAGTCCGAGTTCGTTGGTTCTGTGCTGGCATCTCTCGGTGCCGAAGATCGATTCCAACTCGCGTGTACCGACGTGAAAACGGTCTGGGCATCCCCTCAACCGATTGCACCGACCGATGAGAACATCGCGACGACCAGAAAATTCCTGGAAGAACGGATCTCGCTGGGTTGGACGAATCTTGACCGTGCGTTTGCAGAGATCGTGCAGAAGAGCCACCCGGAAGCTCAGGTGATCTATGTGGGAGATGGAATTGTTTCTGCGGGAACGACGGACCCGTCAGCCTTCGTGCAGAAGATCAAGACACTGGTACGACCAGTCGACGGAAAGGCTTCGCAGAGGACGTTCCATTCCGTCATGGTCGGGAATTCACACGACACTCTGGTCATGAAAGGGATCGCAGCGATCGGGCGAGGCTCGACTCGAGCGATCACGAACGAACAAACTCCAAACACGATCGCACTGGAACTGCTGAACGAAATCGCTCAGCCGGGCTTGCGGGAATTGAATGTGGAGTTTCGAGGTCTGCGTGTCGCTGCTGTCTATCCGGGCGAACTGCCAAATATCGCCGCGGGAACGCAGCAGATTCTCGTCGGTCGTTACCTGCCCGAGGGAAAAGACCAGTCCGGCGAAATCGTCATCACAGGAATGCGTGGTAACGAGAAAGTGAAATACGCAGCCAAGGTCAGCCTGAAGGATGCCGAAGAGGGGAATTCATTCATCCCGCGACTGTGGGCACGTGCCCATCTGGATCAATTGCTGGCCCAGGGGACCAATCCGCAAGTCCGTAACGACATCATTCAGTTGTCGGAAGAGTTTCACATCATCACGCCGTACACGTCGCTGCTTGTGCTGGAATCCGATGCCGACCGCGAACGATTCAAGGTGAAGCGACGGTACGAAATGCGCGATGGCGAAAAGTTCTTTGCAGAAGGAAAGGCAAACGCCAACTTTGAACTGGTACAGGCTCAGATGAAGAAGGCAGGATCGTGGCGGATTGGTCTTCGAAAACTTGTTATTCGGGGATTCAAAAACTATGGCAGGAATGTCAGTGAACTCGAACAGTCACTTTGGCAATTCTCGATGAATGGCGGTGGCGGATTGTTCGGTGGTGGTG
>CAXBSB010000189.1:0-15841 GCA_963977965.1 uncultured Schlesneria sp.
CACCCCTCCATCTTCGTCTTCGACCCCGCAGGAAAGTTCGTCCGCGCATTCGGTGCCCAGTTCCAGGGGGGCGGACACGGCGTCGAAATTCGCAAAGAAGGCAACCAGGAATTCCTCTACGTCGCCGCCTATCAGCAGGTCAAAGCCTTCGCCAAAATGACCCTGAACGGAGAAATTGTCTGGTTCAAAAAAGCACCCATGGAATCCGGACTCTACGCAGAAGGCGAAAATACCTCCACCGAACCCTCGTGGAACCGCAAAGGCTTCCTGCCCACAAACTTCGCCTTCCTCGACGATGGCGGATTCCTGCTCGCTGACGGCTACGGCACCTTCGCTATCCATCGCTTCGATCGTGATGGTAACTGGAAAAGCTCATTCGGAGGTGCCGGGGAAGGAACTGGTACCTTCAACACCGCACACGGACTGTGGGTCGATAATCGCGCAGGCAAAGAGCCACCATCGTCGTGACAGATCGAGCTCACAATACACTGCAGATCTTCTCGATGGATGGCAAATACCTCGAAACCATCGCAGGCTTCGGACTGCCCGCAAATGTCGAAACTCAGGGCAACCTGATGCTCGTGCCTGAACTCAAAGCCTGTGTCACACTGCTCAATGAAAAGAATGAAGTTGTCGCCAGACTCGGACGCGCCGTCGAACGACTCGATGAAGTCAAAGATCTTCGCGGTGGTAGCAATTCTATGTTCAACGACAGTGGCCTCGGCGCAAGCAACTCGAACATGGGTTTCAGGCGTCGGTGACGATGCGAATCCCTGCAGTCGAACAGCGCCATGCAAAACCTTCGCAGGCGCCATTTCCAAGACCGCAGCCGGCGGGGAAATCGATGTGCTTGATCCAGGAGGATTCGGAACTGTCACAATCACGAAAGCGATCACAATTGATGGCGGTCCCAATGCAGGTGGCATTCTGAATGCTGGAACTAACGGTGTAAACATTAATGCGGGCACCACGGATATCGTTGTTCTGCGAAATCTTTCAATCGCAGGTGCTGGTTCAGGTCTCAACGGCGTCAATATCATTCAAGCCGGGACAGTGCACGTCGATAATTGTGCGATCTACGGTCAGGCCCAAAAAGGGATCAACGCGACTCCCACGACAGCGCTTAGGCTTTTCGTCAAAGATTCGGTGATCCGTGACAACACGAATGGTGCGAACGGCGGTGGTGTTTTTCTGCAGCCTGGGGTTGGAGGATCGGTTACCGCCGTGTTGAACAACGTGGAATTGTCACGAAACACATTTGGAATCCGCGCAGAAGCCAACACGAACACGAGCGCGCGGAATTGTTTCTTCTCGGGGAATGATACGCACGGAGTTGTTTCCGTTGGAACGGCAGGGTTGGTCACTTTTGATCTGCATAAGTGTACCATGTCAAGAAATCAGTCCAGCGGAATTCGGTCTGTGAATGCTAACTCGACCGTTCGGTTTTCAGATTGCATGGTTGATGGAAACGCAATCGGACTTGAATCAGTGCTTTCAGGTAACCTGTTATCTTTCACGAATAACAGTGTCGGTGGGAATACCACGGATGGTGCCCCAACAGGGACGATTGCTCAGCAGTGATTTTTCACAGTTCAGGCCGATGGGTAAGACCTTCGGCCTGAACTAGAATTTTGAGCTTCGTGAAAACACACTGAAGTCGATGTTGGCCTGAATCGGTCGCTCAGAGCCTTCGATTCCAGCAGTGCTGCGAATCAAATCTACTTTCCCGAACGCCACCAGACGCGGCTGAGATTCCAGCCCCTTCACAAATCGAGCAACATCGTCGAATGCTCCGCGACATCCCAGGTGAAATGGATGTGAAGCGTACGAGGCAAATTCAACGGCTTGCAATGGCTCCAGCCGTGTGATCGTCACACCGGATTGGCTCGCAAGGCTCGCGACCTGATGCAGAACGTCAGACAGACGCGAATCAGTCGGGACGACGTGTTTCATCTGCTCAATCTGTTCCTGCTGACGCTGGAGACGAGCTTGCAACTGAGCCTGCTCTGCCATCAACACAGGAACCTGATGCATTTTCTCCTGAGCCTGCGAGATATCCTTCTGGACGATCGTCGCGGCGTTCTGAACAGGACGAATGACACCCCAGTAGTAGCCAGCAGTCAGTATGGCCGTGCCCACAATTGCAATCAGCGAGTCGTGTCGTGCGAGGAATTTCACGATAGAGCTTCCAGTTTAACAGGCTACTTTAATTCTCGTGGTGCTGTAGCGACGGGTTGGTCAATCGTTTTGGCCGAGGACCGTCGATTCAGCGACTTGGTTTTTAAACGGATCGCGAAAGAACGAGCCGCCTGACTTCCCTGGCTCTGCTGATCGGTAAACAGCAGCTGAACCTGATCGAAGTAATCGATCCGGTGCAATGAGGTCAGGAACCGCGAGACCTCAAGATCATCGGGGGCCGATCCACGGATGGAAATCGTCAACGATCGTCGAGGTGTAACTTTGGAAAGTCGTTCCAGATCCACGCTGACGGGATTAGCCGCAGGAGCAGTAGTCTGCTGAGGTGTTTTCGCGGATTCGGGTTTTAAAGTGGGATCGACTCCTTCGTCTGTTTCAGAATGGATTTCCAGAAGAGATACACGAGGCGGCAATGATTCAACGATGCAGCCCAGCCAGCGGGTTGGTGGTACCTGAGTTCGAAGTCCGTCCAGCAGGTGCACAGAATTGTCAACATTTTGAAGTTCAACACGTAGTTTCTCGCTGGAATCAAGAGAAGCCAGCATCGACCGGACACTCTCCTGAACATGTGTCCGCTTAGCTCGCAGATCACTTAGAGATTTCTGCTGAGCGACCCACCCGAACGCCATCAGCACCAGCACCGTCACGAACAATCCTCGCAACCAATTGTTGTTGGTGCGTGTGGTTTGCACACAGACGTAATCGGCAGGAAGAAAGTCAATGTCGTTCATGATCGTTTCGAGTTATCTACTGAGACGGGAATCTCACGGGTTACCGGATATCAATCGTTTCATGGCCAGTCCAAGTGGTGTGGCCCAGCGCCCCGGTGACTTTTGAACAGCAGCAGGTGTGCCGTGAATTCCATCCAGTGGGGTAACGGGCCGACATACAAGTCCCACTCGATCACTGAAGTATTCGGCCAGCCACGGAGCGGATTCGCTGCCCGACATCACGAGTCCATCAAGCGGTCGACCGCGGAATGTCACTTTGTGATAGCGCAGGCAAAGCTCGATTTCATCGATGATTGATTCGAAACAAGGACGCAGTGCGTCGATAATCGATCGATGGACTTCGTTCTCTCCATCCAGAATGTGGGACGAGAAAACATCACTTCGCATCTCGCGTGCGTCGTCGAGTTCGATACCGAGAGATTGAGCAACAGCATTGTCAAACTGCCGCCCTCCCATCGGGATCGATTTCAGAAAGAGGATTCGTGAGCCCTCAGCAAACATCAAGGTGACGCTGGTTTCACTGCAATAAAGGTAGGCCATCCGAATGACATCTGATGTCCCCTGAGCCCGCTGCAGACTTCGCAGAAACGCGCAAGGTTCGATGTCTAATCCAACCGGAGTCAGTCCAGCGGTTTCAAGAACCTTCAGGCGTCGGCGAATCAGTTCTTTTGGACAGGCGATCAAAATGACTTCCTGTCTGGTTGTGTTTTCCTGGCGGACTTCCCCAGCGACCAGATAGCGAACTTCCATCTGTTCGATCGGAAGTGAAAGCCGCTCAGAAGCTTCCCATTGTGCCGCTCTAGCAATCTCCTCAGGTGGCAACAGTGGAAGTCGCACCGTCTCGACCATGATTTCGTCAGATCCCAGGCAGGCGACGACGGGGCGCCCCTTCAAGCGGTGGTCAGTCACCAGTGTTCGCAATGCTTCCGCGATCGACCGGTCTGCCGTTTCCGGAGCCATTCCGGTCACCTGTGGCAACGGAGACTGAACTGCCAAACGAAGATCAATCGCTGTCGCCGATCCGCTCAATTGAACCACACTTGCCATCGATGGTCCGATGGACAAGCCGAGCGGTGCGTGCTTGGTTCTGGTCAGTGTCAACATGATTGAAATTCAATACTGCGAAAAGCTTCACGAGGATGGATATTGAGTCGGCTGGTCCATCCAGACCTGACCCGTCAGGGCAGATACGGTCAGCCGCAGGTAAATCGGGTTTGTGTTGGGACCATAAATCAACCAGATCTCGGTGTCGTCCGTCCGCGACGGACCTGTCCCACCGAGTGGTCCCAATGAAATGTTAGTCACAGATTGTCCTGAGGACTTGAGTTTGGCTCCCAGCAGACGAACTCCTCGGGAATCTGTAACGGTTCCATCGATTTGTCCGACGGAAACGACATAGACACCCGCAGGCGTACCGGGAGGAGCTTGCGGATTTTGCAGCGGAGGCGGATTTCCCGATCCTGAGAGAGTCAGTTGATATTGGTTGGTCGCAACGTTGAAGGTGACGGTGTACTGGGTGTTGTATTGCATCGACAGGTCCGAGGCGAGCCGCAAGTCGGCGGCAAGAATACGTCCCGCAGCCTTAAGGCTGGTCGAAGTGCCATTCCCCATCGAAGGAATCACAATCGACGCCAGTATTCCGATCACCGTGAGAACCGTCAGCAGTTCAATCAGCGTATAGCCGCGACGGCAGCGAGAACGCACGTCGTCGCCACCAGAGACTTTCCTGGCAGTTGTGAACATCACAAATCCTCCCGCCAGTCGACGACTTTCCAGCGATATCCAGAGGCCGCAGAATCTGATCCTGTACTGGTGTATGCCTTGAACAACGGCGTGTTCGAGCGCACACGGATCCCTGGCATTGGTTGAATCGATGTTGTTGGCTCCATCCGCAACCCATAGATCGCGGTGTTCCAGGGAAGAAACCAGCCTTGGTTAAGGAGATTCGCAGGATTGGAAACCCAATCGGGAAACGAGATACGAGGTTTGTTCAATGATACGAGCGCTGCGTTTGTCGTATTCCAGTCGGCTGTGGTGTTAGTCCAGATGATCGAGGCCATCCCCCACATCGACTCGCTGGCAAAGTTGGCATTTCCCGCGACAATGGGACCATTCAGATTCACGTAATTGGATCGATTCAGGCTGATCTTGTATGCCACCGCAGTCGCCTGTCGAATCTCCCCAATAACCGTCAGTGTCTTGGCAACGTTGTCTACAGATTGAATCGGAAACCAGCGGCCCGATGTTCCGTTGGCCAGCCAGACCGCGTAGCTTCTGTTGCCAGAAACAGATGACAAGTCCGGAGCCCCCTGAAGCTGCACAGTGCTATACGGTTGCTGTGTCGGAGCCGCAGTTGCATTTCCAGAAATGTTGAGCTGGTTATACGAAGGATTTGTATAGTCTGCTCCCCCTCCTGAGATCGTGCCGTCGATCATGACCGCACCTTCAATGATGGCTTGAGCACCACTGGAAAGATTCATCGCCTTCGCAACGATGGCTGGCAGGCGAGGCCAGGTGTCTGCTCCACTGATTGCTGGAGTTCCGCCGCTTGAAAGCCAGTTATAGGCCGTGATCGACGTTCCCGTCCCATAAATCGATATCGTTCCTGAAACAACAAGCGTGCCAATGACGGTGACCTGGCTGTTTACGTCCAGATTCCCAGATCGAACAAAAATCCCCAGAGGATTCGTGACCGTCGGTTGCAATGTGGTGCTTGAAAGGGAACTCGGCAACGAAACGGCAGTGTAGACAGGCCCCTTTTCGTACAGTTGATAGGTCAGCCAGTTGTTAATGTTGACTGCTGTTGCCGAAGGCGTCTGCGTGGTTGTCGTCCAGGAAGTTTTGAGGCGGCTCAGGTCTGTCTGGATTGTCGTCGTCGGTGCCAGGCTGAACGAGATGGGGCCGGTTAACGGGTGTGGATGAATCATACTCGCCGGGCTTGCAGCGCCGAACTGATTCCCAATTTCTGTCAGCATTGTGCCTCGGATCGAACTCGACCAAGATTCGCTATTAAACAAAGCCAGCCGCTGGTTCAGCCAGACCGGACCTTCAATTCGCAAACCCGGGTCAAAATTCAATGATGTCGAGGATGATGATGTTGTTGTCAATGTGTACGGAAGCGTTGCTGTGTAGCTGGTCGAATTCGTCGACAGATCTGTTGCCGTCGAAACATCGCCAGCTCGTACAGATCGCCCGGGCAGTCGAGGGGTTAGTCGTACGATCGCTTTCACCGTTCGCGTCACCTTTGTCGTCGAACTGCTCGGTGAAACCCACGTCCCCACCGATGTGATTGCGACATGCAGCGGCAACTCGGAATCCGTGACCCCTGTTACCTGTCCGGATGTCACCGAACTGTACGTGGCCGAGCAACTGACGATGTTTGCCGAGTCCTGCTGAATCACCTTGGAATAAGTATCGCTCATGCCAGTCCATGAGGTCGATTGCATCCGCAGCAAAGCTCCCGATATTCCTGTTCTGGCCGCTTCAAGGGCGAGATCATTGCGGCTGTCGTTCTGTGTGGATTGCAGCGACGTTATCTGCGTCCGCATGAACCCGAACGTGACTGCCAGGCTGAGTCCGATTGCCAGCATCACCAGGATCATGCTGAATCCGCGACGACGATTTGCCAGCCTGCGCGCAGGGTGAGTCATTGCGCACCGCTGCCATCGGCCGCGATTGCGACAGTTATCACCGTTTGTCGGTTCAGGGTTGGTAAACATATTGTCGATTTACGGATGCAGGAAACGGTAACGCGGTCGACGATCCATTATCTGTCAATGGTTTCGCAGGATTCGGATCGAGCAACATTTCGATGCGAACATTAGTTGTTCTGAGGGCTCGGTCAGCGCCGACCAATCCCTGGCCCCACGGAAGATCGTTCCATGCTTGAGATCCGACGCTGACGCCGGAAATCTGGCTGTCGCTGGGATTCGTCGTCATTTCAAATCGAATGTTGCCGATATTGGGCGCACCAGTCGTTCCCGGTGTGACGTGTAGTCGATCACACAGCCGGATGGACTGACGATTGGTTGTTTGCATCAGTGAAGCGATTGAGGTGCTAAAACCTGATGAACGGAAGTCGATACTCGTCGTGTTCCCTGGAAATGTCATTTCGATCAGACGCGATGGAGTTGTCGGATCAGGGGTGTAGACAACAATTTCACTCGCCAGGGGCAGCCGGGTCTTCAGACCTGAAGCATTCATGCCGCCGTTCGAACCACCGCTCCAGACGACTAATTGTGTGGGAGCCTGGTAGGTGCCGGCGGTCGTCGTGAGAATTGCAATCCCCAAGGTGGTCGGCTGGCCTGTCAGTTTGTAGGTCCCGGACTGCTGAATCATCCACTTGATGCGAGCGAATGATGCCTGGGCCTGACGACGTGAATCTTCCAGTGACGTCGAATGGTCCCATGCAGAAGTGATCGCCAGCATGAGTCCGCCGATAACCATTGTCGTAAAGCTGAGGATGGTCATCGAGATGACGAGTTCGACGAGAGTGAATCCAGAACGCTGTTTCAGCAGACCACCATGCGCACCGGTACCTTCTCGAATTCTCCGCGTGTGGAGTCCGAGTACTCGCCGAGCATGATTATCACGGGGCAATGGCAACATTGCTGAAGACTCGTATCTGACGGGCCAATGAAGTGGTCGTCCCTTGAGCGTTGGTATAGGAGATCGTGACAGTCACACGTCGCAGAGGGGAATCAGTGGTCACGGTGTTCCATGATGTCCCTGAGCTTTCAGTGATTTTTTCGACGGTGACCTGCTGGCGGTACCGGCTGTAGAGGCGGGGATCCGGTCGAAAAACTACGGGACGAGTTCCCGTTCCGTCTTCTGTTCCGATGACCGCTCCTGATCGTGCCTGCGGCGGCGAAACGCTATAGCCGTTGTAGTCGTCAATGTCATCAAATCCAGTACGCCCGACACCTGTTGCGGTCGTATTGGCAGATGGGAATCGGACCGATGCAATCTCATCCATCAATTGATCCGCCATGCCGTTGGCAATTGCAGTGTGGAAGGAATCAGTGCCAACCTGAATCGTTGACGTGAGAGACGTCAGCAAAGCCCCTGCTGCGAAGGTCGTCAACGAAATGGCAATCACGGTTTCGACCAGCGTGATTCCGCCTCGCGTTTTCGCGAGATACGTTGTTGGGAAGGCAGAGTGTGGGGTGCGATGTTGCATGTGTCGATCCGCCAGAACGGACGTTACAAAAAAGAAAAGCGCGGCAAGGTCCCCTCGAAGCTCCCAGCTCCTCCTTGCCGCGCTCAAACCCTCGATTCCTTGCGGAGCCGAGTGCTGTACGCTTGTGACATCAAATTGTGGTGACCGTCTCGGTCAGTTCGTCGCTTGGTTGTCGTCGTCAGTTGCCCCGACACCCAGAAGATAGGTCGTGGTTTTCGAGTGTCAAATTGCTTTTGTCAGGAAAATCATCGAGACCTTCGTATTTCAGTTTGTCAGTAAGATCTGACTGAACTCTGGCCACGGACTCGACGCTTCAACTCCACGCCGCATGAATGTTGGAGCCAGTTACTATGTGACAACCGAAGGGCGGTCGCACGATTTTCTCCTCTTCGGCATGTACCATTGATTTCGCGTCTCACGAGACATTTTCGGAATGGGAGCGATCACCGGCGGCAAGCGACACATTTCCTGCCCCGAAGGAACCTGTCAACGAGAACTTTGGTTTGAGCGTGGAGCCGAATGGAAACCCTACGATTCCGGTCGCACCTCCTGCTCCACCAGTTCCCACCGAAAAGCCCTTGACGGAATCACCGATGTTGAAAGAGCCTGAGATTCCTGAAGCACCGATCCCCGAGCAACCAGCCGATCCGGAATCACCCCTGCCGAAGAGTCTCGATTTCATTCTGGAATGACTGCAGCAGTTGACAATCAATCTTGCTACGCGAGACCGTTTCATGCCCCGCACAACCTTCCTTTGACAGGAGCATTTAGGATCGTAGCCAACTTAAGCGTTGCGTCCCGCGGGTATCAAACAGCAGCTGCCATGTTTCGACGCGTCACGGAAGTGCGACTGGCACTAAGTTTCCCGGTCATTGCTTAGCCGGAGTCGTAAGACTTCGGGCTCGTTTCTTTCACCCAGACACCGAACTCTGACCGGCCCGTTGATTTAATCGTGGTTCGCCCACCTTCATGACGAGATATAACGAGTTGCGCCGCAGGAAATCGTCGTAAGTCGTGAATCTTCGTCCGATCGGCGATCTGAAATCGATTAAATCAACAGGCCGTTACGAGTTCGGCTACGGTTCAAGTCAGCATTTTGTGAGGTTTTCAACTGGTGGACCCGCGCGTCGAAGCGCCGCTTGTCCCACCCTACTTCGACGGGGTACGGACGTGCGACCCGCACTAAACTGAATTAGCACTTGCATTCACGTCGCCGATCCGCCAGAATTAAGGGTTCGCGAGTGATCGTAATCGAATCTCCATATGAGTTTGCGGCAAGTTAAGTCCCACCGCATCAGGCGACGATTGCGAATCGCAGCGTCCGGTTGACATGGTCAGACGATTGGAATGAGGAAGCTATGCTGGAAGAATTGAAAGAAGAAGAGATCGTCAAGAAGGTGGGAGGGCGATTCAAGCTTTCCACATTGATCCAGAAGCGGATGGTCGCGTTGAACCGCGGTGCCAAGCAACTGGTTGAGATTCAGACGAAGAATCCGATGGAAATCGTGATTCAGGAAATCATCCAGGACAAGATTTTCCTGGACGCCAGCGGCGCCGTGATGACTCGTCCAGACCCCAATGCCGTACGCGAACGTCACTTTGACAGTGGTCCATCGCTGGATGACCTGTAACCGTCGAGACGGTAATCATGCGCGGTCGCGAAGTGTTGCTGGGTGTGACGGGTGGTATTGCCGCCTACAAAACAGCCGACCTGTGCAGCAAGTTGGTTCAGGCAGGTGGCGCGGTTTCTGTCGTCATGACAGAAGCCGCTGAGCGATTTGTAGGACCAGCCACGTTTGAAGCGTTGACGGGTCGACCGGTCTATCGAGACCTGTTTCGACCCGTTGAGCATTTCCGGGGCGAACATATCGGGCTGGCTCAACGTGCCGACCTGTTCGTCGTTGCCCCGGCTACCGCAAATTATCTGGCGGCCGTTGCAAATGGTTTTGCCAGTGATCTCGTCTCAATCCTCGCCCTGACGGTGACCTGCCCGGTGCTGCTCGCTCCGGCCATGAATTGCGAAATGTGGGCCAAGCCAGCGGTTCAACGAAATGTCACCACACTGCGCGGGGATGGCTATCACTTTGCCGAACCTGGCAGCGGATGGCTCAGTTGTGGGCAGGTTGGTGCGGGCCGCATGGCGGAACCGGCCGAGATCCTGCGGATCATCGCCAACCTTCTTCCTGCATCCTGATTGTCCCAACAGGTCTTTCCGAATGCGAGTTCTTATCACTGCCGGTCCCACTCGCGAATATCTCGACGATGTTCGATATCTCTCCAATGCCAGCAGTGGCCGCATGGGCTTTGCCCTCGCGGAAGCGGTGATGGCGGCAGGGCATCAAGTTGTCCTGGCCTGCGGCCCGGTCTCGTTGACTCCGCCAGCCGGTTGTGAACTTCACCCGGTCGAAACAACGGATGAATTGCTGACGAAATGCAATGAACTCTTCCCCGGCTGTGACGGCGTCATCGCTACTGCCGCCGTGTGCGACTACCGCCCCAGAGCACGCTTTCCGGGAAAGCTGGCCAAGACCGGAGTTTCCCTGGAACTCGAACTCGTAGAAACCGCTGATGTGCTGGCAGACCTCGGACGCAACAAAGGTTCTCGCTGGATTGTCGGTTTCGCTCTGGAATCCGACGAGTACGCGCACGTCAACGCTCTGCGGAAACTGAAAGAAAAGAATTGCGATGTGATTGTTTTGAATCGTCCCACGGCAATCGGTTCAGAGTCCAATCGAATTGAACTGATCGACGCAGGGGGGAAAACCGTCGCCGTCTATTCTGGCACAAAGTCCGACGTCGCATCCCAGCTGTGGAAATGGATCGAAACGACGATCGTCACTTGAACTACGGGGTGATTTCGACCGGCGTAAATTGCGGTCAGATCATATCGCACGTCCAATCGCGACACGGAAGTGCGTTTCGTTTCGAGGACTCATGGTGTGCCACCCGAAACTCGGCTGTTGCCTCTTTGTCGACAACTTTGACGACACACACAAACGTCGAAGTTGGTCCGCGCCGGACAGCAGCAGACGGAACGACAACAGCATCTCGACGGGTATCAACCAACAACCGGGCGGTTACGAACTGATTCGGATCGATTCGATGGCTGCAACTCGCACAACCTCCTTCGATCGACTCGTGAAAGACGCCTACATCCGTCAGACAGCCCCCACGGCGGTCGAATTGCATCTCACCACACGATCAACGAGAAGCCCGGACGAAACCTTACAGACACGTTAATTAAGTGCCCGTCTACCATGCGAAGCAGTAATTGTCAACACTGTTAGTCTCACCTATTTAGGTGAGATTGACAAGAGTGATCTTCATTGTGATCTGCTGGGAACACTTTTAGGATAAATAAGATCGCATACCGTAGTGAAATATTACGGGTGGGTGTTGTTTGCACCCCGAAAGACGATCGACTCTATGACGACCTCAATTTCGAAAGGACGAATCCAATGGCTGGAATCACGTCGGTCAAGAACATCTGTGTGAAACGCGACTCGAAATGCGAAACGTGCTTTCATAATCGGGTGGGATTAGCTATCGCAACAGGACTGCCGCCTCATCAAGACTTGAATTTAACGTTCCATGGTGGCAAGACGCTACCGAGCCTCACGTACAAGAACTTCTTCGTAGCGGGCACGAACGCCTGGGATCCATCAGACGTTCAGAACATAAATGAATCACTTTCAGCGGCAATGACAGACCCCGGGCTTAACAACGTACTCGCACAGTACTTCGCCGGTAATACCGTGATGACCACGGTGGCGCCGCATGAGTTGCTTAGCGGATCCGCTCCTGCATCCGTGTCTCAAAGCGACGTGGAAGGTGCGGTCCGATCGCTGTTCCTGCGGGGGAAAATGCAGGGGTTGCCGTTGGCTAGTACTGTGTTTAATTTCCTGCTTCCCAGCGGCACAGTTCTGACGATCGACGATGGCCCCAACGCGCTGACTTCACCGCATGGGCATGCCAAGAGTCATCATCGGCCAGAGATCCCCATCGAAACAGAGGAAAGCTCTCTCGAAGGATTGGGAGGCTTCCATGGGAGTGTGCATGTAAGACGTCGAGGTATCTCAACTACGATTTATTATGCAGTCGGTGTGCTTTCCGAACCACTTGCAAACGGCGGCGACAATGGCATCGTTGTGTTTGATAAGCCATGGAAGAACGCAGTGGCGACGTTTTACCACGAACTGTGCGAAGCTCGGACGGATCCCGATGTGAGCGATGCGATCAAGACAAACGACAACCGCTTGTTGGGATGGACGAACGTGAATGGTGAAGAAATTGGAGACACCCCAATCACCGTAGCCAGCCCGAATCTTAGCAAGGTCTTCCGCGAAGTAACGCTCGCCAGTGGAAAAATTGCACCGATTCAGTTGCAATGGTCCAACTTTGTCAACGGTCCGGAAGGTCCGATTCCGGCACCGCATCACGCGTAATCAGTGGCAACTATGCCGGTTCGGTAACAAGCCGGACGTCATCCGCGCCAAAAGAAGATCTGACATAAGCGCAGAGTCGAAAGCCTTATGTCAGATTCTGTTACCTCACGATCCGTTCTCACGCCAGCCTTACGCCCGACACGTCGCGAGAACAATAGCAGGTGTTAACAACGGAACTATCGGGCGCAGAACAATGGAACGGTCAAAACTGTTCGTAGTATCTCTCGAGTATGTTTCCTCGTGAACAGACGACGTATTCGTGATCTTCAAGTCGCAAAATGACGACGTGAGCCAATAGTTGCCCGCCTACACGTCGCGGCCATTGATGTGCCCCCAAAGTTATCGCTGAGTCAATTGCCGTTCGGTCGAGTCCGCCACATGGCAGTGGCGAACGAAAAGATCGTCAATTGCCGTTCATTGCAGCTTCTTCCGCGTCCTCTATTTGGGCCTTGTGTCTTAACTCAGATCCCAAATGTTTATCAGGATCGAATCGTTCAAACTCAGAGCGAGGCTCATTGCGGAGGTTCACTTTGAGTTCTTCACCATCTTTGACGGTGAAGTATCCAGTCATGTCGCCACCCATGAAGTAAACGTAGTTCAAGCCTGGGGCGACTCTTAATCGAAAAGTTCCGTCCGAATTCACCTTTGCGATTCCAGGGGTCGCGCCTGAACTTGGGAAAGCCGGGCCGTAGGAACCGACATAACGAGTCTGTCCATCGGGGATGGGGACCACCTGATTGGATTTCACATCAAATAAGGTTCCGGCAATGATTACGCCTTTCACCATTTTGATGTCGGCATTTGCCGCCGTTTCGCCTGGGATTGCCTGGATTGCTTTGATTGTGACGGAGACTCGTTCATCCATCTCTGCACGGATGTTGTAGTGGTCTTTTATCACGCGCAGCCGATAGCGACCGCTGCTATCGGTCTTCGAGGTAAAGCTGCCGTGACGAGCGATACCTTGTGCCGTGACAGTGACGTTAGGGACAGGATTGTTCGTTATCGAGTCGAAGACTTGCCCTTCGATGATCGCAGGTGGCTTCAGCGTGACATTTATCTGCTGCGGAACCCTCGTGAAATTTGCCTTCGACAACGGGAAATCAGGATGACGAAATTGCATGACGTTCTTCGCTGTCGTCTCTGGATGCGGTGACCATTCGTGCGCACCCTTTATCTCGTATCGACCTTGCTCGTCGGTGTATGCACTCAGGCAGGCAGATAGCAGGGTCAGTGCGGCGACTGCGGACCAGTAGGGGGCGATCAGAATGATTCCGTGCGGGTATTCCTCGCCTAAAGCAACCAGGCAGCCGAATTCGCCAATCATGTAGTCGTTCCACAGTACCGTCCCTTTAACGGACGCGGCCATCGGGTCCATCGGGGCCATCGCGTGCCAGGCAAAGGGGACCCCAATTGCGACAGTTGAGTGTTCTTCCGTCCAACTCAAGCAGAGGGATTGGCGTTTTGATTCAAAGGAAAATGAATTGTGATTCCCGACAGGTATGGTCACCAAATCGAAAACAAGTGAGCTGCGCACCCATCCCGCTGTAAACGACAAGGCCATCACGAGTGTCGCGCACCCAACTTTAGTCGCCATCCATGAAAGAATTTACGCATCGCCCCACCCTTCAACGACTCACCAACCGTTGCGACCACTCGCTCATTCTCGCTGGAAGGACCGACCAGATACAGTTCATTTTTATCGTTAACATATATTTCTGACATGCCCTGACCAACGGCACCACCAGCGGAAAGGGCTGTGTGAGCGATGAAGATCGATTTCCGGCGGCATGGCAATTACGGGTGGCAGATGCAGGTGAATTGGGGTACATTGCGGTTTGGGGTTCCTGCCGCTCAAATCGTATTCATCACGACAGAAAGCGTTGAGAAATCAAGTCTTTTCTGGGAGAACATTGGGGACACAGGTTGTATGACTTCATGACTTCTTGAGCCCTGGACCGATCGATACAATAGCATGCTTTGAGAGTCGCTGCCGGGGCGATGCTCGGCTTACCTCACATGCTGCCGAACGCGGGCAAACCACAGATCTAAGGGTCACCATGGGGAATGAAATAAAGATGGCGGCGCTGCTTGGCGTGATTCTGGCGTTCACGTCATTGAGCTCGTTCGCGGACGATGCTCCGCGCTCGTCGTACTACAAGAACGGTGAGATTCACATCACTGTGCTTGGCTCCCCGGAGACCAAGCCGATCACGAGTGGGCATTGGGACTTCAAGCCGTCTTGGTCAGCGACTGGCGATCAACTCGTGTTCTTCCGGCGGCTCAAGAACGATCCAGACGTCGGCAAGTGGATCACAGCCATGTGCATCATCAACGTTGATGGCACCGGTTTTCATCGGCTCTCTGATGGCTCGTTTACCGACTTCAATCCGACGTGGACGCGCGACGGCATGAACACGCCGGTCTGGAACCGCAAGAACCCGGCGACCGGAAGTTACTACATCATGGCCAGCAAGGTCGGCGCGAAGCCGGGCGAGGAAATTCCACTCACCGACAAGAGCTATCACGCTTGGGTCCACTCGGCCGTGCGCGATGGACGATTGTTCGTCGCTGCAACACCGCCGAAGCAGCAACGCGGTTACTTCTTAATGATGCCGAAAGCGGGCGGCACGCCGCAGTTTGAGCGAGTTGAATGCGAACTCGCCCCCAAAGGCATTCTCGATCGCATCAGCGTCTCGCCGAGCGAAACGAAGATCTGCTTCGAGTATCAGACTGGTTTTAAATACGAGTTCCCCGGTCGCACGTTGTATGTCGCCGACTTCGACATCCAGCGACGAACGATCAGCAACCTGAAGCCCTTTGCAAACGAAGAAGGTAAGCCAGTTTGGTTTGCCTATCCACGATTCACGAAAGGCGAAACCTCGATCGTCTATCACGCAGACGGCAAACTATTTCTCTACTCACTCGTCGATGGCTCGACGCGGCAAGTTTCAACCGACGACAAGGCTGACTACCGCTACCCGCACGGCGAAGCGTCACCGAACTAAACATTGAAAACAACGTCCGCCTGAACGCCGCGCCGATGTTCTCGAGACAACGCCGACCGAGATGCCGCCGAATCGCCTTGAACAACCGTTTCTACATTTCACAGAAGTATCATGCGTTTCAAATCGCCTCTTCCATTTGTGACTACGACGATTCTGCTCTTCTTGAGCTTCAAACCAGCCGTTGCCGAAGACTGGGGCGTGTACCGGATCGTCTCAGCAAGTACCCCCGAGTTTGTGCTGGAAGCAATCGGTGGCGTCAAAGAGGGCGCAGTCGTTTCCATTCAG
>CAXBSB010000190.1:0-15623 GCA_963977965.1 uncultured Schlesneria sp.
CGAGGTGTTGCTTGCATCAAGAGTTACCTGTCCAGTGGTGTGCCAGTTGATGGGAATGCATCCTGTCGTTATCGTGGCGTCTACTGATCAGGAACGATGTGATTGGTGGAATTCGCGTAATTCTCTGACGGGAAAGACCTTGTGAAGCAGGGTCTGCCGGGCAGAGCGAAGTCAAGAGAAGTGTCAGTCCGACGAATTGGTCGGCCAGCAGGAGGTTTGCGGAAAATGGGTTTGATGGATGGAAAGCGCGGTCTGGTTCTGGGCGTTGTGAATGATTATTCGATCGCCTGGGGGATCAGCCAACAGCTCTTCAACGAAGGGGCTCAACTCGGATTTACTCACTTGCCAGATAAGGATCCATCGAATCCCAAGATGGCGCGCCGCGTTCGCAAGGTTGTTGAACAGTTCGATCCCAAGTTGTTCCTTCCGTGCGACGTTCAGGTTGATGCCGATCTGGACAACGCTTTCGCTGCTGCCAAAGAGACGTTCGGGGAACTGGATTTCGTGGTTCACTCGATCGCTTATGCACCAATCGACGATTTGAAGGGCCCCGTGTACGCCTGCAGTCGCGAAGGGTTCAAGATGTCGATGGACATCAGCGTGTACAGCCTGATGGCTGTCTGCAAGCGAGCCAGAGACGTGATGCCGAATGGCGGCAGCATCCTGACTCTGACCTATCTGGGTGGCGAACGTGTCATCCCCGGATACAACGTCATGGGGCTGTGCAAAGCGGCGCTGGAATCGTCCGTTGGCTACCTGGCTCATGAATTCGGACAGAGCAAGATCCGAGTGAATGGATTGAGTGCCGGGCCCATCAAGACTCTGTCGGGGTCCGCCGTTAAGGATTTCGACAAGATGCTCGAAATGTACGATGCCTTGTCACCTTTGCGTCGTAACGTCAGCCTGGAAGAAGTTGGCAAGAGTGCCGTTTACCTGTTGAGCGATATGTCGACAGGAGTCACCGGCGAAACCCTGCATGTGGACAGTGGTTACCATGTCATGGGTGCTCCACCGGCTGAAGCGAAGCTTGGGAATGGCTGATTTGCCTATCCAGAAAACATGGCCGCGTAAGTAACGCGGCCGTGTTTATGTCAGGGTCTCAAGTGAAACTGGAAACGCCCCGACGCTAGCGCCCAGCGGCTGATGTTCGCACTCCGAATCGACGTGGTTCCAAACAGATTTTCAGGACGAAAACTTTTCCAGTTTCACCCCATCAGCCGGCACGCGCTAGCGTCCGGTTGCGAGAGTTGATGCAGCTTCCATGCGAAAGAGAAGGCGAACCGGACGCTAGCGCGTTGCGGCTGATGGGGGTAACAGATTTCGTGGCCCAAAGTGCATTGCTGATGGTCAAGATTGTTCCGACTTAATTGTGGCGTCTCGTGGGCATCGTGCTGCGTGATCCAACCCATGTTCCGACGCGACACGGACGTGCGACCCGCACTATTTCGTCCAGGGAGGTGGCGTGATGACCTCGGCCGACGTCAAGCGAATTGGAATCGCAATCGTTGAGCATGCCGGGCGGTTCCTCGTTGGGACGCGCGGTCCTGACGGTCCCCTGCCGGGCTACGCGGAGTTTCCCGGCGGGAAATGTCTGGCGGCCGAAGAACCCGAGACGTGTGCGGTTCGCGAATGTTTCGAGGAAACCGGGCTGACAATTGCCGTTGAGCGATTGTTGCTGCGTCGCGAATTCGCGTACCCGCATGCTCGCGTGGATCTTCACTTCTTCCTGTGTCATCCTGCTGATCCGAACACGGTCGAAGCGCAACATCAGGGATTTCGCTGGGTCCCGGCCACGGAATTGCGATCCATGCAGTTTCCAGAGGCAAACGAGCCGGTTGTGGATCTGCTCAAACAGTTACCGATTTGTCGTTGGTCACGTGACCATGTTTATCTATTTCCAAGTCGCATCGAACCCGCAGAGCTTGCGGCACAAATCTATTCGCGCGTCTGCAGGACAAACTTTACCGAACCCGGGTTTTGTGTTGTGAATCTTGGATCGACGTTGAGTTCCGTCGAGTTTCGCCAGTTGATGGTCAATATCACAAGGGAAATGGCAACTGTTCATGAGCGCCAAACGGGGAAGACTCTGATTTACGTCTCGGCCGGTCGGTTTGATCAACAAACGACAACTCGACCTCACCTGGATGGCGGTCCGGAAGAATCACTCTTGATGCTCGGATACGAACCAACCCTCGTTCAATCTGAAGTCGAGATGTCCGACTACACGCGATGTGCTCAGGATCTGGGAATCACACCCAGAGAATTCATGGCACAGCACAACCCGATGTTTCATGCGGGGTTTGAATTGTTACGCCCCTATGCATCGCAACTGAATGAATTTGACGTGTCGGCCTATCAGATCGTGGTGATCAATAACAGCTCTGCACCAATCGATGGTCATTCGTGGCTGGGAGTCCTCCACACGGCAACCATCTTGACGCCAGACGAATCTCACCGTCGAGTCATCAACTCGACGATGATTGCATCGGCATCTGTGGGAACTTCGGATGTTGTATCCGCACAGGAACTGGATGAGTTCATTCACACATCACTCGTGCGTCGCAAAGGGTACGATAAACCGCACCTTGATGATGACGTGAACTGATCCCGCTGCAGTCGTTACCAGCGCAGCGCCTATCGCGAACCGTAGTAGAACAGCATCATTCCCAGTGCGATCTGATGAAAGATCGGGGGCAATCCAAACGGCAGGTCAAGGAATTCGGGAATCGCAGCCAGGGCCAGTACGATCAGCACGGTCATCGCTTTGATGTCACCCCACGTACCTGATGGCGGATTCGCGCGATACCGATTGAACCAGCCACCAATCGTTCGTGCGATGGCTCCCAGCAGGTACGCAAATACAATTCCGATCAGCGAAACCGCTGGAATATTCGAGTGAAGCTGCCCCGTCTGATAGAGATAAACACCCATTCCTGCGAAGGCCAGCACGATCAGAGTACGGATCGAGTTCTTTGGCAGAAACAACGGGTGGCGTTCACGTTCGATCACGCCTTCCTGTTCGAGCCGGGCAACGACATCTGGTGGAAGTGATACAAACCGTCGTGACGTGAAATAATGAGCCAGTGCGATCAGTAACGTCTGAATCCAGAGAGAATCGAGCGGCAGATTTCGGCAGAGTTTAGATACGACGACGGCCATCACGATCAAAGTCAGCAAAGCCCGCACACTGCCGACGGGAAGTCCCAGCGGAGGCCACAGTTTGGGTGATCCTTCAAATTCGCTATTCATTGTTCCTCTTTCCTTCCATTCACTCTTCACAGTTTTTGTTTCTGTGATTGTGAACGCATCGCCGTCAGGATTGGATCACGAAATGTCAACGTGTTCCAATGCGCCGAAATCCTTCGTACCGCGAAGCTTATCGGAAACGACAACTTCTCGACACCGCAAATCGCTGGTCATTCTGTAAGCGATTCCTTTTCGACGCCTGTTCGCGGTATGCAATCAATTGTCATACCACCAGGGAAAGATCGGAAGCAGTCGCTCAACCTCGCGGCAAATGTCATTTGGAATGAACGGTGATTTCAGCCGTCGGCTGCCAGTGAGGCCAGATTGCGGCTCGCCCAGGGGGGACGTGAGTGATCTGCCGTTCGACTCCATCGGACATGCGTCTTGCAAAAATCTGCCGGATTCCGTCCCGCTTTGAACCATAAAGAAGCCATTCGCCGTCTGATGAGGGTTGCGGGTGGTAATGAGTCGTTCCTGGCATCGACCGAGTCAGTTGTTCCGAGGGGCCATCAAGTGGCACGCGGAACAGTTCGACGGCCGATACGACTTGTGCGGTGTAGTAGACCGACTTTCCGTCGACCGACCAGACCGGAATGTCGCTGCTTCCGCCATGAAAATCGAAGACATCAAGGAATTCCATGACGCCCCGGTATCCATTGCGATCAGCAAGTTTTCGCAGACCCGTTCCGTCAGCACGCACGATATGCGGGTGGCAGTTGTAATGCTCACCGCTCACAAACAGTAACCACTGACCGTCGGGAGACCACCGCGGCGCGAAGTCAAACTGATGGCCTGTCTTGATGTGCCGCTTGTCTGTCCCATCTGCCTTCGCGATATAGATCTGGTAATTCTCATGGTAACTGATCAGCTTTCCGTCGGGTGAGGCACTGTATCCATACGCGAACCCCGCATCTTTTCCCGACAGATCCTGCTTGTTGCGTCCATCCACATCCATCACGAATGGTTTTGAGATCCCATTGATCAGTGCGGTGAATCCCAGTCTCTTACGATCCGGCATGAAAAACAGGCCACTGTTGTAGTGACTGACCCGATCAACTGAGGTCACATTCGTGGTGGCACCTGTCGATAGGTTGATCAGGCAGGAATCAACAAGCCACTTTCCAGGAGTGAATCGAAAGCTCTTGTGCTCTTCCTCCCACCGGGCATTTTCAGAATCCTGCCAGCCTCGACCGATAATGGCCATCGTCCCATCCGGAGACCAACCCGCGAACTGTGTCCAGGCATCCGCTTCATTGGCGAGTTCCTGACCGATGCTTTGTCGGTCGGTCCCATCACGACGAATCAACATCGCCCGCATCGTTCGTATGTTGGCATGTCGACTGCCTGCAAGGTTTGTTTGAAGTTCGGTGTAGCCAATCAAAGGTACGACGACTTTGTCATCAGCGAGCGACTGTCCGAACAGGACAAGCATGCAACAGATCAGGATGCCTGCGTGTAAGCGACAATTCATCGAATGCGGACTCCCTTACAATGCTGGCCTGCAGACCAGCGAGGTGAAACCGGCATTGTGCATGTCGGTAGAACGTGACCCATCCCATCAGGAAAGAGTTGAGCTCCCGCACGATCTATTGCAGACTGACGCTGTCCGACACTCGATAACATGATGCCAGTCGTGCTACGATAAACTACTCTTAAGGTGTTCGGCGTGAATCGGAATCATGGGGGTGGCCAGCGATCGTGTCAAATCATAACGGTTCATCACTGACAAATGGTATCGAAGCCGTCACCGCAGCCGTTTCGCGTGGTCAATTGACAACGCCGACGGGCGAAAATGTCTTGCGATGGCTGAATGAACCTCAGTACGCCGTTTATCGACCACAATTGCTCGCCCTGATCGAAACGTCAAATTTTGACGAACTGAATCGACTTTTCTGGGAACGGATTCCGTTCGGAACAGGTGGTCGTCGAGGACCGATGAGTGAATTTGGATCTGCCACCATCAACGCTCGTACGATTGCCGAATCGGCGCATGGACTGGCCGTCTATGTACTGAGCCACCGTCGTCAGGAATCTGGTGGAGGAATCACGGAACCTCGAGCTGTTGTGGCTTTCGATTCTCGACATCGTTCGCTGGAGTTTGCTCAATGTACGGCGTGCGTTCTGGCGGCCCATGGATTTCATGTCGACTTCTTTCCGCAACCGCGAGCGACCCCGGAATTGTCGTTTGCAGTCCGCTATTTGAGGTGTGACACCGGCGTAATGATCTCGGCATCACATAATCCGCCGAGCGACAATGGATTCAAGGCCTACTGGTCGAATGGAGGTCAGGTCCTTCCGCCACACGATGGGGGGATCATCGCGTGTGTTGATGCCGCTGCGGAAATACCGACGCTGGATTTCAACGAAGCCGTCGCCAGCGGACGAATTTCACTGATTGGTGATGCAATCGACCAGGTGTTTGTCGACTCCGTCTGCCAGCTCAGCCTGTCTGAGTCACGGGAGATCACGGCTCTTTATACGCCGCTGCATGGTGTCGGAGAGACATCTGTTTTTCGAGTGGTTCAGCGAGCCGGCTTTCGCGGGGTTTCGATCTTCGAACCGCAGCGATCTCAGGATGGCAGCTTTCCCAATGTCCCGGATCAATTGCCAAACCCCGAACGCTTCGAAGTGTTCGGACCTGCAATTGCCGAGGCAAAGCGGATGAACGTGGAACTAGTTCTGGCCTCAGATCCCGATGCAGATCGAATGGCTGTTGCCGTCCGTAATTCTGTCGGAGAATTTGTCTGCCTGACAGGCAATCAACTGGGTGCTCTGCTGACGGATTACGTACTTGGCCAGCGAACAAAATCCGGCACGTTGTCACCGGATCATTTTGTGGTCGAAACCCTCGTCACGACCCCGTTGATTGCCGATATTGCCCGGAGCTATGGAATCCAGGTCGTCCGCGAAGTGCTGGTGGGATTCAAACACATCGCCGCAGAAATCGAGGCAAGGAGATCCGACCGATTTGTCTTCGCGGCCGAAGAATCGATTGGCTTCATGGCGGGGGATTACAGTCGTGACAAAGACGCCGCGATCGGTGCTCTGTATGTTCTGGAACTGGCTGCCGAACTGAAGCGGCGCGGTGAGACTCTGCTAGATCGACTCGATCAACTCTATGCGCGTCACGGTTATTTCCTGGAGCAAACGTTGTCAACAACCTGTTCCGGGCCGGCTGGCCAGGCACGCATTCGTCAGATCATGACAGCCTTCCGAAAATGCCCGCCAGCGGTTGCTGGAGGATGCATTTGGGAGTCAGTTCGAGATTTTCAGCAGCACGAAGTCCGTTCGCTCCCTTCCAATCGCGTAGTCGAGCAACTGCCGACGCCTTCGGGAGATCTGCTGATTTTCAACGGTCAATCACGTGACTGTCGCGTGACGGTTGCCGTTCGACCCTCCGGCACGGAACCCAAGATCAAGTTCTATTATTTCGTGAATACGCGACAGCAGCCGACTGGAGTCATTGCCCGGGAACGAGCAGCAGAATGCCTGACGGATGTTCAGTCTGCTCTGAAGGTCTGGATGAATGAGGTGACTGAAGGATGAGTTCAGCCTATGACGTAATCGTACTGGGTGTGGGAGCTATGGGTTCGGCTGCCTGCCACCATCTTGCCAGTCGCGGGGCGCGCGTTCTAGGGCTGGAACAATTCCCGCTGGTCCATGATCGGGGAAGTTCACACGGCGAAACTCGCATCATTCGCCAGGCCTACTTCGAACATCCCGACTATGTGCCGCTGCTGCTGCGGACGTACACGCATTGGCAACAGCTAGAGCAGTCGGTCGGCGAAAAGCTGTTTCATCAAGTGGGACTGGTTCTGTCAGGTCAGGCGGACGGAGAAGCCATCGCCGGGGCTCGGTTGTCGGCGCGGCTTCATGGATTGCCCATTGAAAACCTGACCCCTGACGAAGCGAATCGGCGATGGCCTGCGCTATCGTTCGCCGCAGATCATGATGTCGTGTTTGAACCGGCAGCCGGATATCTGCGTGTTGAAGCCTGCGTTCAGCAGCAGATCAACCAGGCGATCGCACACGGAGCTGAGATTCGAGCAAACCAGCGAGTTAAGAGCTGGTCATCAAAAGGTAGCTCAGTCACGGTACGCACGGAAAACGACGAGTTCACTGCCAGCGGGCTGATTGTTTCAGCGGGCTCCTGGGCGGCGCGAGTCATGCAGGAACTGGATCTGCCGCTCAACGTCGTCCGCAAGTTTGTTGGCTGGTTCCCCGGTCGAGATCAACAAGCGAAGCGGGAATCAGAGATTCCGACTTACTACTTCGACTTGCCCCACGGCAGCTTTTACGGGTTTCCGAGTATCGATGGTGCAACAGTGAAGATGGCCGAGCATTCGGGCGGTCAACCTGTTGTTGATCCGGGCAATGTGGATCGTGACATGCACCCGGAAGACATCACGAGACTCGCCGAGTTTCTGAAATCGCATCTGCCGGGGCTGCGTCCAGAACCCGCCAGGCATGCAGTCTGCCTTTATACCCTGACGCCGGATCAGCATTTCATTGTCGACGAGCATCCTCAATGGGACAACGTAGCGATCGCAGCAGGGTTTTCCGGACATGGTTTCAAGTTCGCGCCGGTGATTGGCGAAGCGATGGCCGACCTGGCACTGAACAAAGCGACCTCGCTACCCATCGAGTTTCTCAGCCTGAAACGATTTCTGAAGTACTAGATCGTGTCCCATTTAAGTGTGGCGTCTCGTGGGCATTATACTGCAGCTTCTGACCAGGGCGCGCAGTGAACCTCGATGGCACGTTCGACTACTCGATTGTCGAAGTCTTCCTTCGTGCTCTTCGTGTGCTTCGTGGTAGATCACTCGTCCTTCGCAAGAATCTGTTGACCACGAAGCACACGGAGAGCACGAAGGAGGGAGTGCAGCGATGGATGCGTGCCAACCCCTGACCCCGACACCCGAGAAGAAGTAGAAACGCAGAGGACGCGGGGAACGCTGAGAGAACCGCTACACTTAACTGTGATGCGCTCTAAACGAATAAAAAGAGAACGCAACCATGTTGGTTGCGCTCTCTTTGATTTCAGCCTACTGATTCAAGATCGACAAGATTATCGTCGACCAGGTCGCAGGGCGGTCTGTTCAATGGTTGATTGCGAAATCATCGTTCGCAGTTCCACCAATGCTGGTGTCAGTCGACCTGACAATCGTCCCAGAATCGGACGATCTTCGGTCTGACACTTTACGAGATACTTGTAGGCAACTCGCCAGTGTTCGTAGGTGTCATCAATTTCTCGTCGCAACTGCGCAACGGGGACACCGCGGAGCAAGTCGTTCTGAATCGCGGCCGATTGAGTGGCCAGGGTTGCCATTTCCTGTCGGCAGGCAGGACCGAACGACTGTGGGTCATCGGTCAACCACTGACGGGTCGCTTGTTCCAGTTGCTCGGTCAGGTGAGCAATTGAGGCCGCCAGATCGCCAGCGGCGTTGCGATCAAAGTCTTCTCGCTGCAGGTGCAGTGAAGTCCGGATGGCATCAACCGACTGCGAAATACGCTGCAGAACGGCGACAGCCTTGTCGCTGTTGATCGTCCCGAACACATCGGTAAAGCTCCGTTCAGCCTCTTCGATATAGCGGAACGAATCGACGATTTCATCAAAATCCTCGCCGCGATTGACCTGATCAACAAAGTGTTCACAGACACCATAGAACTGATCGGCAGTCCCCAGCGCCTTTCCTGACTTCGTCAGATGCATGACCAGCAGCAGCGGGGTCCGCGTGAAGAATTCATCAATGTCTTTCTTCAGCGTCGCTGCCAGATAGACGAGCTGAGACTTGTCGACGGTCTGGGGCAGTAGCAGCAACTGGTGGATCTTTCCTACGGACAAACTGATCTTGCGAAGATCACGTTCCAGATAGCGGTTGTCTTCAGCCTGAAGTTTGACGGCGACCGGTTGCCATGTCGCTTCGAACTGCTTGTATTCACGAACCAGCAACGCGGGATCGATCTGGCTGTCACGACACATGGAAACAACGGCCAGAACCTGTTGCCGTGCACGACTAGTCTGCATCAACAACTGCTGGGCCAGTTGTGTGCGACCGAGTTCTGCATTGATGTCTTCCATCAGGTTCTGCAGGTCGCCTGCCAAGCCAGCCGCCTCGAGCGATACTTCAGGACGATTGATCTGTGCCTGAGTGTTAAGTGCCTTGCGAATCTGCTGGTTGATTGAATTCAGATTCGCAATGGTGTCGCGTGTTTCTGCTGTCAAACCTCGAACGTTTTGCAGCTTATAGGCCAGTTCGCGCCAGTCGACGTCCAGTTGTTCGAAATCATCGAGCAACTGGTTGTGGTCACCGTATTGCACTGCATGTCGATCGAGTGCAACTGCTTCAGCACTGACTGTCAACGCATCGGAGTACAAGGACCGCAATGCCGGAATCCTGGCGATCTGGTCATTCATCGAGTATGTCAACTGCGATGCAACGTCGGAAAAGCTATGGACCAGCGGTCGAACCGCTTTCATTTCTGAAGTGACACCACCTGCGGGAAGCGACGGTGCGGATTGACGCCGACTGTTACCGTACCGGTTTCGATCCTGCAGAGAATTACTGTATTCTTCGACGAGCCCCCGAGTCTCCTCGCGCGTGTAAGTTGCTCGCTGTGCGGGAGGTTGAGCCATCGCGGATGCTGAAACGAAGCCGAGACTGCTCAGGCAGAGTGTGGCAATCCGTGCCCCGCGACATCCCCCGGTAATACTAACAAGTTGCATTACAAGACCAGACATGCTTCAAGATCCTTCCTGAAGTGAATGAAACGGACGATCCACGACCGGCACCGATCAAACCGGACTGTGCCTCGCGGAAAGTAGCCGAATCTGCCGATTCTTCCTAGATGAACCAAACGGTTTTTTCAGGAATCCGTTCTCAGGCCGTTTCGAAAAGTCTCACAATCTGTGGAATCGCTCGCTCAAACGCCTTGGCTCGATGGCTGATATGCCGCTTGACGGCAGGACTGAGTTCTCCAAACGTCTTGTGAAACTCCGGAACCAGGAACATTGGGTCGTATCCAAAACCATTGATGCCATGATATTCGCGGAGGATCAATCCATGGCAGCGCCCTTCGGTGGCGACTCGAATCTGCCCCTCCGGATCAGCGAGAGCGACGGCGCAGACATAAAAGGCCGTTCGCCTGGGTGTGGGGATGTCGGCAAGCTCCTTCAGCAATTTCTGATTGTTGCATTCATCGGCTTCCAGAGTTCCGGGGTGAGGGGCGTCGGCATAGCGAGCCGAGTAAATGCCAGGAGCACCTCCCAGCGCATCCACACACAGTCCGCTATCGTCTGCGATCGTCCACTCTTTCAATTGTCTGGCGACCTCAGACGCCTTTTTTGCCGCGTTTCCTGCAAACGAATCGGCATCTTCTATAACCTCGGGAACGTGCTCGAACGAGGACACACCCACAAGCGGAATTCCGTGCGGCTCCATCAATTCCGCGATTTCTTCGATCTTTTTCTTGTTGCGACTGCTGAGGACAATTCGAGGGAAGTTCATGCGAGAACCTGTTTTGCGGGCGGTTGACGATTGCGGCTATCGGCCGTAATTCTGATCGATCCAGCGAGCGAGCGAAAGCGACGGATTGCTGCTTTGCAACGAAACTGCCAGGGATGGATTGCGGAGTGTATCGCACATTCCGAATGAAATTCGTCGTAGCCAACAGAATTCTCTGGGAAACAATGATCCGAATTGACTCAGTCAGCGTTGTGACAAAGAATTGCGTCAGCCAAAACCAACTTGCTGCACAGGGTTTCGAACGGAAGCCAAGAGCTTGTCATACTGGTTGAATCGATCATGAAAGTTGACTCGATCATGAATAACAACGTGTTGCGTCACGACCGGGCGAAACGGACGTTGTCTCTGATTTGCTGGTGTTTCGCCATCGGACTTTGTGTGATGGCATGGACTGGTGGGGTGCCTCGGTTGGCGAGGGGCCTGCAGGCGTGGCAGGCGGGTGGTTCCGAAGCTACCGTGTCCTATGAACCGGGACGATACAAGGGGAGTCCCACTGGGGGATGGTCAGAGCCAGCTCACTCAGCAATCGAAGCCGGACTCGGCTGGTGTGCCGTTGCTGCCGCTATGACCGGTGGAATGGCCTGGACCTACGTGGCTCGACGTCCCCGCTTCGCTCAGCCCGCAGAATGACGCTCGTCAGCCCGCCAACGGTGATCACGGTGCGACTCGTCGACGGCAGTTCATATTCAGCGTGAACCACCGAAGCCCATCACTCCATCTGCGCTGTCGCGGCACTTCCTCTTCGGGGTTCCGTTGCGTCATGATGCTCAGCCGACAGTCGCTGTTTTGCTGATGGTCGTGTATCGTACGTACGCCGACGACGAAAACGATCATCGTTGCAAGCTTCATAGGCTGCCGAGGGAACCAGGTATGCTGCAGTTTCGCTGTCTCATTTGTATCACAGTCATCGGGACAACTGCTTTTCTGTACGGCGATGATCAACCGGCAGATGCGACGGCCGTAGCAAATGACGAGAGCGGCAGCGTCAAGTCGGTTGAAGAACTGACACCGTCAATCAGAAAGTCAGTGGTTGTTATTACGTTTCGAGGTCGTGACGGGGAGCGGCAGGGACTCGGCAGCGGCTTTATCATCGATTCCAAAGGCCTGATCGCGACGAACCTGCACGTCATCGGTGAAGCCCGGCCGATCTCCATCGAACTGCAGGACGGTCGGAAATTTGACGTAACCGCAGTTGAAGCGACCGAACGATCACTTGATCTGGCTGTCCTGCGCGTTGATGCCAAGGATCTTCCGGCCTTGCCACTGGGGAATTCCGACGAACTCGTCGACGGTCAGCCGATCATTGCGATCGGGAATCCCGTCGGGTTGGAGAGAAGCGTCGTCAGTGGAGTGCTGTCTGGTCGTCGAGAGATCGAAGGCCGATCGATGTTGCAGGTCGCGATTCCGATCGAACGAGGCAACAGTGGCGGCCCGATTCTCGATATGCGCGGGCGTGTCCATGGCGTCGTGACGTTGAAGTCACTCAAAACAGAAAACCTTGGCTTTGCCATGCCCATCAATGCGCTGAAGCCACTTCTCAAAAGCCCCAATCCGATTCCGATGAGTCGCTGGCTGACAATCGGAGTTCTCGATCCGGAAGAATGGACGGCGCTACCGGGAGGCCGCTGGCGTCAGCGGGCCGGTCGTATTCTGGTGGATGGCAAAGGTGGTGGCTTCGGAGGTCGATCGCTTTGCCTGTCAACCATGGAAGCACCGAAGGTTCCGTTTGAAATGGCCGTTGAAGTCAAATTTGAACCTGCCGATGGCGCCGCAGGTCTGGTCTTTCACGCCGATGGTGGTGATCGACACTATGGGTTTTATCCAAGCAACGGGAGCGTCCGCCTGAGCCGGTTTGACGGTCCGGATGTTTATGCGTGGAAGGTGCTGCAGGAAATCCGCTCGCCGTATTTGAACAAGACCGGCTGGAACTGGCTCAAGGTCCGCGTCGAGAAAGAACGCCTGCAATGTTTTCTGAATGATGAACTGGTGATCGAGCTGAAAGACACACAGTACACCACTGGCCGCGTGGGTCTCTGCAAGTTTCGACAGACAGAAGCGGAGTTCAAAGGTTTTCACGTCGCTGAATCCATCGCACGGACACAGCCATCGGCTGAAGTGATCGACCGGATTTCCAAAGTGATTGCAGACCTCAAGGCCGATGGAGACTTGCCATCAGTCTCTGAGAAACTGCTGCCCGAAGGTGACGTTGGAGTCATCACGCTTGAAGAGCTTGCGATCAAGCTGGAACAACAGGCCCAGCGAGTCCGCAAACTGGCGACTGATCTGCAAACGAAGAAGACATTGCAGGAATTCAAGTCGACTCTGGAAAAGCAGGATCCGGGAATCGACCTGCTCTACGCGGCTCTGTTGATTTCGAGATTAGACAATCCAGAACTCGACCTGAAAGCCTATGTGAGTGAAGTCGAACGTCACGCGCGGCGGGCTCTGGCCAAACTATCGAAGGATGCGACCGAAGCCGACCGTTTTACGGCATTGAACCAGTACTTGTTCGAAGAGCAGGGGTTTCATGGCAGCCGTACCGATTACAACAACCGCTCGAACAGCTACCTGAATGAAGTACTGGATGACCGGGAAGGTTTGCCGATCACGCTGTCGGTCGTCTACATCGAGATTGCCCGGCGAATGGGGTTAAACGTTGTCGGTGTCGGAATGCCCCGGCATTTTCTGGTCCGCTTCGAACCCCGAACCGGCGAACCACAACTGGTCGACGTCTTCGAACGAGGGAAACTGCTGACCAAAACTGATGCCCGGGACGTGTACGAAGCACTGAGTGACCGCCCCTGGCAAAACTCGTTTCTGGATACAACTTCCTCGACAGAGATCCTGGAACGCATGCTGGAGAATTTGACGGGCTCAGCCGTGGATTCGCAGGATGCCGAGCGGTTGCTTCGTTATGTGGAAGCATTTCTGGTGATCAAGCCAGATGCAAGTCGACAACGCTATTACCGGGCAATGCTGTGCTACCAGACTCAGCGGTGGGCTCAAGCCAAAAGCGACGTGGAATGGCTCCGCAAGAATGATCCAAACCTGAGCGACGACGAACTCGACCGGATGCTCCGGGCGATCGAGCGCGAATCGCAGAAGTAGACGATGATTCGTTTCTGATGATGTCATCAGATGGGCGAGACGCAGAGTGGGACAAGTGTCGTTTTGCCGCTCGGGCCTCGGACTCTCCATCAAGAAGGCGGACGGTACGCGCCTGAAGATCGACGACCCCGACCTCGATCCGGTGTGGGACGCCTGTGCCCGACTCGGGATTCCGGTGTTCATTCACACCGCCGATCCGCAGGAGTTCTTCGAGGCGATGGACCTGAACAACGAACGCTGGCTCGAAATCGCCCTCTTCGGGGACCGGCGCTATCCGAGTGACCGCTTTCCCAAGTTCGAAGAGCTGATGGCGGAACGCGACAACCTGTTCCGGAAGCACCCGAAAACCATCTTCGTGGCGGCGCATCTGGGATGGCACGCCAACAACCTCGCCCGGCTCGGAAAAATGTTCGACGCCATGCCCAATCTGTACGCCGAGGTTGGCGCGGTGCTCTACGACATCGGACGGCAGCCGCGCGGTGCGCACGACTTCTTTCTGAAATACCAGGATCGGATCCTCTTCGGAAAGGACGCGTACTACCCCGAGGAGTATCCGTACTACTGGCGCGTCTTCGAGACGGCGGACGAGTATTTCGACTACTACCGCGGGTACCATGCCTTCTGGAAGCTCTACGGGGTGGATCTCCCGGACGCGGTGCTGAAAAAGCTGTATTTCCAGAACGCGTTACGGATCACCAAGGCACTTCCCCAGGGCGGCTGGCCGAAATAACCGCACATCTGGAATCGCGGCAGGGTGTTGGCACGGGTCGGGCGGTATCGCTGACACGCCACGCCGACAAACTGCGGCACCATTCGGAGACGCGTGCCACGGCGCACGGCGTTGAGCGCCGGGCAGCGGCACCGCGATCCGGGGGCTCCGATGCGCAGCCTTCTGCTCGGCTGCGTGGCCAATACCGTGCGTCGTGACGGGAAAGCGCCATCGCACGACTGATGGGTTCAGCGGCAGCCCGCGCCGAGCCAGCGCTCGTCGAACGTCGCCAGCGTGATGGTGGCGTAGTCGCCTCCCTCGTACAAGAGGCCGATTCGCCCATTGCCCAGGGCCGTGAGCGTCGAGTACGCGGCGGGGCCTGCCTCAATCGTGCGCCGGACGGGCCAGCTTCGCCCGTCGTCGCACGAAAGCTTCACGGTGAGATTCACGCGCGCGTTGGTGCTCTCCGTGTTGCTGAACAGCAACATGTGCGCCCGCGCGTCTTGGGTGGGAGCGTCCGGGGCGAGTCGAATGATGGAGCCGTTGTTCCCCGGATCGGGGAGCAGGGGTTCATCCTGTGGAGACGACCAACTGACGCCGCCGTCGGAGGACAGGGCCACGCGACGCGTGGGTTTGGCGCGGATGTTCAGCATGAGGGTCCCGTCCGCGAGCTCGACCACTTTGTTTTCGTCACTCCCCGGACCGACCAGTGCGCCCATCTTCCAGTGCTCGCCGTGGTCGTCGCTGTAGGCGCTCGCCGCCCAGTTCGCGCTGCGGAATCGCACCGCATACTGCTGAATCAGGCGACCCGCATGCGGTCCGCGGCGCAACTGGATCCCCTCGCCCGATGACGCGAAGAGTCCTCCCCACGCGCTATCCTTGATCTGTGCCGTGATGCGACGGTGACGCCATGACCGGCCATCGTCGTCGGAGTAGCTGTAGTCCGCCTGCAACACATCGGGATCGTTTGCGCCAGTGCCGGCGCGCGCGCCGAAGAATCCCTGACGGGCACCGGCGGCGTAGAACAGGAAGAT
>CAXBSB010000191.1:0-15456 GCA_963977965.1 uncultured Schlesneria sp.
CGGTTGATCGTATTTGAATCTCTTCTACAACACGCTATTGCTCTGCCATGGGCCCGGACTGGCTGACGGAAACGTCGGTCGAATCAGGTTCGGTGTCGGAGTAGCTGACGATCGTTCCGCTTGGCAGGGCGTAGGAGAAGGATTGGTTCAAGGAACCAATTGCCAATCCCAAATCGTTGTATTCGGTGACGACGGCATTCTGATAAGAACTGAGTCCAACAATGCTGCCGATGGCAAGAATTGTCGCGATGAGGATCAGTTCCGAGATCTGGACGGCCCCGTATTCGTCCCGAACGAAGTCCGTTATGATCTTTCGAAAAGAAGCGGCACAATGTGATGATGCTCTCATTTTCTCACGGACCTTTTCATCAATTCTCACAGGATATACGACGTCAACCGTCGCTATGCTGAATGGAAGTCTGCGGGTTTCACAAAAGCCTTGCTGATCACGTAAACCTTACCACTCGAATAAACCGATGGAGCTGCGCAAGACCGCATTCTACAGCTAAGATCTGCGAGGAGTCGCATTCCAGCCAGTGTACTCGATGCTGGAAAACAAAATGGGCGGCGGAGATGCTCCACCGCCCATTTTGCTGCTAAGCAATTACACGATCAGGGTGTTTCAGCCGCTGGAATCGTGATAGCGATAGACTGCGAAACTCCACCGGAAGCACCGGCTGCGTCGTTTGCGTCCTTGTAATCAGCGAAGGAAGATCCCTTCGTTGACAGGTCGAGCCCCATACCTGTACCGGTAACATTGAAGCCAGTGTAGGTGTAGCTCTGATTGAGGCTACCAACAGCAGCGGCGATATCAGCCAATTCTTCCACAACAGCATTCTGGACGGAGTCCAAGCCAACGATCAAACCGATGACGCCGATGGTCAGGATCAGAACGAGTTCGCTCGAAACGACGAAACCGTGGTCATC
The DNA here is from genome assembly GCA_963977965.1 of uncultured Schlesneria sp. Classification (GTDB taxonomy): domain Bacteria; phylum Planctomycetota; class Planctomycetia; order Planctomycetales; family Planctomycetaceae; genus Schlesneria. The sequence goes on from CAXBSB010000191.1 coordinate 928, forward strand.
ATTTGCAAAACGCTTGACAAGATTCAACATGTTTAGATTCTTTCGAAGATACACACACACACACACACACACGTGTTGACGGTCACTCACAAGGTTCGCCTGACCCGGTGAATTCCTGTCGGGGACGCTGGCGAGGCATCCGCGAGATCGGTGATGCAGCACACGTGCCGGAGCCTCTTGAAAGAAATTCGTTCGGGGAATGAAGTCTCACCCCTGCATTGAGACTTCCGGTTATTCCAATTATCGGGCGTCGCGACCATGTTGAAGTCCCTGGAGTGGCCCTGATTGGGCATCATCTGGTCGGTTCTGTGGGTTTGCCCCAACCGTGGTTTTCGGTGTTGTCACGCCAGAACACGTGATGCGCGCCTCGATTTCCAGTCAACTAGGCGCCTGGTGTCCAGTTCTGTGCGCGCAGCCTGATGGCGATGTCTCGACCCCTCACATTATAAGTGTCGCGCGAACCATCAAGGGACCTGCTGCGATTGAAATTACGCTCATCCAGAAGATCGATTGCGTAAATCAGACAGGAGTGCCGCACCGAGTGCGTATCGATTCTTACGCTTCGTACGCTTCGTGCGCCCACTTGAGTTGAGGGCCTGCACGCACCTCTCGAAACTCCGCGGTGGCCATCTCATCGCTGTTGATCACGGGAAAGTTGACACTTTATTGCGTGAATACGCAAATCGATTTTGAAGCGATTTGCGATCATCGTTTTCTTCGCCGCGAAAGCACAAAATCCCACCGTCGACGCAAGGTCGATCTGGTAACGACTACCGGATGTTGGCCGGTTGATGCATGACGCCCATTGATTACCGGCGACGTTGCCTCTCGACACCCTCATCACCGATGGCATGACTCCAATCGGTGATGAGTTTTTTTGATAGAACGGCTTCGACGCACGAATTTGCGAAAGCATCCCGTCTTGCGAAAGACGGGGGACTCGCGATCTGGCCCATGAAACGACACGCGCCACAACCATCCATGACCTAACACTGTCAGCGAGTGACGGGGATGTCCAGTTGCCGGGAACTACTTGGCCACGAATTGCTGCAAGGTCGTTGGGATCGCCTGCGCTGAAAACAAGTGGTTCGCCTGGATCGTGATTGTGTATTGATTGATCGACGATTCCACTTTCGCGATCGATGCGACATCCGCGGACGGGTTGTACCCGGGCGCGACACGAATCCTCGGAATGGATTGCGAGGCCAGGCCGTCGCATGCGGTGATCCGGAGGCATTGTGGGAAGCCCTGGATCAGTGTGATCACCGCGGACTTGTTGTCTGGATCCTGGCCACAGGAAACCTGGCACGCATGGAGTGCCACTTTGGAGCCACGAAACGTGCTGCGGATGTTGACCGGAGCGCGATGCAGGATTGGTGCGACGCCAGCCCCTTCACCACTGAATCGAACTCGCTCGGCAACTACAGAGCCGCCGTTGTCGATCCAGTAGCTGTTAACCTGTTTCGGGGCTGATACATCCTCGGCCGGGACAATCGGTGCAACGGGGGCCTGCGTGAGATTATACATCTCCAGCGTCCGACCATAGCTGTAGATCCCGTTTGACCGCTGGAATCCGGCAGTTGTCACCCAAGCCCCGTCCTGAGGGATATTCTTGCCGCGAAAATGCGATTCGCAGTCATTGAACTGCGTGGTATCGCAATGCGTATAGACGGCCCGGCCGCCATCCCATCGACAGGGATGAAACGCCAATGTCGCTGATTAGTGCCGATCGTCCATCGTGCCATCGGCAATTACGGAGTATTCGGACCATCGCACAATCGTGAAATGTCAGAAAAGTCCGGGTTCGCGTTGCAGAAGGTGACTTGTGATTGTCCCCCGACGAACTGGATCGCCGTGCCCCGGTTTTGATAGACGCCGTTGAACTCAAGAATCGCCGACGCTGAATCTGCCTGAATCAGAATTGAATCTTCCCCTCTTACTGATTGGTACAGGCAAAGTTTGATGGAACGCGAAATTCGGTATTTGCCGGCCGGAAAGAACAGCTCTGGGCAACTTCCCATATAGCTTCCCCCGGCAGTTAAATGACCTTCAGTTTCGACTTGCAGTCATCGGCGGCTGCCTGGATCGCTGCAGGTTCGTTGGCGACGCCATCGCCGACAGCTCCGAAGTCTCGGGTGTTCGCGGTAAACAGTGTCAGAACAAACAGTAGCGGCGTCATCTTGTGCTTCCCGGTTTCGACAGGGATTCGATGCGGTCTCGGAATCATTCTGCTCGTCGTTCCATAGAACCCAGCCGTTCAGGTCGTCATCAGGCCGTCCGCGGCACCGTTCTCCAAAATGAGCGGTTTGACGTTTCCTCAAGAAGTGTGCCGAAGTGCCTCGAATCGACATTGCAGCGGGGCGCCAAATTCGATGATGGGAATTCGACGATCAAGCGATAAGTTTCAGCACCTGCCGCAACACGTCCGATGTCAGTCCAGCCTTCGCCAGGTGGTGGTCGCGGGGAATACGGCGGTCCGTTTGCTGACAAAAAACGCCATTATCGAGCATCCCGTTTCTCAAGAGCTTCACATTCCCATCCCGGCATCAGCCGGTGAAGCTCATAGACTGCATCCACTTCGTCTAGTGAAAAAACACAGTAGAGCTGAACGACGGAGCCCGTTTGTGGACGCTTAAGCGTTGCCATGTACAGATTCTTGACCGGTTGGGGAACACAACTTTCGTCCATGTCAAAGTGCCTTTATCACGTTCAGGCATTGATCTCGGCAAGGCCATCGAATGCCACTGAAAAACATGAAAAATGTGCCGCCGTGGATTGGACTGCCCTGGCACGTAGAGCTGCAGAAAGGAACACTTCTCCCGACTCTCACGGCTTATCGGCGGATGAGTGATTGTTTTGGTGCTTAGCCACTCTGGAGGGAATCCGCATCCCTGATGCAGGAAATATGCAGCATGGATCGCGCTCTGTCGGTCGCACCAGACGTCTCTCGCTCTGTTTGCGGATAAAACGCAGCCACTGCGTCTGTCCGCGGTTGTCAGGAGACGGGCTGTCCGAATCTCATGGTTTCATGCGTGTATCTTCAATCAGTGATACCAGCGAAACCGTTCTTTGCATGCCGCAACGTTCGGGACGCGTCGTCACGCAGCCGCGTGCGCATTCTTGCAAATCAACCCGTTCGTTGCTTCGGCGAATTCGCGCTGTGGCGCGTAATGATAGACTTTGGCCGACAAGGTTTCGCATGCCTTTCCCTCGGCACATTTTTCCATTAGCAGAGTTTATGATGTCGTCCGACTCGTTTCATATCAGTCTTACGAATAGCTTTCGCTGCCCTGAATGTGGAGGTACCTATTTCAGGTCCTGGCAGGCGGACGAGACATCTGAACGAGAGTACGGTTGCAAGAATGAAGCGTGCGGCTGGCACGGAAATGCTGTGCAAGCCTTCACGATCCCAAGAGTTGATCCGTGGCTAGAAATCATTTTCTGCGAAAATGGCATTTTCATTCCCGAGATGGATTCTTCAGAGGCTCGCATCCTTAATGAGTCGTTTCAGTTAGTCCAGATCTGTCACATGTTTCGATAGCGATGATGAGGGCCGTTCCGCGCACGACCCATTGATGGCGATCAATCATGGCACTTGTTCCCAGGCATACTTCAGGCGCGCACATGATCCCAGTTCCCGACGGATGCCATAAACCTATGGCTGATTGAATCCGAGGAACTGCAGAGCCTGTTCGGCAACATGCAGCGACGCTGGAACAATCAGTTCCGGAATGCTGCCTGCCATCGGAGATGAGGCGGGATAAGTCAACATCGTCTTGCCGTCAGGGCTGATCATTTTTTGCACCAGGTAACCATTCAGACGGACAAAACAGGACGGGCTCCACTTGTACAGGATCAGAGGCACATCCCCGATTTCTTCGCCGGTGTAGTAGTAATTGTACTGCGCGATGACCTTTCCGCTCGAATTCTTGTAGGTGTCTGTCTCGATGACCGTTTCCAGCCAGCCGTTCATCGTATCCGCATCTGTGGCCGCTTCGCCGATTTCATGACTGGTCACCGAGGTCAATTCGTCACGGGCATTGGCAAATCCCTGGGACGACGACGAGGGGTTAGGTGACCCCGGATAGGGCATCACGGCATAGGCAAACGAGTTCGTGACTCCGCCTGCCGTGTACTTCGCGTAGTTGTGATAGCCCAGAAATGTGTTGATACTCGTTGCACCACCACCCGCGTCGATCGCAACCCCGGGTTCGGTGTAGACGACGTACAGCGTGTTCGGACTGGGAGCGATCAGGCTGGAGATATTTGCGATCAGAATGTTCTGGATCTGTGTGTCGGTCAGGTACACGCGATTTGTCCGGGTGTAATGCGGCAATGTTCCTGTGAAGACCTTGCCGGGTGCTGCCGTTCCCGTAGACACACCGTAAGGCGCCAGAACCTTCATATAAGGCGATGTGTTTCCGACAAGGTAGCTCAGAAATCCGTCGAAGAAAGCAACGTCGGATGCGTTCGACTTTCCGGTTCCGAAAGCGGACCCCAGGTAGACGCCGTGAACCTGAATATTCGGCATCACCGATGCGCCGGGATTCGTGGACGTTGGAGCTGTCCCTGTGTATGTCACGGTCAAAGTCGTTCGGGGTCGCCCCGTCTGGACAGACTCGTTCGACGGGAATCGCAATTCGAACAGTTGTGGACGTGGCCGACGAACCGGCGCGTCGTTTCCGAATGCGTTTTCGGTTAAAGCGTTAGAAACAACACACGACAACATGACACAGATCGTCAGCTTCCAACGCGCGAACATGACTCGCCCTCCCAAATCTCTGAAAATCCATTATGTTTTCGGAACATTCGCTGAACATTATCGCGATTGAAAATGCATTCAACAAAAAATGCTAGAATTGCATGATTCTGCGAAGTCTCGCAGGTGCGAAGCGAGGCTGAATTCCGTCAGCCGTTGTGAAGTGCAGAGATTAACTGTGACTCAATTCCACCAACGGGTGGCTGGTCTTGCCGGGTGGAGCAGGCCACATCTGGCGCTGCCACGCTATTTTCCTCGCTCAATCCACTCTTTTCTATATCGATTCGCTGAACTCAGCCAGTCTTTCGTAATTCACAGAGACGCTGCTGAATCTTCCTGAGGGAATAACCACCCGTGCACGCATTGAACTGTGCGAGTGCCAAATTCAGGCACCGCTTCTGCGCACGAAATCTTCCAAGAGTCGCAAACAGGTTGGCGAGATTCATCAGGTCGATGCCACGTCGACGAACATCATGCCGGGGCCGCTGTCGATAGACCGTGAACAACTGCAGCAGGGATCGGCGAGCATCTTCTGTATCGATGACCGCTCGCGTGGCCAGATGGTCGAGATCAGGCTCTTCGGCAGAGGCTGGCATGGCCTCGATCATGCCCATCAGCGATGTCGCTAGACCTTCATTCCCGGTCAGATAAGCATCATTAGCGATTCCGAGTAGCTCTTCGAATCCGCAATCTCCTGCAAAAGAAATTGCCAGTTGTTGAAACCGTCTCGCTAACTTTGGTTCGTCTAGCTCCCGGTAGATGCAGGCGAGATTGTGCATGGCGATCGCTTTGGCACGAAGATCACCGCCGTCAAGAACGCAGCAGAACTGGCAGATGGCGTCGTGAAATCTCTCCTGCTCGGCGAGAAAGATTCCATAAGAAATTCGGATTTCGGGTGATGGCCTTGCTGAACAGGCGTCTTCGAACAGGTCATTCGCGTCGTTCCAGTGGCCATTGACCACCGCGCTTTCCGCAAGTTCCAGAAGAATGTTCGTATCCAATGTGAACGCCATTGCCCGAGGGTGTTGAAAAATCTGTTCCGAACATATCGCCTCAGGCGAATCCCATGCCGGAAACCCTCCTTTGCGTTTGGCGTCACCTCGCCGGCAATAACGTCGCGGACTGACATCAATAATCGGGTATGCGAAACAGCGGGCATTTTCTGTCGATCAATCGGAGCGCCCATTTTTTCGGACAGCCAGGCGCAACCTGTCTCGTGAAGCAGACACTTTTCTTTGCCACTCCTGGCATCTGAATAATTGCAATGCTCGAACCGGCCCTCATTACAACCGGTAAATCTGCGATAATCGATAAAATGGGAATAATCGGAAGATTCGGCACAATTGATGCAATACGTGGCTCCCGCTGTCAAGCCAACAGTAACAAGGTGAGGGGCGGCGCAAGAGGCTGTTGCGTTTCCGTCTTCGAACTGTTCACCCGACACACACACAGTCGCGGGTGATCAGATACCTGGCAGATCGGTGCTATGCACTGAAGACATTCACACACAAAAAATGAAAGATGGTAAGTTACGAATGCGAAATACCTTAATGCAGTTCCTGCGCGACGACGCCGGTTTTGTGATTTCGAGCGAACTTGTTCTGATCCTCACGATTGGCGTCGTTGGCCTGATCGTTGGCCTGAACAGCCTTCAGAATGCCATCACCACTGAATTGGCAGACTTGGCGAATGCGTTCGGCGATCTCAATCAGTCATACTCATACAACGGTTGGATGCAATTGTCGGGTGCCGGCGCTGGTGGAAGCATGTTGACCCTTTCGTACACGAAAGGGTCCTGGTTCCTTGATGCTCTCGACACTGGCGATGAGCAACCGACGATCGTTGACGGCAACAACATCGTCGTAACTCCGCCAATGTACGAAGGCGGCGTCAACTAACGACCCCAATTGCGGCTGTGGTACTGCACATCGACACACACCGACACACGCACGCCACAGACGTCACACGAATGGGCTACCGCCTTGGTGGCCCATTCGTTTTTTGTGTTTTGACCTGCCGAGAATTCGGTGGTCTCAGCGACAGGGCGTGAGAAAATGACGGCGCACACCCGACCATGCTTTTCGTTGCGATCCGAAAGGCCAGCGATTCGTCGGTCTGAAGTCAACTCTCCCTCGGCCGCTCAGCAGATAGAGACCTCTGTTTAACGGATCTGATTCCAGCATTGGCGAAAGCGCGTCGCTAAACCAGTTGCAGCAACGCCTGCCTGGCGATTCGAGGTGCATTCAGTCACCCTTGGAGGGCCCGAGTGCGATATGGCAAGGCTGGCCAGCGACGCTGATCAACTACAAACGGTAAATCCTCCCCCATCCGCTCTTTCCCAGCTCCAGTGTTCTCGCGCGAACTGACGCACTTCCGGCCGGGGTGGCCCGAATTTCAATGTGGGGAATCAGGAATTACGAAATACATTTGGCGTCGGAGTACCATGGTTCCTGAGTTCTACGGTGGCACGTGACTCCGCAACTTCAGCGTCTTGCAATAATGTCATGATCAGGTTGTAAATCCGAACCGCCTCCCGTTCGTCGTGCTGCTTTCTCAGCAGCAATGACTCGAGGTAGCTCGCCATTCGTGACAGTACTTGTTTCGTATCTGCGTTCATGGAATCTGCTCATTCTGCCTGTTTGAAGGACCATTGACTTCAAGCGGTTCGCTGGCCACCGGAGGATTGCGTGATCATAGCCGATGCTGCCAGGTCAAGTCGTCATTTTCAACTTGGTCAGCGATGTCAGCTTACGACTCATCAACACAACGCGCGAGGTTCGGCTGCATGGCAACCGAATTTGTTTTCGGGGCCACCAAGAACCTCGCGTCACATATATCGGATGACATTTGCAAACGTGCGTGGAAATCTCTGCGATCAGCGATCTCTGCGCAATGACGCACTTTTGTCGACTCCTGCGCATACCCTGACTGAAACTGAATGACTGTGGCCAGCGAATGGGGCCAACGTTTTCCGAGGCAGCCGGTGTTCGATTGCAATGTACCTGTCGACTCAGGACGAAAGTTGTAACGGACCGATGGTCGACTTCAGAGCTGGAGTACGGCATGAGCCCGCGACAAAAATGGTCTCCGTGAGATCATCTCAACAACCCGTTGATCATTCCTGAGCGACGGTGTTGGCCTCAACTCCAACTGCGAATCGGCAGTGACTGAGCTTCACCTCGTTCGTTTAATTAAACGTGAGACGCGTTTTCTTAATCGTCCGTTGGTGGGGTAAATCATCCAGCAGTTGCATTACTTCTTCGAGAGTTGCTGGCTTGACGAGATGAAAGTCGAATCCCGATTCCAACGCTTCGCGACAGTCAAGGGAACTGCCGCAACCAGTTATCGCAACCAACGTCATTTTCGCCAGTTCCGATTTCTGGCGAATGTGCCGGGCAAGTTCAAATCCATTCAAATGGGGCATTCGAATGTCTACAAATGCAATGTGGGGCTGGTACGAATTCAACAGTTGCAGTGCCGTCAGTCCATTATCTGCAACTTCGACTGTGTGCCCTTGCAAACGAAGCAGAATACTCAAGCTGAACGCTGCGTCTCGATTGTCGTCCACCACCAGGACTCTGGCTGGTGACCTGGAGTGAATTCTGGGCTTGTGATCAGACCTGGCTTCGGACACCTGTTGCGACGGGACGGGGGCGAGTGGCAAGTGCACGGTAAACTCACTGCCGTTTCCCTTTCCGTCGCTCATCGCCACAATCTCCCCTCCGTGAAGAGTCACAAGGCTTCTCGCGAGCGTCAAGCCGACTCCCAATCCACTCTGCTGCCCTGTACCCGAGGAATCGACCTGAACAAAAAGATCGAAAATTTTTGTCAGCATTTCAGCGGGGATTCCAACACCGCTATCTCGAACAGTTAAGGCAGCATCATTTCCCGCCCGAGTGACAGAGACTTGGATGTCTCCTTGTGAATTTGTGTATTTTGAAGCGTTGTTCAGCAGATTGACCACGACCTGCGTCAAGCGGACGGGATCAGCATCGACGATCAATGGATCCTTCGGCATGCAGACGGACAACTGTTGCGACAGCGACTCCATCATGGGGCTGACACATTCGATCGATCGATGCACGATCGATCGGAAGTCGACGATTTCCTTTTTTAGTTTAATTTTTCCTCGCATCACACGAGAGACGTCCAGAAGATCGTCAACGAGACGGACAAGGTGCTCAACCTGACGTTCAATCATCTGATACGAGTTCTCAATCGTCTCTGCATCAACTCCTGGAACCCTCAGGATGTTCAGCGACGTGCGTACAGGCGCCAGTGGATTCCTTAATTCATGGGCTAACGTCGCCAGGAATTCGTCTTTTCGACGATCAGCTTCAATCAAATCTGATTCCAGTTGCTTGGAATCTTCGATGTCGGTACACGTCCCGAACCAATAAACGATATCGTTTTTTTCGTCGCGGATCGGAGTTCCACGGGTCTTGAACCAGCGGTATAACCCATCATGACGTCGAATCCGATGTTCAAGTTCGTAGGCGGCACGTCCTTCACCTGCGGCTCGCATGCACTCAAGTGTTCTCTGCACGTCGTCAGGGTGAATCACCTTTTCTTGTCGCTGCATGCCAAGCAGATCAGATACGGGAATACCCGTGTATTGTTCCCATTGGATGCTTAGCCAATCGCACTCACCAGTCAGCAATTCCGTCCAGACAAGATTCGGCAGCACTTCTGTCATCGTACGCCATCGCGTCTCGCTTTTCTGCAGGGCGACCAGGGCTCGATTACGATCCGTGATATCTCTGGTAAAGCACCGCGTGTGAACAAATCTCCCCTCTTCAAACTTGGCACTCGAATCAATCAAGACTTCTTTGATGCTTCCGTCCTTACAACGCAAGCGAGCTGGATATTCACTGATGCTCTGCCCAGACCCCAGTCGCTGCAGAATGTCATCGATCGTGGCTTCATCCACGTGAAAATCTGAAATCGGGCGTCCGATATATTCCTCGGGCTGGTACCCGAGAAGCTGAAGTTCGGCCTTGTTTGCATTCAGGATTATGCCGTCATGTCCCACAATGTGCAGGCCTACGGTGGCGTTGTCGAAGAAATCACGGACTTCCTGCTCACTGCTTTGCAGACGGCTTTCGACACTTCGACGTTTATTCTGAAAGTCTTGTTCTACTTGACGGCAACGCAGGTTAGTTCGCGAGTACAGGTCAGCGAAGGCGTTAACCTTGGATCGAACAAGTCCCGCAGACAAAGGCGTGACGAGATAATCGACCGCACCAAGGCTGTACGCCTGTTCCATGGTAATAGCGGGATCGTCATCCTCGGAATAAATAATGATCGGGGTGCAGCAATCATTTATTCTGCAGGTCATTTTCTCTGCCAGGCAGTCGCTGAATTCCCGTCCATGAACGCCGATTATCGCAACGATGAACGCTTGTCCGAACAGAAGATCCACCGCATCAATAACCGTCGTTGCTTCTTCGACTCGATGATCTGAGTCTTTCAGAATGTTGCGAAGTGTCAACAGGATTGCGGGATTATCGTCTACAATCAGAATACCAGCTTTAGGTTGTTCGGAATTGCACATTTTTGAGGGGGCCGAAGTCTGCAAGGAAAAGCAAGGTGATGATCCAGACATGCCCTGCAAACATTTGGTGGCAAGCCCATATGGCCAATTAGGGCCGCAAAACAACTTCGTGTCAAGCCTCATGGATGCCGGAAGCTGGGGCACGCCAGCCATTCGCTAAAATCCGGTGTTGACGATGCGTGCGGGCCGTAGCTGCGTGTCACTACCGGCGCTTGATGTTTCGCGTGGCATACTGTGGCTGCACTGAATCGGGCGTAATGATGATGAGCGACCAATTTCAACGGTTTCAACTCTGCAGTGATGAGCGTGATTCCACGTGAGAGCCGTCACGCAAAGAATCACGCAGGATGGCCGAGGCGTTCAGAAGCTCTGCGGAGGGAGCGGTTCACGTTGCGACGTCTGCTTCATTTAGCAATGTGGTGGCACGTGATGCTTCCAGACATATCCACATGCAACATGTTTGGCCGAACCATCCCTCTTCGTAATCTATTGACGGCAGCACTTCAGCAACGCCATTGATCGAGCTCGTATTTCGGGATCAGCGTTCGCAGAGCACTGGCGCAGGCGGTGCTCTGCGTAGTCAGCCCATCCATAAATACGGAAGATCGCGAATGACGACTCGACAGCCTCCAGGTCTTTTGCTTCAGAAGAAAGTTCGAGCAATGTGTGCCCGACACACTTGGCTTTTGCTCCGGCTTCCTGAAGGCATTTCCATGCCGCGATTTTTTCTGTCATTGATTGCGACGGCAACATTTCGGCGATCGTTTGCAGGTCTGCATCGGAGTTGCTCGAAGATCGCACTTTCTGAAGAGCTTCGTTCCATCGATCCGTGGGCGAAGAAACCTTTGAAGCTGATCGCGGGTTTTCGTATGTAATGAACTGCGTAACCGGATGAGAGCGGCCTTTGTCGGTCGAGACAGAATTCAACTCTTCAGCGGGGACTTCGTGGAGACTTTCGGGCAACGGATGTACGTCTCGGGACGCGAAATTGTTTTGAGCGGGACGCGCGCCACGCGAGTTTGCAAGCAGGTTGCTGACCCCATTCCGGCTGAGATCAGGGTTGCGACGAATCTCGTGATCGCCTGCAGCCTGCTCAACCATTTCTGACGAATTAGACTTGCGAAGCTTGTCCCGTGTTGATGGCGGTGTGTGATTTGAAAGCCGTACCCTGCCTGCTGTCGATTCGTCGGCATCGGGACGAGTATTGCTGTTGCGGGCCCCGATCTGCAATCTTCTCGGGGCTTCTGTCTCATCGATTCCTGCATCCGAATGCGACTCTGACGAACCGTATCGATCACTCGATATCACACTGAAGGCATTATGAGACTGCAGATTTTCACGGTTGACATTTTCGTAGGGCGGCAGGTTGCCATCACGGTTTTCAGCAAAAGTATCGTGATTCCGGCGAAGACGTTCGTTCTCCGGGCTTTCCATGTCATATTCCGTGTTGACCGTCTGCGTCATGGCACCAGGTTGATTCGAAGTTACGCTGTTTCGAAGAGACGAATCCCTCGGGCCTGGATTTGATCTGTTCAAAAATCCAGAGACCGTTAAGTCTTTCGCCGTCACAGTTTCTGCCGTGGCAAGTGCTCCCATGGAAACTTCGGACCTTCGATCACGGTTGAACGAGCGCTCGCTCTGACTCTTCTCGCCGATGATGGTTAAACCCGTAGTTTCAGCCATTCCGCTGCCGTCGCGGACAGCCACTCCAAGTTTCGCCAATTGATTGTTTGACATGCTGGCGCTGCTAGGCACGTTTGTGACATTTGTTAACTGGACAAGAGCTTCCGCAGCTCGTTCCTGGTGCGGATCCATCTGGACCGCCTTTTCGAAGGCGCGGCGTCCCTCTTCCATCTTACCGTGCTGAATCAATGCGAATCCCATGCTGGTATATGCGTCTGCGTCACTGGAGTTCTGGCGAAACAGTCGGTGCGCTGTACTGGAATCACCCGAAGCAACAAGGGCCATGGCAAGATTCGCCTGGATCCTCGGATGATTCGGATTTAACTCCTGAGCCTGGCGAAACACATCAACGGATTGCTGATAGTTCCCAGCGAGATACTCGGCATAACCCAGGTCACCGAGAACGTCGGTGTTCAGCGGCGACAGGTCTTTTGCTCTGCGCAGGTGCGCCAGAGATTCATCTTTATTCCCTCGTTTTTGGGCGATAACCCCCAATCGCTGATAGACTTCATACCGGTTTGGGTGTCGCCGTGCGAGCCCCTGATACAGTTGCTCGGCCCGTACAAGTTCGTTTTGCTGTTCCAGAAGACGTGCGCTGGCGAACGCCTGCTGGAATCGGGCATCCGACCACGGCAGGACAGCTGCGACGCTGAACGGAACCTGGAGTGTACTGCATCCACTGCAGTAGAGACTGCAGTAAACCGCGAGTAATACCAGGTGATGACGCGTTCTAACAGCCATGAATGATTCCTACGAGCGAACAGTTAAAGAGTCTTGAATCAGCGAGCTGACAACAACACTTTCACGAACTGCTGCAGGCACTAATAAAATCCTCCACCCGCCCCACCACCTCCAAATCCACCACCCCCAAATCCACCCGAGTTACTGCCACGACTCGTTGCAGCATTGTAGGCCCTGTCCGCTTCGCCAGCAGTGAGGCCAGCCGTCAGTGCCGGCCCTGATATCACTCGCCCATGCGCCCCGGGAACGCCCATCATCGTCAGAGCCGCAATCACCGCCTGTCGTCGTTGGGCATCCAGTGTTGTGCAAGGAACGTAACATGGGTCGTCTGTGGAAACATCTGGCGAGACATGCTCGACGATCACAGGAAATGGTGTGTGTGGGGCGCGAACAGCGATTTGACGCAGATGCGATTCACCTTCGGGATTCAGACGCGAGGTCCCCTGAACGAACTCATGTTCGTAGACCACGAAGTCACTGGCTTCTCCATTCTCTTCCTGCACCTGAAGTGAGGGATAAACGGTAGCCCCAAGCTGGGCTGGCGGGTTTGGAACCGGCGCCGGCACTGTGATGTGATTTTTCACACATCCGCAGGTGCAAAGGCTGATCGCAAGAGCTGAAGCGACAAGTTCGTGCTGTAGTGAAGGCATAGCTCATTCTTTCCAAGAACTTCTGGTAATAAATACAGGTGATCAATGGGCAACAAACGTCGCCAGTGAATCGTTTTCACTGCGAGAACCCAATCTTCCCTGTCATGAAGTAGTTGGCGCTGTTTTCAAAGCTGTTGAAGTACAACTGCGGATGCAGCAACTGATCGCGATAGTTGTCATACACGGTCGTACGATGATGATGTCCCGGCCGTCCTTCAATTCGGTTGCGGAGATAGAAGTCAAAGTCTGTTGGCTCTGTGACTTCCATCCCCGGAAGAATGCTGGGTGCCTGGTTGGCCTCCATCGGGTGGACGATTTCAGGACTGACGATGACCAGTAACTCAACTTCATCGGACTGAGTCGTTCGTCGATTGAACGCTGATCCGATCAAAGGGATGTCGCCCAGCAGCGGCAGACGTGATTTGCCCGCAGCCTGCTGACTTTGCGTCAGGCCGGCAATCGCCAGGACCTGGCCTTCACGCAGTTCAACCGTGGTCTGGGCCGAACGAGTGTCGAGTCCAAAAATTCCATTGACGGACGTTGCTGAGTTCAATGTGCTGAACTGCGGATTAACTTGCAGTCGAATTCGATCTTTGTCCAGCACCGTCGGAGTGAAGTTCAGCAGTGTTCCGTATCCGTGAAACTGAGTTGTCGCTGCTTGAGCCCCACTGACCCCCACGACCGTTGGAACGGCGAATTCGCCACCCGAAATAAAGTTTGCAGTTTTTCCGCTCAGTGTTGTCAGCGTCGGCTGGGCCAGAATCTTGGCCACCTTCTGAGACTCCAGCGCCTCGAGGAAAACGTTGAACCGCCCTTCGTCGAAGGTTCCACTGATGAACGCGTTTGGCACGCCTGCGAGCGCCGAACCCCAGACGAAGTCTTTGAATTCCACGTCGAATTTTGCCCCGATGTTCCTGCCAGCTGACCGCTTGAGCTCGGCGATCTTCACCTTCAGCATAACTTGCTGCTCACCAGGAACTCGCAGCAGGTCAATAATCTGCTCGTTATCGAACTGAGTTGGCAGGTTGGAGTCTGAGGTTTTGGCAACAGCGGCGTCAGCGGTGACATTCCCGCCCCCGACTCCACCTGTACCGTTACCCTGATTACCACCGCGACGCAGAACAGCAAGAATGTTGTTTGCT
>CAXBSB010000192.1:0-15356 GCA_963977965.1 uncultured Schlesneria sp.
GGCGATGGCCTCTTCCGGCTTGCTGTCAAGCAGGTCGGCCGCAGCATCCAGAGCCGCTGTTTCGGCCTGCTGAATATGAGCATCAGCCTTCGGGTTATCGCGAATCGTGTCGGTCAGTTGCGCGATCTCTTTTTGAAGCTTCGCTTGCTGCTCGACGAGTTCTGCTGACGGCTTCTGGTTTTCCTCGAGCTTCTTGGTCTCTTCCCGCAAATCCTTCTGCTTATCCGCCAGAGCCTTGATCTTGTCGATCACGGCCATTTTTTCGGAGTTCAACGCCCCCTGAGCTCGCTCGATCACCTTCAGTAAATCACGCAGCCCCTTGATCACGTGTTCCTGATGATCGGCAGCGGCTTCGAATTTGACTCCCTGCAGAGTAGTTCCTGCCAGGTCCAGATGACGTCCCACGTCACCTGCTTTCAGGATCCGCAACCCATCCGCAGCCGCCATCGACAGCGTGCCACTCCACGATTTCATGTCGATCAGAGTATCGACGAGGTGCAGAAACAGTTCCTTCACATCGCGCTGATCTTCAATGGTCTTCAGCGTCAGCGATTCCTGACGCGACTTTGGTTCTGAGGACAATCCCTTGGTCGCAACCTGAACGGTCATTTCCATGCGGATCAGGCGACGAACCTGTTCAGCGAGTTCAGCAATTTTCAGTCGCTTCATCAGGTTCTGGCGTTCGACAGCAAGCTGGCGAACAATCGTGCGGATCTGCTGACGAGCCTCGATAAATGCCGCTTCGCGTTTATCCTGAGGCAAGTGCTGAGCTTCGGCCAGCAGGTCAACAACCTTGGACATCTCGGTCTCGACCAATTGGTTCAGGTTCGCTCGCATCAACTTGATGTCGCGGAAGATTTCCTGATCTGACAGGCCGTTTTCTTCGAGCTGGCGAAGCTGGATGTCCAGAACACCGCCCAGCAGTTCTCGCGTCATTGTTCGCGCTCGCTGCTGATCTTCCGCCTTGCGTTGCAACGCTTCCGGCTCAAGCACCTGAGCCAGAACCGGGGTTGCCGAAACCCACGCCAAGGCGACCAGCATCACAATTCGCTGACAGGTCATGATCATTATGGAACTCCAAGGACGGCCCCTGAACCGATTCGAGCAAGGGGAGGGAACCCTCAACTCGATTCGAGCTCACACGCTCGGAACACAAAACGGCTGACGTTGATCTCCCACTGGCGGTTTTCAACGTCTTTAAAAGTTTCAAACACAAACGCGTCTCTGTGGGTCACGTCTTCACGAGACCAGACAGAACCGCACGATCTCATCATTTCCGTTCGCCACCAATACCTAACTCGCGTCGCAGAATCTCATCCAGTTGCTTGGCTGTCTTTTTATCTTCGTCCCCGGTCTGAGCAAGAATGCCGTTGAGGTCCGTTACGTTGAACGTCACGGATTCCCCAATTCCTTTCTGCCCCGGGATGTTGCCTCGCCAGTCGACGATTTCCAGCGTCACTTTGACTTCGTCACCCTTCTGCAATTCATATTTCGAAAGGGGAATCGGCAACTGGCCTCGCACGATCATCTGTGGCTGATCTTTTTCTTCGACTACCTTAGACAGGACTTCGTAGCGAGAAGAGGTGCCGTTCTCACGTGATATCTGGACGACGGCAATAATCTTCGCGACACCAAAGTCATCGCCACCCGCATAGTCCAGTTTCGGTGACGCCGTGGGCAGTACCTGTCGAGTAACTGCCGATGCAACGATACGCGGCAACCGATCGGCTCGCAGGCGAATTTGCCCCGCGATCGACGGTTCCATCGACAAACCGTCCTCGTCAACAACCTGAATTTCGTACTTCAGCAATTCACGAACGGATTCGAACGGAGTTCCCGCTGGAAGAGTCCACTCGGTTGCTGACTTACCAGACTTCACCAGTTCGATTGGTGTGCCGCCGTTAACTGTAATGCGAGCCTGCTTGAGCGATTTGTTCGAGCAGACCAGTGACAGCTTTGCAGCAGATCCTTCCAGAACCGCCATCTGTCGAGAACCGCCATCAGACTCCCCTGGTTTGACAGATGAAGCAGCATATTTCGGCGGTGTCACTTCCCAATTGATATCTACCAGTGGGAGCGGAACGATGACGATTTCCGCAGCGTCCGAGATGGCGTCGCCGAACTGAAATCGAACACGGAACGAATCGGCAACGTGATTAATCTCCCCCGCGAACGAGGAAGCTTCGTTCGGCTTGGCAGCGAGATTGATTCGGTTGGCAGCGTCGCTGTTGACGCCCGAAAGATTCGCGTATCCGACGGCGGGGACGTCGCCACCACATTTCACTTCGACCTGGATCTGTTCGCCGTACGGAATCCGGACTTGAGCCGCTTTGTCCGTTGCAAACACAGCCACCGACTGACCGTTGACAGTGATTGATTCAATTTTGGTGCGGGTTGGGTAGTGAGCCGACCCGAGCAGGAATCGATTCCAGAACGCCGCCGTATGACTTGGAAACGCCAGCGCCGCCCCGGCGACAATCAGAAGTGTTGCACCAAGTACCGCAGCTCGCTTCGGCAGCGGGGCATAGGAAAACCCCTGGAACACATCGAGCGACGGACTGAATTCCGCGACATAGTCAACGACAGCCTGTTCAAGCCGAGAGGATCCCCATTGGGCAGCGTCCGGCTCTTCAAACTGCAGGGCGGCGACAAGGTCGGTATCGATCTTGTGCTGCTGTTCGACAATCAGAGCGACATCCTGCTCGGATTCCTGGACACTCACCAGCGGCCAGGCATAGCGGCGGACGGCCCACAGACCACCTGCGATCCAGCCAAGCAGCACTATTGCTCGAAATGTGACGTGCAGATCGAAAGACCAGTCACACCAGAATGCGGCAACGAGCAGCCACAGCACAAACGCAATCGGGGCACAGACGGCACTCCCCCAGCGCACTGCCGCCCGGGACCGCCTCAGGCTGCCTAATCGAGTTCGAAGAGTGGAGAGTTTTGTCTGCATCGCGTTATTGGTTCATTCAGGAATCACAGGTCAATTCGAAAA
The DNA here is from genome assembly GCA_963977965.1 of uncultured Schlesneria sp. Classification (GTDB taxonomy): domain Bacteria; phylum Planctomycetota; class Planctomycetia; order Planctomycetales; family Planctomycetaceae; genus Schlesneria. The sequence continues at coordinate 2,999 of CAXBSB010000192.1, forward strand.
GCAAAATCAACTCAAGTCATCAGGCAAGGTTCGCCAGTTTTCTTACGAACCATTCCACCATCAGAACGGCAATCACCAGCCCAAACGTCAGCCAAGTACTCCAGAGAGGAAGAATCTCAACGCTGGTTTCCCGCAATCGTGGGGCCTTGAAATCGTCTGTAAACTTGTCGACAGTCGTCAGGTCATAGGAATTACCATTGGTTTCGGCAGCGATATTTTTCTGGAGCGAAACGTTGCGCACAGGATTGCGTCGCTCAACCGAGACATTCGCCACATCGAAGTTGATTTCGGCAGATTCGTTCGCAATCGGATCGGTCACCTTCAGTCGGTATTCACCACCACTGAAAACAGGGACTCGTGTTTCAAACACGCCTGGCTTTAATTGCGGAATGCTGAACGCCTGCGAACGACTTCCATCCGTGTCTCGATCAGGACGAATCAACTCGGCCACCAGCCGACGATCGGGAACATCCTTTTCGTCAAGCGGCTGAAACTCTTTGTCATACGCTTCAACGGTCACCAGTACCTGATCATCGGCCCGGTATTGGGGTTTGTCGGTACGCACGACGAATCGTTTGTGACTCCCCAGCGCGTGACTCAACCCCAACCGGTGGATTAACTGACCCCAGAACTGGCGATAGTACTCTTCACCGTACAACCGACGCAGTCGCCACATTTCATTGAAGGCGATGTAGACCACTTCGCCTCGACCATACTGCCGAACCGCGATCAACGGCTGAGGTGTTTTACCGTCGGCACATTTCTCGGTCGGATGTTCCGCCAGAACCTGTGTCCCTTTGATCTCAATGCGGCGCACCGGCTGGAACCAGGGCAGTTTCCCCATGTTGTTCCAGCCCTTTTGATGTTCCTGATCTGTCTGACCCAGTCGCATGAAATCAAATTGAGCTGCCACAGGCGTCAGAGCCAGTCGAAATTCTTTGTCGTCACGGCGCTTGGCATCCGGGTCCACAACAACGGGCAGCATGTCGGCCAGTGGCGTGTCTGCGAGTTGTCCCGGTCCGAAGCGAGGGCCTGCCAGCACGACGAGACCACCACCGAACTGGCTGACGAACTCCTTCGTCATTTCGCAGAATCGTGTACTGAGTGCTGAGGTCGGCATGTCACCCAGAAAAATCACATCGTTCTCGAAGAACTGGCTGCGAGGTAGCGTCAGGCTTGGCAAGAATAGTTCGTTTGTTTCGCGAACTACGGGGTCTGCAGACCGGATGAATGTCCGGAATCCTCGCATACCGACCAGTTTGTCGCGGTGGAAGACTTCTTTGACGAATCGCCATTCCCAGGTCGGTTCATATTCGACGAACATCAGTCGCAGGAAGTCATCGATGATCTTGACTTCACGTTCGGCTTTGTTGTTCTGGGTCACCACTTCACCTTCAACCGAATCCACTTCAGCGGTGAAGATAAATCGCCCGGTCAATTCGGGTGTGTAGGGGAATTCAATCTGCTCACTCGCCCCGCTGATCGTGACGGTCTTTTCACCGACAAGCGTTCGGGCGGGTTCGTCTCCCGTCATTTCACCCGGTTGATGTGCGAATAGCTTCACGTGAACGGATGCGTTTTCCAGTTCACGCTGCCGAACCGTGACACTGATCGTTGAAGACTCAGCCTTCTTCATCGTAGGCGGGGCCAGCAGATCGATACTGAGGTCGACTGCTGTCAGCGGACCGACCCCAACTGTAAAAATGGGTACTCCCAATTTCTTGGCGGCTGCAAGTGGAGTTGTCCCCGCATTCTGATCGAAGTCGCTGACAACGAGCACGGCGGCCAGATTGTCGGACGCATGCTTGCGAGCCAGATCTTCGAAGGCATCACCGAGCGCGGTGACGGTTCCCGTCGTCTGCCAGTTCGAAATCGAAGCCTTTTGGTCAGTGGCCGATGCGGACTCGGCCGAGGCGAGCGAACGGACCCCTTCCGATTCACCGAACGTGAACATTCTCAGGCGGTATGTCGATTCGAGTCTTTCCAGCAGATTGCGATCTTTGCGAGTGAGGAGAGCGCGTGCATAGTCGGCTCGAGCCGGACGTTCTCCTTCTCGGGTTGGGCGTCCTGCCTGATACCCGACGAGATCAACGGCTTTCGCCAGCGAATCACGTTCGTCAGTGGGAAGTTCGTCCGGGATCGACATGCTGTCGCTGCCATCGAGCAGCACCCACAGGACCGGTTTGGGTTGACTGACGAACACCAGTTCCAGCGTTGGGTCTGCTAGGATCAACAATAGGGAACAGAGTGCGATGGTGCGCAGCGTTGCCAGGAAAATGCGGGTTGGCTGGTGTCCGCGTGACTGCCACCGGAGATAGAACCAGACTGAAAGAGCGGACAAGCCGACGCAGCCAAGCACGACCAGCACGGGTTGTGCATGTGCCCACGCCGAGCCAAACGACACGTGTGCCGAGTCAATCCTCGACACGTCGTTGTATCCCAGCATCCGGCCTATTGTCGTCGTCCAGTTCATTTCAGAGCCTTAACCCTTACGGTCTGCAAGGGCTTGATAGTCGTCGTTGTCAAATCGTGTACTTGCTCATTCAATTCATCGCGTGCTGTCGGTGATTTCAAACCGTCGCGGGTTCTGCGACTTTCTTCTTCATCAACATTGGCCACGCCAGTACCAGCTTTTCCATCAGCAGGCAGCCGAGCACGCACCAGGCAAACAGTTTCCACAAATCCTGTCCGCGTCGAGTTCCTCCTTCAACGCGAATCGGTTCATCGGCGGTCAAAACGCGAGCGTGTTCGTGTCCCAACTTCTGCTGCAGATCGGCGATCGGGATCGTTGTCAGGTTTGATTCAGGCTCAGCACCGTTCACCGCGAGTGGCGTTTCGTCGATCGCCGCAGCGGAACCGGGCGTTGTACTATCCTGATTCTCGGCAGCGACCAGATAAGTCCCTGCGACAACAGGTCTGCGTACAACAACCCCTGAAACATCAGAACCGATCGCTTCGAGACTCAATGGTTCACGGACTCCTGAAGGGCGAGTCACTGCCAGCCGCAAGTCCGTCCGACGTTCGACAGGCAATACAATCTTCTGGCCCGCCAGATAGTTGCGAGGCGGAAGGGTCTCTTCCATCAACTGACAGAATGCCCGGTGAAACAGGTACATCGCCCCGGATCCACGCAGCAGGTTCCAGTTTGAACTGACACCACTGGTGAACAGGACAACCCGCCCGGCCCCGATTGATCGCTCAACGGCAAACGGCAGACGATTCTTGTCGAAGCTTGCGAGTACACGTGGAGCACTTCGCTTTGCCAGTTCGTCGGGCGTTAAACTGCGATCAACCAGAGGTAACGGAGATCGCCAGTTCCACCAGGCAGGTTCGATGGCCCGGAACTTACGATCATCGTCTTGATCCCGTCCCGTCCCTTTGTCTCCTCCACCCTTGGCCTGGCGTGCGGAATATTGATCGAGAAACGCTTTTTCCTCAGAAAATCTTGCCGCCTCTGATTTCTGCAGACCATCAATGACCGCAGTCCCCACATCCGCTCGCACAGCTTTGAAGAAGGGCGTTGCTTCAAATAATGACTTCAACGACTGAGGGCTTTCGCCATCAACCAGGAAGAAGTCGTGTTGCATCGATGCGAAATCGGCATAGAACGCCTGCACCTGTTGAGGTGCTTCTTCAGGAGTGACTCCTTGCGGTTTCGGGTCCAGCGGTGCGGGAAGAATCCCCTTGCCATCCAGCCAGGCTCGCTCGTTCCAGCTTGCCGAATCAAACAGAGCCCCCGCCATGATGACGACCGGCCCCCCTTGCTGAACGAATTCGCGGAGCAGAGGAATCATCCCTTCGTCAGGTCGTTCCAGTCCGGCGATCACCACGAGCCGTGCGGTTTCCAGAAGTTCCTGAGTGACCTGATCGGGACGCACGTGCTCAATGTGAATCAAACGGCGCTGCGACTTGTCGCTGCTGGACCGTGGTGCCATCAAGTGACGCAGGGCATACGTCTCACCAATCCGATTCTTTTCGAGATTCTCGTCGCTGCCAAACGGGTCCACAAAAACGACGGGAAGCGATGCAACAATCGGAATCACGATCTGCTGTCGATTGTCGGCGGGCAACTGGTCCGTAGACTGCAATTCCGATTGAACAACGACAGTTGCCACCACCGACCCGGGCTTGAGCGGATCGGCCACCACGTCGAACTGGTGAGTGAACTCCACTTCGCGCGATTGGCCTGCAGACATTTGCACTGCCTGGCTGGCGACTTCGGTCCCATCGATCAGCAGTCGAGCCTGAACCTCGAATGATGTATCGCCAGAGGCTCCCGAAGCCTCAATCCGCGCCAGCAATCGACAGGGGACTTCAGCACTGGCCAAGCCATCTTCCAGATGAAGCCCGGCGACCCAGACGTTGCTGGCGGACGCCGTTGCGAGATCTACAATCTGCATCCCGGACAATCGCTTCTGCAATTCCGGAGCAATCCCCGACTGCCACGCTGTCGCCTGCAGATCGGTCAGAAATACAACTCGCTTTGAAGGGAGGTCTGTGACCTGATCACAGGCTTGTGCTGCCAGTTCCAGACCGGAGCGGACACTCCCTTCGGTATCAACGAGCTTGACTCGTTCCAGTTGCCGACGTGAGTCTTCTTTATTCGGGTAAGCATTTAGCGTAAACGACTGATCTTCCGACCCCGCCAGCGGAATGACGGTGATTCGACTTTCAGGAGGAAGCGAATCGATGAATTCAGCGGCTTTCCCTTTGGCTCGATCCAGCAACGTCCCGCCAAGGGCTTCGACACCCATGCTGCGGCTGTTGTCCACAACCAGGATTGCGTGAACGGGCGAGCGGGCATTCGCTGCATCACCGTCCGAAGACTGGCGGGCAATCCCCCAAAGTCCAAACACGGATCCGATCAAGCCCAGGCAAAGCAATCCCGTCGCTGCCATTTTCGCTCGCGCCTGACCTGAGCCCGAGGTCGCCAAGGCAATGGCGCTGCCAAATGTGACGATCAGGCAGAAGACGAGCAGTACGCCGTGCCAGAGAGCTCCGGCTGCAGATCCCTTGAAGAATGGTCGAGCGAGCACCAGACCAAACAGGATCACTGCAAGGATGCGAAGCGCCAGCAGCAGGATATCGCGGAAATGCAGAACTCGCCGGTTCCGTTCCAGAGCTTCGCGCAGGAAATCCATCGCGGCCCAACTGACGGTTTTGAATCGCCGACGGTTCAGCAGATGGATGATGATTGGTCCGGCTGCGGCAATCGCTCCGGCAATCGCAAACGAACTGGCATCGAAAGAAAGCACTATTTCTGTCCCAACTTTTCTCGTAGACCTTCGATCTTGCCTTCCTGCAGGATCGGCAGATAACGATTTGGGATGGAGAGAACAAAACACGCGACAGCAGTGCCGTAGAGATGGCCCTGCTTACCATGTACCCAGCGAGTATCTTTCCACGCTCCATCTTCTGCCGGATTTTCCGGCTTGCGGATCTGAGACGCGATCAGGTGATCCCGCAGAATCGGGTAATTCTGACGCCAGGGATCGCCACCAGCCTGATAGACCGCCTGCCCCACGTAATACAGCGTGTAAGCATCAAACGGGACATCGCCGAGTCCCTTAACGGGCTTCAAGCGAGAGACTTCTTTCGAAATGAGATCCAGATTCTTGGCAATTCGCCAATCGTCATATTGGCCGAATTCCTGCATACAGACGACGCCACAGGCCGCCATGGCCACGGTCCCGCGGTTGCCATCGTACGTGAATTGCCCGCCCCCTTCTTTAGCCCGCTCATCCATCCCGCGAGCCCCATTGTCAGCCTTGTAATGGTCTCGAACGGATTGGATCGCCAGTTTGATTACGTCATTACGAACTTCAAACCCGCTGTCGACGGCACTCCGCAAAGCTTTCGCCTGCATCACAGACAGACTCAGGTCATGACCGTGAACCTGACGACGCGCTCGATAATCCCACCCGCCATCGTCACATTGCGTGTTGGCGATCAGTTTCAGAGCCTTGTCGAGTGTCTTGCCGATCTGGGGATCGTCTGTCATTCCATAGGCCTGCCCCAGGACAAATGCCGTCAGACCATGGTTGTAGAGGTCTCGCTGGGCATCCGCGATGTTCAGCAATCCTGACGGTTTGGCATTCTTCACGATGAACTGAAGTGCCCTGTCGACGTTGTCGCCATACTTTCCTCGCCCGGGCATGTGGCCCGCAGAGAGAAACGCAAGTGCCCCGAGGCCTACAAGCCCGAGGTCATTCGATTCCCAATTCCCTTGCGTGCCTTGAGTTCTGGCGAGCCACGTCAGACCGCGTTCCAGGGCGAGTTCCGATTCGGCATTGGTTTCCCATTCCCCTTGTGCACGAATGGGCCCCGCCAATGCAAAGAGAATGGCAGGACTCAGCAACACGATGCGCAGTCGAGTGGTGAAGTAGCTCATAACTGTCTATTGGCGTTTGGCAGGCACGGGTTACGGAGATTCCGGGCGGGAACCGGCAGGAGAAGTAGCTTGACCGGTCAGAGGGGGAATTTGCAAGTCCGACTCGAACAACTTTCGGATCAATTCAACCCGTTTTCGATTCGCCCCTAAGTCAGAATGTCCTACACGCGATGCCGAGCGAACTTCAATCACGCCACGGTCTGAATCGAGCTGAAACTCCACGTCGTCGACAAATCTTAACAGAGCAGTCGTAAATTCGGCGTGCAGATAATTGTCTTCAAACTTCACAATTTTCGTCCGGGGAATCCCCTCAATGATCACCTTCAGTCGCATCCATGCGAATTGAGGGTCGTCTGAAAAACGCAGAGGGGCAATTGAATGGGCCTCATCCGCGCCGTGTGAGCAGACACAATTCGGGGAACTCGGACAGGGTCTCAGATGGCCATCAACGAGGCCCACTGGAGGCGGTTTGGCACCGAACATCAATGCTCCTCTGATGAAAACAATCCCTGCAACGAGCAGCAGCAACCATCGCCAGCGGAAACGACGCGAGCGAGCGGGTAATTGCGATGGCAGGTCAGCGCCTGAAGAACTCATGGTTTTTCAGCCAGTGCCAGGTCGATTGCTTCTTCAATGGACTGCGCCGAGTTTTCGTTCCAGACCAGGTTATATTTTCGGTCAATGACCCATCGCTGAGGAATGGTCTCTGCTTTTAAGTCCGACAGCGTTTTCATAGCTCCATATCCGTTGGGCCACGTGATTTTCGTTTGTTCCAGAAAACTTCGATTCTGCTGATCCGCTTCGATCCCTTCGCTGGTCAGGCCGATGAATACCACCCGGTCTTTGTACTTTTCGTATAACTGAACAAGTTCCGGGGCCGCTCGACGACAAGGGGAACACCAGAAGGCCCAGGCATCAACGACAATCACTTTTCCATGCAAGTCTTCTTCGCTCGGCCCAGGTCCATTCAGCCAGCCCGCCGCTTGAATTTTCGGGGCAGGGATTTTGGTGGAAAGCTGATCCACTTCGATCGTCTGACGAATCAGGATCGTCAGAATCGCCGCGAGTGAAACGACGATCGCCAACGCAATCGCAAACGATTTCCCACCGCGATCACTCGACGCAGAATCTTGCACAGAGGGCATGAGGAATCTCGCTTCGCATAAGTTTAACGGACGTTCTCTGGAGAGATTATATCAAGATCATCAGGGCTATTCAGCAATTGGGTCATTATCCAACAGAAATGACGGTTCGATTGTGATAGCCGATCGGTCAAAATCCGTTCGATGGCTCAGGAGATGCACGCAGAGTCCTCACGGGTTTCGTGAGTTTGTCGTGGTCGCAGCCTGACATGCCATCCATGCAACACTCTTAGATTGAAAAATAATAAGCGGGTACCACGCGATGACTTCGTGATACCCGCTGTTCAGAATTAAAGAGCACAATCGTCACGCTGATGGTGGTGCAGATGGACTCGGTGGTGGCTCGGGTGTGTCGGATGCTCCAGTACCCGGTGTCTCAGTAACAGGTGCAACGACAAGATCGCTCGGAATTCTTGCGACGCTGACGAGTTTGTCCCCGTCGTCCAGACGGATGACTCGCACACCCTGAGTGTTACGGCCGATTTCATTGATGTCACCGGCGCGGATTCGCTGAATCTTTCCAACCGCCGTGACCATCAGAACTTCGTCCTGGTCGGTGACCGCCAGAATTCGGACGGCCGGACCATTTCTGTCCGTAGTCTTAATATCCTTCAGCCCCTTACCACCACGCCGCTGACGACGATAGCCCTTCACGGAAGCACTCGATTCATCTGCAACGGCTTCGTCCGCGACATCCGCTTCGTCCTCCGCCGAATCTTCGGATGCAGCTTCGTCGACAGCACTTTCTTCGAGTGCTTCGTCGTCCGGCGGTGGAACATCATCTGTTGCTGCTTCCTCGCCTTCGACGACACCGATTCCGATCGGTGTTCGCTTGCCATATCCGTTTTCGCAGACTGTCATCAGGCTCATCGTTGGATTCGCGAGCACCATGCCGATGATTGAGGCTCCCTTGGTCAGGGTGATCCCCTTCACACCGCTGGTATTTCGGCCCATGCTGCGCGCATCCGACTCGGCAAATCGGATTGCCATCCCGCTGGATGTTGCGAGCATGACGTTGTCACCTGGCGACACCAGCATCGCCTGAATCAGTTCATCACCTTCACGCAGGTTGATGGCGATGATTCCTCCCTTGGTCGGCCGTTTATAGGCGGAAAGCGGAGTCTTCTTCACCAGGCCCTTGCGAGTTGCCATCATCAGGAAACGCGTTTCATCGAATTCACGCACGGTGACGCAGGCGCTGATGCGGTCCCCTTCGGGCAGTGACAACAGATTGACGAGTGCCCGTCCCTTGCTCGTGCGACTTTGCATCGGAAGGTTGTAGACCTTTTCCCACAAGACTTTTCCCTTGTCTGTGAAGAACAAGAGCCAGTCATGTGTGCTGGCGACGAACAGGTGCTCGATCGCATCCTCATCGTCCGCCTTGGCCCCCGTGATGCCTCGCCCGCCCCGATTCTGGGCCTGGTACGTGTTCAGAGGCATCCGCTTGATGTAGCCACGCTGCGAAAGCGTCACAACCATCGGCTCTTCTGGGATCAAGTCTTCCTGATTGACATCCCCCAGTTCGACTTCACTGATTTCCGTACGGCGTTTGTTGCCGTACTTTTCTCGCATAGCCAGCATATCGCTGCGAACAACAGCGCGAATGTTTGCTTCATCCGACAACAGGTGCAGGTGACCACGAATGTCGGTCAGCAACTTCCCGTGCTCTTCCCGCAGTTTTTCTCGTTCGAGATTCGCGAGCGATCCCAACTGCATCGAGACGATGGCTTCGGCCTGATTGGAGGAGAGAGTATAGGCCTCTTTGACGCCATACTCTTCCTGGAACATGGAATAGGCCGAATCACCGACCGCACGAGCGATCAGAGCTCCGGGGACTTCAATCAACTGCAGTCGTTCTTTTGCTTCGGCACGACTTGGCGAATTCCGAATCGTGGAAATGACCAGATCCAGGTTGATCTGCGCGATGAGCAAACCTTCAACGGTGTGCTTTCGCTTCCGGGCTTCGCCGAGCAGGAATTCTGTGCGACGCCGGATGACGGTGATCCGATGGCGGATAAATTCCGCCAGCATTTCTTTCAGCGTGAGCAGCTTCGGCCGGTTACCCACGAGTGCCAGCAGGATCACGCTGACTGTGGATTGCAGCGGCGAGAACTGAAAGAGCTGATTCAGCACGACTTCTTTGTCGGCATCGCGTTTCAACGCGATGTGCAGACAGGTTTGCCACGACGGAAGCGTTCTGTCGGTCAAGTCGGTGACGCGGGAAATTCCCTTGATCCGCTCGTCCTTGACGATCTGCTCAATCTTCTCACGAATGCGGTCACGCGTTTCCAGGTGTGGAATCTCGGTGACTTCGATGATGTCGGTGTTCTTTTCGGTGATGAACCGAGTTCGGGCACGAAGTGTAATCGTCGACCGCCCCGTCATGTATGCCTGGCGGATTCCATACCGACCGCAGATCACACCTCCGGTCGGAAAATCAGGCCCCGGCATGACTTCCAACAGGTCATCGAGCGTGCAGTCTGGATCATCGATCAAGCGTACGATTGCATCGCAGACTTCAGAAAGGTTGTGCGGTGGGATACTGGTCGCCATCCCGACAGCGATCCCGTTGGAACCATTTACGATCAGGTTCGGGAAGCGGGATGGAAGTACGACCGGTTCGCGGTTTCGCTGATCGTAGGTCAGAACGAAATCGACAGTGTCTCGTTTGAGGTCGTCGAGCATTTCTGCGGCGACGGATGACATGCGAGCTTCTGTGTATCGCATGGCTGCGGGAGGCATTCCCGCCAGCGAACCGAAGTTTCCCTGCTTGTCGATCAGAACTTCGCGCATATTCCAGTTCTGCGCGAGACGGACAAGCGTCGGATAGACCGATCCTTCGCCGTGGGGGTGGTAATTCCCGCTGGTGTCACCACAGATCTTGGCGCACTTGATTCGGCCAGAACTCGGCCCGAGGTTCAAGTCATTCATCGCCACAAGGATTCGTCGCTGTGATGGCTTCAGGCCATCGCGAACGTCTGGAAGAGCTCGGCTGATGATGACGCTCATCGCGTACGTCACATAGCTCGTCCGCATTTCATCCTGGATCGCAATAGGGACGACGTGATCGTCGCCGCCATCGTCAAAAGCAGGGGTAAAAGTCGGGGTTTGATCGGGTGGGGGTCCGTCACCGGTAGACAAGCGAGAACTCCTTGGTCGCGTAGACAGTCCAGCGGTTCGGCCGCACCTACAATGCGTGCAGCAACTCGTTTCCTGAAAAGTGCTTAAGGCGATACATGAGCCCAGCCTGTTCAGGGAACATCCGCAGGTCAAATTCTACCGACAATCTCCCCGATTCTCAACGCTGTGAACGGTTTGCGTCGGGCTCTGTTACGGATTGCGCAATCGAGAGGACGTACTGCATGAAGCAGGACTGTGCATCGGCAATCGAATCGGCTACGCGGAAATAAAAAACCTGGCAATTGGACCGGTCATTTGCGGTCTGATTCCTCCGCCGGTTGTTCATTAATCCGGGCGATTAATTCGTTGATTTGCTCGTCAGAAGCGATGTAAGGGCTGATCAACAGTCGGCAATTGCAAGCCCGCTCTTCCGCACTCCATCGATTCCATGTTTCGCGGAATTTGTCGACATACCTTCGAGCAACATTGGCGATCCACGGATAATTCGCCAGCGTTCGCCCATCCTCCAAGCTTCTCACATAGTCCAATTGGTTCGCGGATCGAGCCGCTGAAATCGCGGCGTCGTAAACTTTATTGGCGGCCGCCGCAACAAACGGACTCCAGGCGACTTCGGCAATGTTGGAGTCAAACGCCTCCGTTTCGAACTTGAGAGCCAGCAATGCTTTGAGCAGCGCATGCAATTCATCGAAGTCGGTGATCGTCAGCATGTGCCGCACCTGGGATTTCAGAAGGAATTCAGGACCAAGAAAACTGCACAGCGATTTCGCGAACATGATGCGCCGCATGGTCAGCGGCGGTATGGCCAAACCCGTCGCGAAATGTCTGGGAGGCACCATTGAATGCCGTCATTCTAGCGTAGTCGCCGAAATTCAGCTGTAGATCGGCTGTGGCGCCGCTTTCCAACAGTTTGGCAGAGAGTTCTGGTCTTGAAATCTCCTTCAGGGGAGAAATGAATCAATAAACGCTGATTACATGCAGAGGGACTTCAGAGGATTGTCGATGCAACACCTCACGAATCTGTTTTCAATTCGCGCAGGCGTTCCCTGGCCTGTTCGGCGATTCGTGGAACATCAGAATGAGTTGCAAGCCGGATCTTCTCCCGCGCGGATTCCGTGTTGAGATTGCTCAAAGCATAAAGCGCTTTAACGGCCAGCGCGTGGGCGTCATCGAAATCCAGATACTTATGTCGGGCCTGTATGGCACGAAAGAACACATCGGTGGCACGCGGCGTTCGCAGCTCATCCAGGGCTGATACGATGTCTTCGTGTGAATGATGCCCGTCTGCGTCCGACAGTTCGCACAGGATCTGAATATGCCGGACGCCAAATCCGAAGACGAATCCAACCAACAGAGCACAGTCGATGCCATCCTCATCCGCCTCCTTGAAGCTTTCGCGGAGCAATCGTTCGATCAGCAGTGGAACTTCTTGTCGCGAAGCCCCAAACTTCTTCAGGAAATCCTCCTGCGAGATTTCTGAAGTCGACAGTTTAAGAATGAATTCTTGTTCTTCGTGTGTCATTGGATGGGCCAACCGAATCTGATGTCGTTGTATTTGAATCGGCTCCCTCAATGCGCGCGGCCGAGATTCCGAGCGTTCCCAAACCACCAGCCCGGTTGCCGTACATTGTCGCCACCCCGATGGAATCAGTTTATTCTAGATTGCATTCCGTTTAAGTGTGGCGTC
>CAXBSB010000193.1:0-15284 GCA_963977965.1 uncultured Schlesneria sp.
GATTCGGGTAGTCGTCGAATCTGGAAGACATGTACCATGCCCGGCCAGATTTCGAGCGTAACGGGAACGCCGTCGCCTCGGGCTTTCTTGGCGGCTCGGATGGCGTCGTCGCGCAACATTTCGTGTTCACCCAACTGCATGAGGATCGGCGGCAAGCCTCGATAGTCGCCGAACAGCGGCGATGCGAGCGGATGGCGCGGATCGGTTTGACCGAGATAGCGGTCGCGGAATTCCGGCATCGTCCGCGAGCTGATGATCGGGTCAGACACCGACTTCAACGCCTGACTGGTCAACGTGAAGTCGGTCGCGGGTGAGATCGCGATGCCGCCCACAGGCAGCTTGAGTCGACGATCCTTCAAGGCCAGCAGTGTGGCGAGTGTCAGATTTCCTCCAGCCGAGTCGCCGGCCACGAACGTCACCTTCGCCGCACCGGGACCGTTCGGGCCGTTCGCCGTGAGCCACTGATGCGCGGCGACGCAATCATCGAGTCCCGCCGGAAAAGGATGCTCGGGAGCCAGTCGATAATCCGGCAACAGCACCGCGCACTTCGCTGCCGCCGAGATGTCTGCGGCCAGCGGCAGATAGTTGCCGCCCGATCCCGAAACCCAGCCGCCGCCGTGCAGATAGAGCAGCCTCACATCGGGATCGGCGTCCGGCGTCATGACCCACTCGCACGGCACATCGCCGACATTGATCTTCGTGAGCTTCACTCCGGGAACGGTCGGCTCCTGCCGCGCCCCCATGCCCGCTCGCAGGCCGTTGAGATCAAAGTTCGCGGCACCGAACGGCGGCGATTGACGACGTCGCTCCAGAAACTGAGCACCTTCCGGCGAGACCTCGCGCTGCCAGACATCGCGCGAGGCATGACGCCGCGTCGGCTCCAGCAAGTCGATCAGCGCGAGCTTCTCGAACACGAGCTGCGATTGGCTCCCCTCATACACGATGCCGACATGTTCGCGATCGATCTGCGTAAGACTCGGATACCCCGCGCCGCGACCTTCATCGAGCAGCCAGTGATGCGAGTCCGGCCAAGTCTGTCCGTCGTCGAAACTGACCTGCACCGTTTGATGAGTGCGGCCTTTCTGCGAGTGCGGGTTCGCGAAGAGCAGCACATGCTTCGACTCGCCCCCGCGTTCGTAGTCGAACCGCAGCAAGCTCCCGTTGCAGTTTGGTTCGATCAGCGTCTTGCGACTCGTCGAATGCGCGGTCCATGTTTGCCCGAGATCCTTCGTCACCACGACCGCTCGATAACGCTCATGATCGTTGCGGACATTGAGCATGATCGAGCCGTCGCCGAGCAACGCCGCCTGACACTCGTTGCCGCCGGTGTAGCCGGGATTACTCACCGTCCAACTCTTACCGTGATCACGGCTGATCATGATCGTCGCGAAGGTCTCCAGCCGTTCGCGTCCCGTGCGACCTTGCATCGGCATGACGAGCGTTCCATCGGCCAGACTGAACCCCGATTGCGGTGCTGGTGCGAGCAGCCACCAGCTCTCCTGCTTCAACTTGCGAGTCAGGTTTTCCGGCGCGGACCAGGTGAGTCCATCGTCCTGCGAGCGGACCATCAGAAGCTGCGCGGTCTTGCCGATCTCGAAGCCCGGTTCGGAACCGTCGCCCGTCCACTGATGCTTGCCCGGCTTGCCGTTCATCCAGACGGCGAAGCAGAAGATCTCGCCCGTCTGCTGATCCACGATGATGCCCGGATCGCTGCACCCATTCTGTTCCTGAGGCAACCCGCCGTACTGCCCCATGTCCATGATGACGCGCGGCGACGCCCACGTTCGCCCGCCGTCCGTACTGCGGCTGAGCCCGATGTCGATGTCTTCCTGCAGGTCGCGTCCCGCCCGCCGCCGCATGTCATAGACAGCCAGCAGCGTCCCTTTCGTCGAGGTTGTCAATGCGGGAATGCGGTGAGTATGCACGCCGTCGTCGTTGTGTTTTCGCAGTGCGATGCCGATCCGCTGGCGAGCATTCGCCACATCATCGCGCGGCTTGATGTTCCCGATCGACGTCTTGATCGATGTGCAGGTCGCGACGATTTGATGCTGCAAGTCGGCAGTCGGCTTCAGCCGCGCCGACAGCCAGAAGACATTGTTGCCTTTGAGCAGCTCGCGCTCGACCGGCATAACGAACGTCGGCTGTGGAGCGATCGGCTCGCCAATCGGAGTCGTCGCCGAAAACGCTTCCTGCCCTCCCGTCGCGAACAACCTCACCGACTCGATATCCCGCAGGTCATCAGTTCCCTGTAGCGAGAACTCCAGCGCCGTCAGCAGTCCTCGCTGCTCGGTCACGGCACTGACATCAACTCGCAGCAACGGCCCATGCTCATTGCGAATCAAAATCGGATGCACAGGCCTCACGACGTCGGTAACGAACGACGCCGTTGCATCCTGCCCCAGCGCCACTGGCATGAAGACTAACGACGAGAACGCCATCACAACAAGAATAGAAATGGATTGTCGGCAGTTGGGCATCTGCCGATCCAAGCCGACCCGTACACCGAGCGAACTCCGACACGGAGAGCTCCCACTCACCGATTCGAACCATCGCAAAAGATAGTGTTTCACAGGAGGTTCTTTCTTCTTTTCGCTCATACTTCGGTGACTGATCGATTTGGCGGCGGACGCCTTTTCGCCAGCATAACCAGAAGCGACAGATGTCACTCCGCGAAGCTGTTCGAAGACCGCTTCGACACACCAGCGGCATCCCGCGCCCACGGTTGCCAGTTCGTTGCTTGTCGTTTCTGTGGTCATGCAGGGAATTCCTGAATTGACGCGAAGACGTGATGCCGCGATCCAACGATCTAACGCGAATTCAACCGCAGTGTTTCGACTCATGAAACGTCGTTTGCGTCAACTTTTCAAGGGCATCGAAATTGGGCCATTGCCTTTTTGAAACTGGGCAGGAAGCAGGTGCTTCGTCATTCCCGCGAAGGCGCGAATCCAGTTCCTTACGCATGTTGCCAATGGTCTTATGTTGCACTCGCTGGATTCTCGCCTTCGCGGGAATGATGGCTTGCGGACCACTATCAGAAATTGTCTCGAAATGCTGGCGGGCTCGATGTGCGTTTCCTGCAGACAAACGTGTATCATGTTCAGCACATTGCTTCCGCTGAAGATACGTCTCGACATGCTCATAAAACGATGTCGCAGTTGTTATGTGATGGCAGGATTCATCCGGTCGACAGAATTCAGGAAAGACTCGATTCGATGCGAAATTACGCAATGTGGTTCTCTATCCTCCTTTCGGGAATGATCGCTGCCGCTCCAATCGCGGTAGGCGCATCTGAGCAGGAAGACCATTTTGAAAAGCACGTTCGGCCTCTGCTGATCCAGCGATGCCTGAAGTGTCATTCAGGTGAGACGGTCAAAGGGGGATTACGGCTGGAATCTCGCGAATCCCTTCTCAAAGGGGGAGAAACTGGCCCGGCAGTCGTGCCACAGAAACCCGAGCAGAGTCTGCTGATTCAGGCCGTCCGTCACCAGAACGGACTGGCGATGCCACCTGATGGCAAACTGACCGAATTTCAGATCGCTTCGCTGGAAAAATGGATCAAACAGGGGGCTGTCTGGCCCGGGGCGACCAATCCAGTTGCCGACTCGACGACGGCTCTCGAAGTCGTCGCTCCGATCGAACCACACATCCCAGACCTGGCAAAGTCGCTGCAGTTGTGGTTGAAAGCGGATGCCATCTCGCTCAACGATGGAGATCCTGTTTACGTCTGGCCGGATCAAAGTGGGCATGGACGAGACGTTTCGGCGACGAAAGGCGTTCGTACCGGCGGCGTTGGCCAACCCGGTCGATTTGCGCGACAAAGTCGCCTGATGGGGCGGCCAGCAGTCCGGTTCGATACGTCCACAGGACTTGCCTCTTCGCCGGGGTATCCCGTCAGTATTCGGGGTGATGCGGCACTGACAATCATCGTTGTCATGAATCTGACTCCACATGAAGTGTCGGCTCCATATGACGGCGTGGTTGCTGTCGGTAACCCCGCTTTTGGCGGCGATCCTGGAAAGCCACTGGCGGCATTGGTGCAGATCAATCGTGGCGAAGATCATGCTCTTCATTTTGCCGGAGGCTGGAATCACGACGCATCACTCGGCAAGGGTTCGTTCAAGCCGCACTACGGTAAACCGACGTTGCTGACGATTGTCAAACAGCCGGGGCCGATGCGGACGACAACTCGGATCTTCATCAACGGAGTTGCGGCCACGCGGCCTGACGGAATGCCCCTGGAAGGGCGAGACGGCGTTCCGGATATCCAGCACCGTTCCGATATCGGGGCCTATCTCGGTAAAGCGCTCGACTGGTGCGGATCGATCCAGGGGGATGTGGGTGAAGTCATCATCTACAACACGGCACTCAACGAGCAGCAGCGATCGGGAATTGAAAGCCACCTGGCTGAGAAGTTCGGTCTGTGGCTTGATATTCCCCAGAATAAGGCCGCCCCGGCCGTCTTTACAGCCGTCGAGAAAAACTTCTGGGCGTACCAGCCTGTAAAATCGCCACCACTTCCAAACGTTCGAAATGAAGCGTGGGTCCTGTCGCCCGTTGATCGCTTCGTCCTGCACGAACTGGAAGCCCGGCAGATCTCACCCGCAACTCCTGCAGACAAGCTGGCATTGTTGCGGCGGGTGACCTTTGACCTGACGGGTTTGCCGCCAACAGGAGATGAGGTGACTGCGTTTCTCAGTGATCCTTCTTCGCAGGCTTATGAGAAAGTCGTGAATCGGTTGCTCGCATCTCCCCACTATGGGGAACGCTGGGGAAGACATTGGCTGGATGTCGTCCGATACGCGGAATCGACCGCAAATGATGCCAACGCCGTCATGCGATTCGCCTGGCGGTACCGAAACTTTGTCATTGATGCTTTCAATAGCGATCTTCCCTATGACCAGTTCCTGATTGAGCAACTGGCAGGAGATCTTTTGCCGCCGGACGATTCGATCGCGGTGAGGACTCGACGAGCCATCGCCACCGGATACCTGATGATCGGCCCCAAGGCTCTCGCGGAAACCGATAAGGAACAATCGCGACTCGACATCGTCGACGATCAGATCGACGTGACAGGCCGAGCGATGCTCGGGCTGACTCTGGCGTGTGCGCGGTGTCATGACCACAAGTTCGATGCCGTCCGTGCGACGGACTACTACGCATTGGCCGGAATCTTTCGCAGCACTGAGCCATTTCAGGACGAGGCTCGCAATGCCTCGATGTGGTGGGAGTACGAAGTTTCGCAAGGTGAAGGTAAGCCGCCATTGATGGTGATGGCTCCGCGCGAGACTCATCCTCGAAATCTGCGCGTACATTTGCGAGGCAATCGTTTTACCCTCGGCAAAGTTGTTCCGCGTGGTGTTCCGCACGTCATCGGGGCGGTCACACCGCAGACGGGTTCAAATGGTTTGGTTGATCCGAACCAATTGAGCAGCGGACGACTTGAACTGGCCCGCTGGATTGCCAGTCCCGCAAACCCACTGACGGCTCGCGTGATGGTCAATCGTATCTGGCAGCATCATTTTGGCCGTGGACTGGTCGCCACCAGCGACAATTTTGGCGTGAGGGGTGACCGCCCCTCTCATCCCGAACTACTCGATTGGCTTGCTGCTCGTTTCATTGAGAGCGGATGGAGTGTAAAAGCCATGCATCGGTTGATTGTTCTTTCGAACACGTATCAACAGGCAAATGCGGCGGGGCCTGAGTCGCGTCAACGGGATCCTGAACGCCAGTGGCTATCGTCGTTCTCGCGTCGCCGACTGTCGGCAGAAGAACTGCGAGATTCGATGCTCGCAGTCAGCGGTAAACTCGATCGAACTCCTGGTTCAAATGAGAGTGGCGAATTGCTGTACGAGCGGGCGGAAGACATCAAGTCCAAGATCCGCCCGAATCGGCTGGCGGCCGACGATCCGTTTTACACTCACTTCACAAAGCGGACAGTGTATCTGCCCGTCGTTCGTAACATGCTGCCCGATGTCTTGTCATTATTTGACGCAGCAGATCCGAATGGAGTTACCGCAGTGAGGAACGATACGACCGTTCCTTCGCAGTCGCTGTTCTTGCTCAATAACCCGTTCGTCCGTGATCAGGCACGCTTCCTGGCAGATCGTCTGCTTGGAGACAATCAGCAATCGGACGATCAGAGAATCGAAGCCGCACATTGGCTTGTGTTTGGCCGCCATTCGTCAGCGGAAGAGGTTGCAGATGCACACCGTTTCATCGCTGAGTACATCGCGAATCAGGCTGTGCAGAAGATTTCAGACGCGGATCGACGTCGCGCAGCCTGGGAATCGTTCTGTCATATGCTTTTCTGCTCCAATGAGTTTCTTTACGTGGAGTGATCTTGATGAATCCCGTATCACTTTCCCGCCGTGACTGGCTGCAACGCTCTGCATGCGGTTTCAGTCACGTTGCACTCATGGGACTGTTAGCGAATGAGTCACGTGCTGCAAACGAGTCCGGGGCGTCACCACTGGCACCGAAGACTCCTCATTTCCCTGCTCGTGCGAAACGAGTGGTTTTCCTCTTTATGCATGGTGGCGTTTCGCACGTAGACTCGTTTGATCCCAAGCCGAAACTGGAGGAAATGAATGGCCAACCGCTGCCGATTGCCAAACCGAAATTCGAATTTGCTCCGACGGGAAACCTGCTGAAATCACCCTGGAAATTCCAGCAGTATGGTCAGAGTGGCATTCCTGTCAGCGATCTGTTTCCCAGGATTGGCGGATGTATTGACGACATTTGCGTCATCCGTTCGATGAACGGTGGAGACCAGGTTTCTCACGGTCCGGCACTCCTGAATATCAACACCGGAAGCGGCGTGTTTGCTCGACCAAGCCTCGGAGCCTGGACGCTCTACGGGCTGGGGTCTGAAAACCAGAATCTGCCCGGGTTCATCAGTCTCAGTCCATCGTTGTATCACGGCGGAGCCCAGAATTACGGATCGGCGTTTCTTCCAGCGACGTTTCAGGGAACACGTATCGGTGACGGGAATACAAACTTTAAGGACGTGACTTTTGCCGATCTGATTCCGAGCAAGTCGACGGATTTACAACGCCTGCAACTGGATCTGCTGGCTCGTCGGAACCAGCAACATCTGCAGCGCGTCGGTTCTGACGCCGCCCTGGAATCGCGGGTTGCAGCTTTTGAAATCGCGTATCGAATGCAGGCTGAAGCTCCCGGTGTCATGGATCTGGGGCGAGAATCCGCTGCGGTTCATGCGATGTATGGAGTCGGAACGGACCCCACCGATGAGTACGCCAGGCAATGCCTGTTGGCCCGACGATGCCTGGAAGCAGGCGTGCGATTCGTACAGGTGAATTTCAGTTACCCAAGAAACTATTGGGACGCTCATGGAGACTTAAGGAATAATCACACGACGAACGCCAGACGGGTCGATCAACCGATAGCAGCCCTGCTGACGGACTTGAAATCACGTGGGTTGCTGGACGAGACGCTGGTCGTTTTCGCGACCGAGTTCGGCCGAACTCCCGCCGCGCAGGGCAACGATGGTCGGGATCATCATCCCCACGCATTCAGCATCTGGATGGCGGGCGGAGGGATTCGAGGAGGTATGACCTACGGAAAGACGGATGAATTTGGATATTACGTGGTCGAGAACAAGGTCACGATGCCAGACTTCCACGCGACGATTCTGCATTTACTGGGACTGAACCACGAACAACTGACATTCCGGCATGCGGGCCGCGACCATCGATTGACCGATGTTCATGGAACAGTTGTTCATGACATCATTTCATGAACAGATAACGGCACGCTTGGACTGTCGTTATTTCTTGACGCGTTCAAACATCACCAGTACGTGATCCGTCCCGGCTACCGAAGTGAATTCTGTCGGTCGTGGTTTGCCAGTGGGGGCGAAACAGAGTTTTCGAGTGTCATCTGCCACCTCGTAGATTCCCGGATACATCTTTCCTTTGTCATCGCCTGTGGTTGGCGTAATGTCGATTTCTTTTGGCTTCTTGGACGGATTAATTGTTGTCGCCCCTTGAACAAGCTCCTGGTCGTTGACTGTCAGATTCCACGAACCATCAGCACCGTTGACGACGATGATCTTCCCGATATCGCCTGTTGATTGATTCCCGTTGATGGTGAAGCTGACGACTTTCCATGTCCCTTCGATCCGCTTGCGATCCTTTTTGACGGCTTCATCGTCAGCGTTATCCGCACCGAATGCACTCAGCATCGCCACGGTCATGCAGCCAACTGCCAACAGACACTTCAATTTCGATCGCTGGATCATCGGAGTTGCTCCCTTTCAATGTTCAGAAACAGTTATCGGGTACCTTCAGAAGGAGCGGCCGGCAGTTTTGACGACACGACCCTGGTCAGTTCCTTCAAGTCGATCTGTTCGCCTGCTTTCGGGTACGAGTATGGCAGGACCCACCAGTCCTCGGTAAATGAGGCCGATTCGCCAGGCTTCAGTCGTTCACGTGGTCCGATCGGTTCCAGTTCAATCCGCGGCCCGGTCGGATACCAGACAGACAAAGTCAGCCCGGCAGCTTCGTTGTAGACTCGATCAGGATAGGTCGCGAATCGCTTTACGAACAGGGTGTTATTCGGCATGAGATAACCGAGCCATCCTGCTGTGGAATCGAAGCCGAGCTTTGGCTTCCTGGGCGGAGCAAGAATCTCTAGAAATCCATCTCGCTCGCGGATCTTCTCATCGGTGTTCCTCACATTGATGATGGCTCCCTCTTCGTACATCGCATACTTCGCAGGAAATCGGCTGGGACGATCTCCAAGCGGTATCAGGCAGATGCCGCCACCTGGTGAGAACGAACGACCCCAGTGACAAACCTCGCGCACTTCGTTTGAGATATTGTGAATCGTCTGAGTGCAGAGCAGATGCCAGGGAGCGTTTGCAGCGTCAGGACCGCATCCCGACAGTTGAAAGTTTCGAACCAGTTGGATTCCCGCTGCTACGTCTTTCGGACTCGTCAGTCGAGCCGAATGAGGGCCGGTGACTTCACCGGTCCAGTCACCTGACCACAGATTCGGATGCGGGATGACGGTTAATTCGGGACCATAATCAAATCGGCCGGCAGACGACGATTTCGGCTTGCCGGGTAGCCATTCTTTGTCCTGATCATCCAGGTACATCACTTCCTGATTATCGACAGAAAACGACAATACCCGTCCACCCGCCTGCGGGCTGAGGATCGCTTTGGCTGAGCCACGGGTCAGTTGAATGGCCTGTTCGTATCCGTGAAATTTCACGACCTGAGCCGTTTCGAATTTCGGCTCAGCCGCAACAGCCAGTTGCGCCACGCAAACAAACAGCAACGAACACTTCCAGGCGACATTCATTGTCATGCTTTCATTAATTGAGCCACTCGAAGCCACCGAATTCTCGCTCAGGATTCTTCGAAATCAATCATTCACCGCAGCACGGGCAGATTTCGGGAACAAAGACTGACAGTGTGGCCGAATAGGAAGTCGATTCGTAATCGCTTCCCTTTTCGTCCGTCTTGTGATGAACAACGACCAGGTAATAGTTGCCCGACTTTGGCACGTAAAAGCAACGCCCGTTTTCGTTGGTCTGCCGTTCATAAACGGGATCGAAATCCTCAGACAATGTTTCTCCGCGTGGGATAAACGATACGCGTGCATTCGTGAGCGGCTTTCCCTGGAACAGCACTTTGACTCGAATCGGCAGGTCAGGCCCCATCGGCGTGACCGTGTTAGCTTCGGGAACAATCTCAAGTGGATGTCCCAGAACTTTGTCAAATCCGGGATGCTCCTGGGGGACTTTGTCGAGTGACTTGCTGACGACAAAAAAGGTCTTGCCACTCTTAATCGAGCGCGAAGGGTTGCCGTGATTGACGACGGCATCGCGCGTGTGTTCGACGATGTAAAGCCCCGCATCAGTCGCCGCAAAGCGACTGCTCCAGAAGCCTTCCTTCGGAGTGTAACCAACGTCTGTTAAGCGGTCTTTCAGGTCGAACTTTTTACCGTTGGGGGCAATGACCCGGAGCGTTGTTCCTTCGAGGGAAATCTTGCTGGCGAGTTTGAAGTCGCGGTGATCGTTCCCATGATTGCCCAGCATCAGATCGATGTGAACGGCGTCACCGGTTCTGATCACATTCGTGTTTGTCTGTACCCACGTATCGTGGGCGTTGGCCGGTAATGTCAGCAAAGACATCAGCAGCGGGACTGCAATGAAACGACTGTCCATGAATGCATTCTCCAATGTTTTGTCGGATGCGTTCCGCTAATCCGTAAGTCCATGTTGTCTGGCGATAACTGTCAGCAAGGTCTGGTTATCGAGAAACGGCTGAGTTCCCGTGTTACACCACAGGACCGTCCCGTCAGAATCGATGACAAATGTCCCATGCAGTTTGTTTTCTGGTTTGCCCTCGGCTTCAGGCTGATAAACGCCATAGGCGAGTGCTACTGCGTTATCGGGATCGGATAGAACTGGAAAGTCGAATCGGCCGTATTCGGCGTATCGCTTGGCGGTCAGTTCCGGGGGATCGGCACTGATCGCCACGACTTGAGTTCCCAGTTCCTGAAAGCGATTCAAATCTTCATTCAGTCCGAATAACTGACCGACACAGTGATTACAGTGATAGCCGTAATAGAATACGACAACGACTGGGGCATCCTTCAATGTCCCTCGCAAAGATGTCCGGTTCCCCTGATCATCCGAAAGATCAAAGTCCGGGGCAACTTTTCCCAGAAGCGGATGTTGTTGAGTCGGTTTCACGACGAATTTCTTGTCGGACAGAATTTCGTACAGGGGTGAAATCAGCGGCCGTGATTTTTCGGAACGGAGATAGGCCTTGGCATCGTTCGCCAGGTGACCGGTTGGTACGAGTCCGTAGGCCAGACACATCTCCCGGCACTTGTCCAGCAGTGTCGAATCCGCACTGGAACGACGCGGGACCAGCAAGTGGTACGACAGGATTCCTCCGTAAAGCAGTGCTACGGTTCCAAGAAAGCCAAGAAAGATCCGCCGTCCCAACCGCCGTACGGGTGGCAATGGAGCTGCAGGCGGTGGCGAGCTTTCGGACATGAACAAACTTTCAATCAGATGCAAAAGGCGTTTTCAATTTCGGCAGTGGCGATTGTACACGGACGACGGCGGTATTGTATCCTTGCAATCGACAGTAACCAAAAGGTTTGTGGCCCGATGGACTTGAGCCCGCAAACAACGACTGAGTGAATTGAGGGAAAACTTACAGATGTCCAAGGGGCGCCGCTCACAGAAAACCTGGGGAGTTGTCTCCAATTGTTGGAAACTTCAATTGGATGCAGGCGAATCTCTGGAACAATTGATCGATCAGGCGAGAGCAAGTGGATTTCGAGCGGTCGAATTGCGACAAGGGGCTCTTGGTGACTTTGATTCATTTCTGGATCATTACTCGTTCGCCCCAGATTCGTTTTCCAGGCTGGCAGAGCGATTTTCTGATTTAGCGCTGAATCTCGCCGTCAGCCTGCCAATTTTCGGTCCCGTATCAATCGATGCGAACGACGCATTTCAAAGGGCACTGAAAGCGTCGATTGCCCTGAGTGGCGGTCAGGCGCCTCATCTTCGTCTCGTCGACACGACAACTCGAACGCCTCGATTGGATGACGAAGTAATCCAGAGATCTGCCATAAGTCTGGCGACCATGACCAGGCAGTTGATCGACCATGGGGGCGACCTGGCGGTGGAACACGCTTATCAGGACTGGATCGTCTTTGAGTCGGTATTCCGACAAGCGCGCCGCCTGCTTGGCAATGACACCCACCGACTGCGCTGCTGCTTCGATCCCTGCAATCTGCTGCTGACAGAACCGGTTGACCAGGTCCATGAAATTGTCAAAGCGATTCGACCAGAAGACGTTTCCATGATTCATCTCAAGCAGCGACGGCAGGGGATGATCCTGTCCGAAGTGGGGCAAGGTGATCTGGATTGGGGGCAATTATTGGCAACGCTGGAAACGAACCAGCACGCGGGACCGTGGCTGTTTGAGATTGCGCCGAGCCGCCACGTCTGGGAATGTCTGGAGCGAAGTATTCAGTATCTTGAAATGGAATAGGATCTTTACGTTCCATGCCAGATCCATCCAACTTAAGTGTGGCATCCCGCGGGCATGGTACTGCAGCGTCAATCCCTTGTTCTGACGCGCCACGGCCGTGCGACCCGCACTTATGCGGTGAGAGCCTTTCGTGTTGACGACAATTCTGGACATTTTCTCTGCCATCCCAGAATTGTCTCCAAGATTTCGCGATCATCAGCGAATCACGATCTGTGGGACTTTTCCGGAATGCTGGCACGTCGAACAACTGATATGATAGTTCTGCCCGAAATGTACCTCATTCGAAATCCATTGTTATGAATGAACCCGGCAACGTGCGCACAAACTCTGAGATGTTTGCTGCAGTCTTTTGTCCCTCATGTCAGTTCCTGATCGCGCCGGATGCGAAGTTCTGTCCTGAGTGCGGCCAGGCGTACTCACCTGATGCGACTCAAATCAGTGAGACACAGATCGTCTCGCCTCGCGCTGTCAGTTCGTCGGCCCAGAACGTGCCCCGGGCTTCCATGGCTTCCAGTGTCGATGAATTGATTGGACAGCAGATCGACCGTTATCAATGTAAGGCACTGCTGGGAAGTGGTGCGATGGGCCGCGTTTATCTGGCTCACCATGTTGATCTGCACCGCAATTGCGCTTTGAAGATCCTGCCGCCACAACTCGTCGAAAGTGACCCGGGATACGTCGAGCGGTTTGCCAACGAAGGGCGAGCAGCCGCGGCACTCAATCATCCGAACATCGTGACCATCCATGCGATCGGTGAAGATCGGGGTTACCATTTCCTGGAGATGGAGTTTGTTGCCGGGCAGTCTCTAAGGCGGCTGGTCGAAGAAGACGGACCGCAGGACCCTGTTCGCGCAACTTCGCTGGCCTTGCGAATTGCGGAAGGCCTCGCTGCTGCACATATGGCAGGGATTCTGCACCGGGATCTGAAGCCTGACAATGTCATGCTGACCCATCTCGGGGTTCCCAAGATCACCGATTTTGGTCTGGCGAAGCGAGTCGCTCTGGACCCTGATCCTTTGAAAGCGGCAGCCGGTCCGCACGTGGAAGTGGTTGGGACGCCGCCATTCATGGCACCGGAACTGTTTCAGATGTCGGATGCGACAACCTCCAGTGACGTTTATGCATTGGGCGTTTGCTATTTCTATCTGCTGACGGGACGCTTGCCCTTTTCGTCACCCGTCCTGTCGGAACTGATTTACCAGGTAACGAACCAGCCCTTACCGAGCCTGCGGAATCATGTTCCGCATATTCCCCTGGAAATGTCCGAGTGCCTGCAGCAACTGCTGTCCAAGGCGAGTGGCAACCGGCCCAAGTCTGGAGTCGAGGCGGCTCAACTGCTGTCGGCAGTTCTGGGAGAATCGGAAGATCTTGACCAATTGATGCATTCGGCATTCGCCCATCAACCCGGCGTGAAATGGGCACGAAACGGGAATTTGTTTCATGTTCATCTGCAGTTTGGCGACGGTCGGCGACAGACGGTCATGGTCGAGCCCAGTGCTCATGCGGCCGTGGACCGGACATTGAGGATATCCAGTGTCTGCTGCAGCGCGCATTCGGTTTACTTTGAAACGGCCTTGAGGCTGAACTCCGAAATTCTGCACGGGGCGCTGGCAATCGCCGAGATTGATGGAGAGGCGAAGTTTCTGATGGTCGACAACTATCCACGAGCGACTGTCGATCCCGAAGAAATTCGCCGCAGCGTCCTTGAAGTGGCCCACCGAGCCGACGCCATCGAAAAACTGTTGACGGGCCTGGATTTGAATTGAAAAGACGCAGTTGACCGAGCCCGGTCGAGACCAATATCGTAAGTGAAGACTTTGCCAGCCTGAAATTTACAGGTTTGCGAGGTTTTGAGGTCGGACACGGGGACGTTATCCCGCTCATGTTTCAGGAATCGTGCATCATGGTCAGGCTTTCGTTTCGTTTCGTTCCAGCATTGATCACGCTCGGAATTCTGGGAGCGGTCGTTCCCAACTCTGTTGAAGCCCAGTCGCCACGTCGCAACGAAATCCAGGTCGTTCCACCCGTCCCGACGGAAGAAGACCTCAGCCAGCACAATGTCTGGACGCTTGATGTCTACATGAAGCCGATGCGGATGATCCCGGTCGAATTGACTGATCCCGCGACCGGAAACAAGAAGCTTGAGTATGTCCGGTACATTACCTATCGGGCGATTCCGAAGAAGGTCGAGCCGCGTGTTGCGGCAAATGCTCCGGAAAATCAGTTTGATGAACCTGTCAGCCCACCGCTGTTCATTCCCGAATTCACGCTGGTGATTACCGACAATGATCGGCATGAAGAACATCAGGATCAGGTCATCCCCGAAGCATTGCTGGCAATCAACAAACGTGAAAAAGCGAATTACAAGAGTTCTGTCAGCATTGTCGGCCCGATTCCCGAAGCCGCGGAAGAGGGAGCGCCAAGCAATGCCCTCATGGGCGTAGCGATGTGGCGAGGAATCGATCCTGAAGCTGATCGCTATACGGTATTCATGACAGGTTTCTCGAATGGCTACCGTAAGATCGAAGGTCCGGACGGAAACCCGGCCGTTCTGACGAAGACCATTGTGTCGAAATACATCCGACGCGGTGATCGCTTCCTGCAGAAGGAAGCCGAAATCGAAATGGATGGCGATCCGAAATGGATCTTCAGGTAGGCGTCTGCATCGATTCTTGCGCCTTGATGCAAAGCGCGACCGTGGGATCCCCGCAACTGGGAGGGTGAGGCTCCAGCCGAACCGTCTTCGGACTGGGAAGCTTACACCCAATCGCGGCTCGGCGGGAGCCTCGCCACCTGGCTCTCCCGCTTCTGAACCACCTCAGCGCGGGGCTTTCATCCCCGCCTGAAGTGCGAAGCGATCATATGGCCCAGGCTATTAGCCCCACCTTCCGACCCGCACGCGCGATGACAGAGAAACCGATCAGACGATCGGCTCCCATCCCTTTCGGTATTCGCGTCCCCACAACGCTTCGGCGTCCTTGTCTCCGACAACTTTGCGGGAAACGGGATCAAACTTGATCATCCGGCCGAGTTTGTAAGAGATGTTTCCGAGGTGGCAGAGCAGCGTGCTTTTCTGTCCTTCTTCGATCTCTGAATTGGGCGACTTTCCTGTTCGGATACATTCCAGGAAGTTATCGATGTGCTGCTGTTCGCCACCAGCACCTGTTCCCTAGATCGGAAGAGCACACGTCTGAACTCCAGTCACGTTTCGGAATCTCGTATGCCGTCTTCTGCTTGAAA
>CAXBSB010000194.1:0-15132 GCA_963977965.1 uncultured Schlesneria sp.
GAAGCAGTGCTGCCATACATGAACCAGAAAATCAGTGGCGTAGAAGCGTTCCGAAAAGGAGCCGCGATTCATAAAGAGTTCATGCTGCGGCAGACTCGCAAGCACGATCTGGCACTGTTCATTCACATGGCCCGGACTAAGGTTTCGACGGCCGAAGAGACTCCCATTACGGTCCTGATCCCGGCGTTCATTATCAGTGAATTGAAGACGGCGTTCTTCATGGGCTTTTGCATCTATATCCCCTTCCTGCTCGTCGACATCGTGGTTGCCACGGTCCTGATGTCCATGGGGATGATGATGATGCCTCCCGTAATCGTTTCCACTCCGTTCAAGGTGCTGTTGTTCGTATTGGCGGACGGCTGGCATCTGGTGGCCCTGTCACTCAATCAGAGCTTTGGATAGAGGAGACTGCCATGAATGAACTGGATGCTATTTCACTGGGACGCGAATTCTTCTATCACGCGGTTCTTCTGACTGCACCAGCGTTGGCAGTCAGCCTGATCGTGGGGTTGGTCATCAGCATTTTTCAGGCGGTGACCAACATCCAGGAGCAGACGCTCAGTTTCGCACCGCGCATCCTGGCCCTGGCAGGACTGTTTATCGTTTCGATGCCATGGATGCTGCAGATGTCGATCTTTTTCATGGTCCAGATGTTTTCGCGCGCGGCGCAGATTGGACAGTGAATGGACGGCCTGCTGGAAACATGGGTGATGACATTCGGCCTGATCCTGGCGCGGGTTTCGGCATTTGTTGCGACGATTCCGTACCTGGGCGGAAGGTTCGTCCCGCGGACCGTGAAGGCTGGAACAGCTCTTGCGCTGACGTGTTTCTGGTTTGCTGAATCACAGGCGACATCAGCCAACGTCGTGATGGCCATGAATGACCAGCCCTGGCTGGCATTTGGACTGGCGATCGCCCGCGAATCGATTATCGGATGTGCCCTGGGATATGCGTTTGGTCTGTTCCTGGTCCCGTTTCGAACGGCGGGTGAGTACTTGAGTCAGGAGATGGGCCTGACATTGGGAACGATCACGGACCCATCGCGTCCCCAGATGACGACTGTCATGGGTGAAGTCTTTGAGATGCTGGGAGTCGTTGTCTTCTTCTCACAGAACGTACACCACGTTTTCCTTGCAGCACTCCATGCGTCGTTTGCCAAGCAGCCGATCGGCGGGTCGATTCTTTCCGTTCCGATCGTTCTGCAGATGCAGGCGATGTCATCTGCGACCGAGTGGGGCCTGATGCTGGTCGCGCCGATTGCCTGCTGCCTGTTCATTACGTCGCTTGTGCTGGGGGTGATGTCTCGCATCGCGCCTCAATTGAACCTGATGTCCATTGGTTTTTCGTTGAGGATCTTCATCGGCCTGGTGGCAACGTTCGTGCTCTGGCCAGAGATCGCTCCTCAGATGGGTGTTGTACTCCAACGGTTTTCCAGTCTCCTGATCGGCCAATAACGCAATGTCCGAAGAGGGCTTTGATAAGACCGAGTTACCAACACAGCGTCGGCGCGATGAAGCGCGGGCGCGAGGCCAGTTTGCGTACAGTCACGAGTTGATTAACGGGCTGTTGCTTCTGGCCGGAACCGTCGGTATCTGGTGGAGCGGATCGAACCTGGCGGCAGGATTGAGTCAGGAAATTCAGTCACAGTTACGACAACCACGCGTTGAACTGACGGTTGATGATGTTCCCGCCCTCTTTTCCGGATTGATGAATCGCGGGCTGGAATTGTCCGGTGGGTTACTTGCCTGTGTCTTCACTGTCGGCCTGGCAGCAAACCTGGCTCAGGCGGGATTACACATCAGCACGGAATCACTCGGTCCGAAGTGGGAAAGAATCAACCCGGCCGAGAACTGGGGCAAGATCCTATCGACCGAAAGCCTTCTGCGTGGCGGGATGGCCGTCGCCAAGGTATCGCTGCTCGGAGCCGCAGCCTGGTGGGTGCTAAGTGATCGCGGAACTCAGATCGCCCTGATGGGAAGTGGCCTGCTATCGCAGGCGGTTTCCATCGGTTGGGGCATTGCGATGGAACTCTGCATCGCTGCCGCGGGCGTGTTTGTAGTGATCGGAGCGATCGATTATGGCTACCAGTGGTATCGCAATGAACAATCACTGCGAATGTCTCGCGAAGAAGTGAAACGTGAACGCAAGGACGACGAAGGTGATCCGAACATCATGGCTCGCCGTCGCCAGCGAGCTCGTGAAATCGTGTCGCAGCGACGGATGTTGCAGGAGGTTCAGAAGGCAACGCTGGTCATCACGAATCCAACTCACATCGCGGTTGCGCTGAGATACGAGCGGGGAGTCACAGGGGCGCCTGTGGTCATTGCCAAAGGTCGCGATCAGTTCGCCTTGCAGATTGCCGCGAAGGCTCGGCGGTATGGGATTCCCGTGGTCGAACGAAAGCCGGTCGCGCGGGCGCTGTTCAAGATGGTCAAGGTCGGGAAAGAGATTCCTCAATCGTTGTACGTCGCGGTCAGTGAAGTGCTGAGCTACGTCTATCGATTGCGAGGTTTGAGTGCTTGAAACGAAGAGCCCGAGCATCGGGATTGACTGAATTGAAGAAAAGCAGGTTCGAAGTCAGACAAGATTTCAAAGGTGATGAGGGGAATACCCTCGTTAAGGTGTTGAAATGTCGAGCGGAGTGGCAAAACCACTGATTGTGAATCCACGCAGCGAGCTGATTTTTCCGCTGGCTGTGATGGCAGTGCTCGTCGTTTTGATCGTGCCGCTGCCGACCGCGCTGCTGGACGTGCTACTGACATTGAATCTTGGAATCACGATTCTGTTGCTGCTGGTGACGTTGAGCGTTGCACAGCCACTCGAATTGTCCGTTTTTCCGTCAGCTCTGTTGCTCCTTACGCTGGGCCGGTTGTCGCTTAACGTGGCGACGACTCGATTGATCCTGTTGCAGGCTGACGCGGGACAGATCGTGGAAACGTTCGGCAACTTCGTTGTTGGCGGTAACCTGATCGTCGGTCTGGTCGTCTTCCTGATTCTTGTCATCATTCAATTCGTCGTGATCACCAAAGGGGCCACGCGTATTTCAGAAGTCGGGGCCAGGTTCGTCCTGGACGCGATGCCTGGTAAGCAGATGGCGATCGATGCAGACTTGAATGCTGGTGCCATCAACGATGCCGAAGCAAAACGCCGTCGCGCACATCTGCTGCAGGAAGCGGAATTCTACGGGGCCATGGATGGGGCCAGCAAATTCGTCCGTGGCGATGCCGTGGCCGGGATGGTTATTACCGGAATCAATCTGCTCGGTGGAATCATCATCGGCCTGATGAATGGCATGCCGGTGATGCGGGCGATTCAAACGTATTCCATCCTGTCCGTGGGTGACGGTCTGGTTTCGCAGATTCCCGCACTGATTATCGCGACTTCTGCCGGTATGCTCGTCACGAAGTCCGCCAACTCAATGGGGCTGGGAACGGAAATCACATGGCAGTTCTTCTCCAAAGCGCGACCGATGCAGATCGGTGCCGGGTTGCTTCTTCTTCTGGCCGTCACTCCTGGAATGCCAATGGTTCCATTTGTGGTGATGTCTGCCATCCTCTGGTACGTCGCCCGACAGTTGAATCTGGCTGCGGCGAATCCACCCGTCAGTGCTGAGCCAGAACGCGCCGTCGTACCACTCTCTCCCATGGAAGAACACCTCGCAGAGTTCCTGGAGACAGACCGGGCCTGTATTGAAATCGGGAGGCAACTGATTCCGCTGGTCGATCCGAAGCGAGACCTGGGGTTGCTGCAGCGAATCGCGACCGTTCGTAAAGACCTGGCAAAGCGCTGTGGATTGTGGATCCCGCTGGTCCGCGTCCGTGACAGTAATCAGATGAAGGATCAGGAATACCGGATTCTCGTTGGCGGGCAGGAAGTCGGACGCGGCAGCCTGATGCTGGGTCACGTCCTGGCGATCGATCCTTCAGGAGCAAAGATCCCATTCCCCGGCACGGAAACCAAAGATCCAGCGTTTGGTCTTCCTGCAAAATGGATTCGTGAAAATGATCGGTCACAGGCCGAGTTGACCGGATGTACTGTGGTCGATGCACCAGGTGTCATCACGACTCACTTGCGAGAAGTCTTGCGTCGACACGCCGGAGAACTGCTGAGCCGCGAAGATCTGGCCAAGCTGATCGACAAGGCTCGCGAGACTTCTGCCGCCGTCATCGATGAGTTGATCCCGAACATGTTGTCGATGGGAACCGTCCATCGTGTGCTGATGCTGCTTCTGGATGAGCGAGTTCCGATTACGAATTTGACTCGAATCCTCGAGAGCCTTGCCCATAACGCACCGTCAACAAAGGACCCGGCCGAACTGGCAGAGAAGGCCAGGATCTACCTGTCTCGTGCCATTTGCGATCCATTTGTTGACGAACAGGGAAAAATCCACGGCATCCTGTTTGACCAAGCCTTGGAAATGGAGCTGCGCCGAGTCCAGCAGGACAAGAAATTGGCGATCAGTCCAGAAGCACTGGAAGCCTTGATCATCCGATTGGCGAATATCCTGCGTGATGCGGGGCAGAAGGGGATCGAGGTCGCACTGCTGGTGGATTCTCAACTGCGTCGTCCCGTTCGCCAGTTACTGCAACGAGGTCTTTCGGACCTGACGGTGATTGCATTCACGGAAGTTCCCAATGAACTGATGCTGGAAGCGGCTGCAATTATCCGGAAAGACGAAATCTATCCTCCACGAACTGTTCAGACATGAAAAGCAGTAAGGCGCCGCCAATGTCCAAGTACTCACCGCAATGAAATTCAAGCCAAATGAATTGAGCCTCTTGAAATCTCGATCATTTCGGCAGGGACTTTCGTTGTTCCTGCTGGATGGGTGTGGATACGCGCTGGCAATCGCAGGAACCATTGCAGCACCGCATCTGCGTCAGCGGATTGCGTGCGGCATCGTCGCCGGGTTCTGGGTCTCTGGATTGGTGACCGTTGCCCATGATGCCTGCCACCAGTCGTTGACCCCAAGCCGCTGGCTGAACCGTCTGCTGGGGACACTCGCCTTTCTGCCATCATTGCATACCTATTGCCTCTGGCAGTACGGACACAATCATGTGCATCATCTGTTTACCAACCGACGTGGATACGACTACGTCTGGGAACCGCTCTCTTTGACCGAGTTCCAGTCACTGTCGTGGTTCGCACAACTGCGATATCGCTTCTTTCGAACATTTGTCGGACATTTTTTCTATTACGGTTATGAAGTCTGGTGGAAACGCCGCTTCATTCCCAGACGGCAGTATGTTGACCGGATGAGAGCCCGATATTGGGTCGACTTTCTCCTGGTTGTCGGTTGGCTGGTGACGCTGTCATTCGTTGTCGTCGTTGCTCGATCACGGTGGAACGGGGCTTCGTTGACTGGCGTGAGTGCCATCTGCGAACCGATCCTGCTGGGAGTTGCCCTGCCGTTTGTGGTGAGCAGTATGCTCAGTTCGTTCTCTGAGTTTCTTCACCACACTCATCCAAGCGTTCACTGGTTCGATGAACCTCCTCATGGGGACTGGACAGAGCGACAGATTCAAACATCTGTGCATTGCCAGTTTCCTCTATTCATGGACCGATCCATGCATTGGATCATGGACCATACGGCACATCACATTCAGCCATCGATTCCGTCCTATCATCTGCTGGAAGCACAAAAGAAAGTCGAAACGGAGCAGAAGGGCGAGGTCATTACTTACCGTTGGAGTCTGCGCGCGATGCGCGAGATCCTGCGCACCTGTAAGTTGTATGACACTGCTGCAGGATGCTGGACGGACTACTCCGGGAACCCGACCTCGGAATCTCGATTCCGTTCTTCAACGGGATCTGCAGGTGGCACTTCAAGTCGCGCGGCTTAGATCGCATTCCGTTTCAGTGTGGCGTCCCGCGGGCATCAAACTGCAGCGTCTAACCCATGTTTCGACGCGACCCGCGCTAGAGCGTACCAGCTGATGGGTCTATTTCAATTAAGGGTTGGCACGAATCCAGCGCAGTACTCCCCCTTCGTGCTCTTCGCGTACTTCGTGGTCAACATATTCTTGCGAAAGACAGTGATCTACCACGAAGCTCACGAAGAGCACGAAGGAGGACTTCGCTGATCGAGTAGTCGAAAGCGCCATTGAGGTTCACTGCGCGATCTGGTCAGACACTGCAGTATAATTAACGCGAGACGCCACACTGAAACGGGATGCGCGAAAGGTCTGGCCATCGAATTGTCAGAACAGTTCTGTCAGGATTCGCCCTTCTTCCATCAGATGGAAAGGCCTACCTTCGCGATCTTTTGCGCTCAGATCATCAATGCCGAGCGAATGAAACATCGTGCGGGCGATGTGTTCGGCTCCGACAGGGTTGTCCTTGGGGTACTCTGCCAGTTTGTCGGTGGAACCATAAACCTGGCCACCTTTGATCCCACCGCCCGCCAAAAGTGTCGACATGGCGTGTGTCCAGTGATCGCGGCCGGCTCCTGAGACTCCGCCGGATCGAGGGTCGCCGATCTTCGGACGGCGGCCCATTTCACTCGTCACGATCACCAGTGTTTCATCCAGCAGACCTCGCTGATCAAGGTCGTCCAGCAAGGCGGCGTAGGGTTTGTCAAATTCTGGCAGCAGCCGATCCTTCAAACAGTTGAAGTTGTTGCCGTGAGTGTCCCAGCCCCCGCCACTTTTGCACAGGGTGTCCAGTTCCTTATCTGCTTTCCAGAAAATCGTGACGAAAGGGACACCGGCTTCAACAAGACGCCGAGCCATCAACATCGATGTCGCAGTGATACTGCTACCATATTTCTGTCGAATCGATTCCGGTTCAGCAGCAATGTCAAAGGCCGACTTTGTTTCGCGCGATGTCAATAACGAAAAAGCTTTCTGCTGGTGCTTCTGATAGTCGGTCAGGGCGACAGACTGTTCCGCCAGCCGCTGAGCTCGATCGATTGTGGCCAGCAGTTCTCGTCGGGACGCCATCTGTTCGCGGGTTGTCTGACCTTGCAGAGCCAGTGCCGGAACCGTGAAGTCGAGAGGTTGAGTGCGCGATCCATCGACGAACAGCGGATCGTATTCAATTCCCAGTCGTGCCGCGAACTGGCCAGGCCGAGTGTATTCAGGAGCCCCTTCCTTTTGCGGCAACGTAATGGCATTGGGAAGACTCGGATGCGGTGGTCGCTTCATTGCAACGACCGACGCCATCGATGGCCAGTCGGTCGGATAGGGGGTCCGAGCGTTCAATAACCGATGAAAGGTCGGGTCGGGCGAATGCCCGGTCAGGTTTGTGTAGTAGCCAGCATGATGGTCCCCGGTTCCCCGATGGAAATCACCCAGCGACCGGACGATCGACAGATGATGAGCCTGCTTGGCGAGATGAGGCAGGTGTTCGCAGAGTTCGATGCCTGGTGCCGATGTGGCGACCGGCTGGAACTCGCCGCGATATTCCAGGGGTGCATCAGGCTTCATGTCCCAGGTATCGATGTGCGATGCACCACCCGACAACCAGATCATGATCGCCGACTTGGCGATCTTGCGTCGACCCGATCCGACAGCCTCCAAGGATGTTGCGCCCGCGCCCAATCCGGTCGAAACCAGATTCGCACCCAGGCAACCAACACCACCAGCCATCAGAAACGTGCGACGATCCACGGAGGGGGCCTGAAACAGGGAACGAGCATCTCGAATTGAAGCCCACATGAAGAAAGTTCCTGCTTCACCCACCGGATCCAAGCCCGCCACCAACCCAACGCATCGAACAATCAAGATACGTTTTCGACGCTTCTGTGTCAAAACTCTTCTTCGAAAGCGAATCTCAATGTCGGCCTAGCAGCCCGTGGTAAAAGGGGTCAGACC
The DNA here is from genome assembly GCA_963977965.1 of uncultured Schlesneria sp. Taxonomy (GTDB): domain Bacteria; phylum Planctomycetota; class Planctomycetia; order Planctomycetales; family Planctomycetaceae; genus Schlesneria. The sequence goes on from CAXBSB010000194.1 coordinate 7,815, forward strand.
CTTTGGAGGGCAGTTGATTTGACTTGAAAATCATAAGCCCGGAGAGGGTCTGACCCCTTTTACCACGGGCTGCTATCTACGGGCTGAACACTCAACGAGGCTTCATGCGGATCGTTCAATCGATACAGGCGGTACGAACGATACGATCGTTCCAAAAAGCGAATCCGTCGACATCGTTCAAACCCATTCCGATAAACGAACAAGTGAATTGTCAAAGCGAATACGAGGGTTCAATGTGACGGGAGGGCGAGGCTCCCGCCGAGCCGCTAAGTCGATGCGGGCCAAATCCTTAAGCGGCTCAGCAGGAACTTCGCTCTCCCGATCATCAACCCCCGTTTTGTCTTTGACGATGCACTATCAGCCCGTGGCAAAAGGGGTCAGACCCTTTGGGCAGTCGATCTGACTTGGAAATCGTATGCCCGGAGAGGGTCAGACCCCTTTTGCCACGGACTGCTAGCTTTGCCGGAGGAATTGGAACGAACCGCACGTCTGGCGGTTCCGGCGACGCAGCAAAAGCATGGACAGTTGTGAGAGGACACAGGGAGGGACGCAGGTGAGCCGAACAACAGCGATCTTGGTGGCGATCGGGTGTTGCGTGGCAGTTCAGGGGTGCGCAATGAACGGCGGCGGGAGAGGTTACGGCCCCGGACCCGTAGCAAACCGGCGTTGTACCGATTGTAAGCCCTGCTGGGTTCCGTCGCTCAAGTACTGTGCCTTCATTGATGATCTGGTGACATGCGAGACTGGAAAGAACTGCGGCATCCGCGCCCTGGCTCGCTATCGTCGTCAGTGCAGACACCCTCTGTCGGCAGATTTTGCCGCTGGTTTCGTGCAGGCCTATATTGATCTGGCAGAAGGTCGTGGTCCGCTTCCACCCAATCGACCGCCATCACGTTACTGGACCGCCTATTACCGATCGTGTGTCGGCCAGGTGCGCGTGGAAGAATGGTTTGCTGGCTACAACGTTGGTCTTGAGGATGGAAGAAACAGCGGCGTTTCTCAGTTCAGCCGAATCGACATTCGAACGGCAGAATGTTCTGTCCAGCAGTAACGATTTGCTGGCAGAGCCATCCAAATTACGTTTGGCAACATCTCGCTCACGTTCCGCCGCGACCACTGGATCCTTGCAAAATTGAAAGCTGACTCCGCAAGGCAATTCTTGCCGAAGACCGCACACCATCCCCTCTTTTTTCTGAAACTCGTGATCACGAGTAAATCCGAGAGTCGTCCGCAACATATTGAATAGCAATATGTTGTGTCGTAATGTTTGCGTTTTTTCGGATAAATCCCGACTTCGTTCCTGACTCGACTGTCGCATACAACGCGTCACCTTGCGTAATCCACGATGGCGCCAAGGACTGTGGTGTGTGACATTTGAGGTAAAGGATCGGATGGCGATGCGAGCTTCCCGGCGAAGTTTTTTCGCAGGACTTTGTCTGCTGCTATTGTTGCAGACAGGTTGCGCCGCATTCCGCCCTGTCCACGGCATCCCGGCCCGCTACCTCACTGCGGAAATGAAAGAGGGTGAACGAAGTGCTCGTCGCACCATCAACCCTTCATTGCTCGGACAGGCTTCACCGCCAGCTCACCTGATTGATGCCGGTGATGTTCTGGGAATCTATGTCGAAGGCTTTGTTGGCAAAGCGACGGATCCTCCGCCAGTTCATTTTCCAATGAACAACGAAGCTGCTCCATCATTCGGTTTGCCATATCCCGTCCGAGAGGATGGTACGATCTCGTTGCCAGCCGTTGGCTCAGTCAATCTGCGAGGGCTCACGCTGATTCAGGCCGAGGAGCGCGTCAGACAAGCCTATCTGCAACCACGACAACTGATTCGCTCCGACTTCCATCGAGTTCAGGTCAACCTGCAGCGCCCTCGACATTATCGTGTCCTGGTCATTCGACAGGATTCTCGTGCGGAACCCCAGTCGAATGGTTTTATTGGACAGGTTAACATCGGGATGGCGAAGCGAGGCACGGGGAAAGTCGTCAATCTTCCCGCCTATTGCAACGACGTTTTGAATGCTCTGACGGCATCGGACGGTCTTCCGGGTCTCGATGCGGAAAACGCGGTGTACATCATTCGGCGACGAGGCAACTTCCAGGGAGGAGCCCTGGACCCACGCTGGCCAACCGACTTGAACCCGGCTTTGCTGACGCAACCCGGCGCTGCGAAAGATGTCCCTGTCATCCGGGGGCAATCACCTGATATTGATTCGGGGTACCTGCATTCACAAAACGTCGTGCGAGCGTTGTATGTGGGATCTGACAGTCGAGATGTCCAGCAGATCTCGTCGCAGCAGATTCCCGGGCGCAACGGCTATTACCCACCGAACCCTTCGATGAGTTTCAATACTCCCGTGGAGCCTCCACACATCTGGCAGGATCGTCCTGTCAATACTCCTATCTCATTCGAACCCAATCCTGCTGGACTGCAGCCGGGAATTCCTGCGACTCCGTATCCCATGGGGCACACGCTTCCATCGCCGACCGGGATGGCACCGCAAACTGCATCGCCTGCCTACTCGGGGCCTTCTTATTCTGCGCCACCGGTTCCACCGTATTCGGGTGCGATGCCCAATCCTCAAATTCAGCCGGGCCCCGAAAGCTTCAGCACGGGTCGTGATCAGTACAACTATGGGATGGGGCCCACGCCTATCGATCCCGGAATTGCCCAGCCTCAACGGCAATCTGGCAATCAACCTTTCGTACCGCCAGGTCTCAACACGAATAGCCCCACCCTGAACAGTTCCGTAGCTCCTCCTGCAGCAGGCCCGAATAGTGGTGGACTTCCCTACGGTGCGTCGACTCACAGCATCCCCGTCGGCAATCTGCCGTTTGGAACCGGCGTTGAGCGAGGATTTTCATCAGAAAGTGGACAGTTCGATGGGCACAGCCTGGCAGGTGGCGAAACGCTCGATGGGCGCAAGGTCGTTCGCATCCCGATCCAGCTTGGCCCCGGCGAAACTGCTGATATCCGCCCTGAAGATGTCATCCTGTATGACGGCGACATCGTTTTCATCGAGTCCCGCGACACCGAAGTCTTCTATACGGGTGGGCTTCTTGGTGGCGGACAATTCACTTTGCCACGTGATTACGATCTCAGCATTCTTGAAGCACTGTCTCTGGCTCAATCAAGAAGCAACGGCGGTGCTCGGACCGTCGGTGGAGTTTCTGCGCTGAACAACGATGTGTCGATCAGTCCCAGTACAGCGATCGTCCTGCGAAAGCTTCCTGACGGCAGTGAGATTCCCATCAAGATTGACTTGTACCGTGCACGGACTGATCTTTCCGAACGCATCGTCATCCAGCCGGGTGACTTCATCCTGCTGCAGTACACACCTCTGGAAGCCGTTGCGGCCTTCTTCGAACGGCATCTGCTGGAAACAGCTCTGTTTGGCGTTGCTGCGCAGCAAATGAACTCTTCTCGAAACTGACGCGACGAGCGCGATCGTTGTCGCGTATCACAGCACACTCACCGACTCATGGTCGGCCACCGTCCGGCGGCCATGAGAAGTCTGTGCTGATGAGTGCAAACCGATGTTGATTTCGATACCGACATCAGCCGGAACGCGCTAGCGTCCGGTTCCAATCGACGCCGCACGCCGCAATTGAAAGAGAACCGGACGCTAGCGCGTTCCGGCTGATGGTCGTACCTTTATCACTGGGTTTACCTGCATCAGCAGTACGAGTACGATCGCTCAGGGACAGACTTCTTTCTCTGTGTTCCTCCGTGCCTCTGTGGTGAAATCTTCTTATGTCAGATCGACCAGGAACACTTCGCGAACTTCGCGAGTCGGGATATCGTTCGACATCCGTCAAGCTTGAAATGCGTCGGAATCTGCTGGGCAAGTTACAGCGGCGAGAACCATTGTTTCCGGGGATTCTGGGTTACGAAGATACCGTCATCCCGCAGATCGAGAACGCGATTCTGTCTCAACATGACATCCTGTTTCTCGGACTACGCGGTCAGGGAAAAACGCGCCTGCTGCGGATGCTGACATCGCTTCTGGATGATGCCATTCCTGTTGTTGCCGAGTCCGAGATTCACGATGACCCCTTTTGTCCGTTGTCAAAATACGCTCGTGATCAGATTGCGATTCACGGCGACGACACCCCCATCGTCTGGATTGGTCGCGACGAGCGGTACCAGGAAAAGCTGGCCACTCCCGACGTCACAATTGCAGACTTGATCGGGGAAGTGGATCTAGTCAAACATGCAGAGGGACGACATCTGTCGAGCGAAGACGTGCTGCACTTCGGTCTGATCCCTCGCAGCCATCGCGGAATCTTCTGCATGAACGAATTGCCGGACCTGAGTCCCAAGATTCAAGTCGGTTTGTTCAATGTCCTGGAAGAGCGTGACATCCAGATCCGCGGATTTCCAATTCGGTTGAATCTGGATGTCTGCATGGTCTTCAGCGCCAACCCAGAGGACTACACGAATCGTGGTCGGATCGTGACACCACTCAAGGATCGTATTGGATCTGTCATCCGTACCCATTATCCGATGACTCGTGAACTGGGTATGAGGATCACGGCTGAGAATGCCTGGACCGATCGGGACGGCGGTATCAAAGTGATCGTCCCCAATTTCATGCAGGAAATTGTCGAAGAAACGTCGCGGCTTGGTCGCAGCAGTCCACATGTCAACCAGGCGTCAGGCGTCAGTGTCCGCATGTCGATTGCGAACTACGAGAACCTCGTTTCATCGGCGGAACGCCGTGGAGCGATGGCATCGGAGTCGACGTCGGTTGCTCGTCCGGCAGATCTGTGGCAACTCGAAGCGAGTTCTCGAGGCAAGCTGGAACTGACGATGAGTGACGAGCCGGGTCAGGAAGATCACCTGATCGAACGCCTGCTCGACGAAGCAGTCAAAAACGTCTTTGACCTGCACGACCTGAACCCGAAGCAATTTCGCAACGTCGTGGAATTCTTTGAAAGTGGCAAGACACTGGATCTGGACGATTCTTTGTCTGCGAAAGAGGTTATGCTGCGCGTCGATGCGATCAAGGGATTTCGCACACAGGTCGAGCAACTGGCGAAATCGATGGAGCCGCAGTTGATGCAAGGAGATTGCAGTGAGGGGGTTACGGCGAGTCTCGCGGAGTTTCTGCTGCACGCGTTGCACGGGCATAACCGTCTGAATCGAACTCGTCAGTCTCGAACCGCCCGATACGGCCGGTAGTGCCCAGAACCAGATCCACCAGGAACGCTGAAAGTTTTCCGTTGTTGAAAAAAGACAACGCATCGCGTCCGGGATGAGCTAGGTTTCTCCACGGCGAACATTTGACCTTCAGGCGCAAGCTGCGAAGGCAGGTCTGCGCACTGACTCGTTTTTGACGCCCCAATTGGGGGACCGGTTCGAAGGCTTGGTATGTTATTCAGTACCCCCGCTGATCGTAATGAATTTGTGGATCCGCCCAATGCGGACCAGTCGGCTGCTGTCTTGATTCTGGGTGGCGAACGCCTGAATTGCCGTCTGATTGAAATCGCAGTCGGCGGGTTTTCCGTCGTGATTCCACGAGCGACGGTCTGGACGGGTGAACCAATCGCCCGTCTGATTACGAACGCAACGTCTTTCAAAGTGCGAATTCTGCATCAGGAAGCTCGCTACGATGGTTTTGTCGTCGTCCTGCAGCGGATTGACGAACCAGTCACGAAGCGATCGACTGCAACGCAAGCTTGGATCAATCTGGCCAGTCGATGTTGTGCCGTCGGAGTGATTCTGGCGATCGGGTACTGCGTCGGCTTTGCACCCGGCGGAACGACGCACATGGCAGCCCGCTCGGTCACGTTACAGTCCATGGTGGACTACTGGCTGGATTCGTGTTTGCCCTCTTCACCGGCAGTGACAATACGAGTGGCAGAAGAACAACGAACGACGCCGATGATCTCGGTCTCTCTCGATGACTCAGACGATCCTCCGGTTGCGATGTCGGTTTCGTCCCTGACGCTCGACGGAAGTATCGACTCCAGCGAATCAGAATCGGGCGAGCCAGTTCCCGTGGTGACAGATCGACGTGTACTGGTCCAGAAGTCCATTGCAATTGCTAACTCGCATCGATCACGTCCCCTGACGTCCGAAACTGTGCCGTGGTTGTTTCCTGCGTCTGTTCAAACGTCAACTCGAATGGCTGGATGCCGTATAACACGTCCTGCGGAGGACGATCTGCGAACATTTTCAGCCTGCTTGAAGACACTGTCGGCAACAGCGGCAGCAGATGCAGTCGCCAGCCTGACCCGTACCATCCGCTCGATTCCTTCCTCGGCGACTTCTCAAGTCGATGGACTGCCTCACGTACGATCCATTCGCAGCGATGATGCTGAGATCTACTTTCGCTGGGTCGATGGTGAAATCGAGCTTTTACGTATCCTGCCGATTGAAACGAAAGAACCGGTCCCGACGCGATCGCCTTCGGCCAGAGGCAAATCGATTTCGGTTCATCGTTGATGGTGATTCCATAAAAAGGTCGATCGATCATGGTCTGGAACAAACGACAATACGCTCGCTGCCCGCTGCCTCAGGAAAAGTCGGCGGGTGAGCTTGTTCTTGGAAATCGAAGCATTCCGTGCCAGGTCCAGGAAGTATCGCTTTCAGGGTTTGGTGTGATTGTTTCCGATCAGTTGCCAGCATCGATTGACAAGCTGGTGACGCTCAAGGTTGGTGACCTGACGTACGTGGTTCGAGTGACTCGCCAGGAAGTGAAGCGAGCAGGCGTGCTGGTGGCTCTTGAGCAGGTTGAGGAAATTGTTCGGGATTCGGCCATGCTGCCAGAAACGTGGATTGGACGTTGGATGACACGTCTGGCCTGGGTCGTAGCTATCGCCGTTGTCGCCACCGCACTCTATTGCGTGACAAATGTCCATGAGACGGCCATGTCGTCACTTCATTTGGGATAAGTGGCGACGACGGGAACGGAATTCGTCGCGGATTCTCTGAATCTTTCTTCGCCGGCCCAACCGGGCCAACCGTTCACCCAGCCAGGGCCTCTTCGGCCCTGGAATCGATCCCGCCAAAGTTCTCATGAGGCCTTCAGGTATCAGGCCAATGACACTGATTTCGGGGAGCTTGTCGTCACAAATACTCCGCAGGAGTTATTTCATATAGCCCTGGGTTGCCGCGTTTCGCGGCTACCCAGGGAATAGGTACAGGAGACTCATTTACCCAGAATGGGTTACGTCAAAAATGATGACAGAACCCCGTTGGGCCGTTGGGGTACACGATTGGGATGGTACAGACCCAGGGTAGCTCACTTCGTGAGCAACCCTGGGCTTTAAGACGCAACTCCGTTGGAGTTGAAGACATTGATAACAA
>CAXBSB010000195.1:0-15085 GCA_963977965.1 uncultured Schlesneria sp.
GAACTGGTTCCTGCCGATGAACGAATGACGCTCCGGATTCATCCATTAACTCCAACGGGCGCGACCCTCGATTTTCGGGTGACACCAGCACCGATGGGTCAAAGCTTTGTCCCCGGTGAAGGATCTGTGGACGCTCGGGGAAGAAAATCGGAATCATCGGATCTTCTTGAACGCGTCCGCGTGGAAAGAGATCTCGACGCAGAATTGCGTCGGGCGACTGCGCTGTCCGAAGACTTGTTCTTGAATCGATTCAAATCCTGTGGACCATTCGCCTGGACGCTTCAAAGTGATGAAGATGTTCTGGACCTTCTCGATGCACTGCGAGCTCGGCCCGAGAATGACCCCATCGTTGCCTGGCCGTCCGATACTGAAGTTCGCAAGATGGAAGTCTTGGGCGACGTTTCCCCAACATCCCTGCAAGTCGAAATCAAAGACCAGCATGACTGGTTTGGCTTGGCTGGTTCACTGGAACTCGGGGGAAAGAAGTTCCCGCTGGCCACTCTGCTTGCGGCATTGCACGAAGGGCGACGGTACATCTCGCTCGGTAACGGACAGTTTGCATCGATCACTCAGGCTTTCCGTGATCGACTTGCAGCCGTTGCCGATATGTTGCACAGCAGTCGCGGCAAGCTGGAATTCAATTCGACTGCGGCCCCTGTCATCGCCGATTTGCTCGAAGACAAGTCAGCGATTAAGGCATCGAAAAAGTGGAAAGAGACGTTGGCGCGGATGAACCGCGCCACAGAACTGAACCCACAGGTTCCCACGACTTTAACGGCCGACTTAAGAGATTATCAGGTCGAAGGCTTCCAATGGCTGTGCCGACTGGCCGAATGGGGTGTCGGCGGCATCCTCGCTGACGACATGGGACTTGGTAAGACCGTGCAGGCATTGGCGGTTCTGATCCATCGTCGCGACGTGGGACCAACCCTGGTTGTGGCACCTGTCTCTGTCGGCGCAAACTGGCAGCGTGAAGCAGAACGATTTGCCCCGACGCTGAACTCGATCATGTACCGAGATACGGACCGAGTCGAGTCTCTGAAGCAACTCGGGCCAGGTGACATGCTGATCACCAGTTATAATCTGCTTCAACTGCACGCAGAAGACTTGTCGACGGTGAAATGGGGGACGCTGGTTCTCGACGAAGCCCAATACATCAAGAACAGCCAGACCAAGACGGCGCAGGTCGTACGAGGGCTCGAAGCAGATTGGCGTTTGGCATTAACCGGCACCCCGTGCGAGAATCATCTGGGGGATCTATGGAGCGTCTTTCGAGGTGTGTCACCCGGTCTCTTCGGAAGCTGGGAACGATTCCGCGAGAAGTTTGCTGACCCAATTGAAAAGGCGAAACTTGAAGGACGTCAACAAGCCTTGTCGCGCGTCATCCGTCCATTCATCCTGCGCCGCACAAAGTCAGAAGTCTTAAAGGAATTGCCGGCGCGAACGGAAATCCAGCTCACCGTCGAACTCTCTGAAGACGAGCGAAAATGCTACGAGGACGCTCGCTTGTGGGCAGTGACACATTTGGCCGGACTGGAAGTCACAGAGGATAAAGGCAAGGACCAGCGATTCCAGGTACTGGCGGCATTGACCAAGCTGCGTCAACTCGCCTGTCATCCGCGATTGGTGAACGAAGCGTGGGACAAATCGTCTGCGAAACTTGATCAGTTCCTGGAAACTGTTGAGGAGCTTCGCGAGGGACACCACCGAGCATTGGTCTTCAGTCAGTTCACGTCACACCTGGCCTTGATTCGCGAAGCTCTCGACGAGAAAAAGATCGCGTATCAATACTTGGATGGCAAGACACCCGCGAAGAAGCGGCAGGAACGGGTGGATGGATTCCGGCGAGGCGAAGGAGACCTCTTTCTAATCTCACTGAAGGCTGGTGGGACCGGATTGAATCTGGTCGAGGCGGACTACGTCATTCATCTCGATCCCTGGTGGAACCCCGCCGTTGAAGATCAGGCAACCGATCGAGCTCACCGAATTGGCCAGACCCGCCCCGTCACGGTCTATCGATTGGTCGCCAAGGAAACGATTGAAGAACAGATCCTGAAACTGCACGCCGACAAGCGAAATCTCGTCGCCGGAATTCTCGACGGAACCGACAAGGCCGCGAAGCTTTCGACGAAAGAGTTGATCGACTTGATCAAGTTGGGCGGAAAGCAAACATAACGACCGTAACGATTCGCAGAACATCTCGAATCACGCTGTCGCAACATCATTCCATATAGGGACCGTGCGAATGGCGATTCCAGACGATTTGGAGGGATTACCCGCGTCCGCGACTCGCTTCAGGTTGAACGGCCAGAGGTGTTTCTTCATGGGAAGAAATGCAGTGCAGGCCCGCCAGCGTCCGGATGTAAAGACGATGGTCGCTGGTGATCGGCGAGGCGACAATGGATTCTCCCAGCGGTATTTGTGCGACCAGTTCGCCCTTGGTGCCTAATCGGATGACGAACACGGTTCCCTCTTCATTGCAACAATAAAGATGATTACCCGCGATTAATGGTGATGCCGAAAACGTTCCGCCGAGACGCCGCTTCCAAAGGGGTTGTCCCGTGGCGGAATCCAATGAGGTCATGAATCCGTCGTCACTCAGAGAATAAAGTGCCCCGTCGTACACGATGGGGGACGGTCCGTCACAGACCGCTTTACCTGTCCGCCAGATGATGTTTGTTCGAGTCACATCACCTGATCCGTCGGCACGAATACACAACATCTCGGGACGAGGCTGTCGAGCGGACGCGTACACATGCTGATCATCAAAGGCAACCGAGTTCATCGCACGTTCAGCGGACCAGTTACAGGACCACAGACTGTTTCCCGTCGCGGGATCGTACGAATGGATCTGACCTTTGCCCGCCAGGAGCAACTGGTCTCGACCTGCGATTCTTGCAACGACGGGGGTGCCGAGGTTGTCTGCGGCCGGTCGTCGAATCCGCCAGACGATCTCACCCGTATGACGATGCAACGCTACCAGACTGCTGGCTCCCGCTAAACGATCGATCCCCGTACCGCGGTTGTCAGCGGCTACGATTACTGTTGACTTGTAAATCACCGGTGAGGAACTGTAGCCCCATTTGGAGTAGTACGGTCCCGCTTCACGCTGCCAGACGATCCGGCCCGTAAGATCGATTGCACTGACCCACAATGAACTGTTCACGGCACTGGCGATGTAAACGTGCCTGCCATCGCAGGCTGGAGTTGTTGATGTCTGCGAACCGCGCGCAGGAATCGGCAAGAGTCCACCGCAGTGAAGTTCTGTCTGCCAGAGCAGTCGTCCGGTCGAACTTTCCAGTGCCTGCATGGAAACGGTCTGGCGAACCGCATCGATTGCAGGGAGAAACAATTGCTGTCCCCAACTGCAGAGGGCTGTGCGACCATGGCCCGAGACGGGTGCGACCCAGTTGCGACTGTCTCGCGGAATCCATTGGGCCGGGGGATGCAGCAGATCTGTGGTGTTCGATTGATCCGTCCCACGCCACCATGGCCAGTCGCCAGGGGCAGGACGTGCATCGACAACCGCAAAATTGGTCGGTTCGTGAACGCGATGGATCTCTCGAACACCCGCATTGCGAAACGTGAATGCGATGACCACAACCGCCAGCAGGCCAGCCACCAGAATACGCCCCCTGGCTCCAGTCATGATGGCGACAGCGTTCGACTGTCGGAACGGGTTTTGTGGTAACCAATACACGGATCAACACTCGTTATTCGTAATCCCGCGATCATTGATTGCGGATGATCGGATTTGTTTCGTCTGAAAAAAGGTGCCAGCAGTCATGAAGTCTTCGTGATTGCGAGAACCTGTCACTACCCCGCTTGTGAAAAAACTTTCCTGATTCCTGGCGAACGTCGAGATTGAGATGTCGACGTGTTGCCATCCACGGGCTCGTGCTAATCCCCATTCGTCATTCAGCACTATGCGGCGGCGCTGCGTGGATGGACTTCCCACAGTTGCTGATAGACAGGGCAGTTCGACTGAAGTTCGCTGTGCGTTCCAACGGCAATCACTTTTCCTCGATCGAGAACAACAATGCGTGAGACATATTCGAGCAAGGCAGGAGTTAATGCATGGGTGATAATCAACGTGGTTCGTCCCCGTACGAATTCTTTCAGGGCCGCGTGAATCAGGACTTCACTTTCGGCATCAATTGCCGAAGTCGGCTCATCCAGGATCAGCAGCCGGGGATCTCTCAGAATGGCTCGAGCCAGTGCGACGCGTTGCCGCTGCCCGCCCGAGAGCTGTCGTCCCCCTTCGCCCACGGGTGTGCTTAAGCCAAGCGGCTTTTGTTCTGCGAAATCAAGGACATGAGCGCGTCTGGCTGCATCCTGCAATTCCGCGTCATTCGCCGTTGGATTCCCATATCGGATGTTTTCCGCAATCGTATCATCAAACAACAGAGTATCCTGAGGAACGATTGCAATCTGGTCGCGCAGATCCCTCAATCGGACTTCTTTCACATCGATATCATCAAATAAAACAGATCCTTGATCGGGATCCTGAAATCGTGGCAACAAACTTGTCAGGGTTGATTTGCCAGACCCATTCTGTCCGACGACCGCGATGGTTTCTCCGACGTTGATTTTCAGATCGAGTCCATTCAGGACTGCGCCACGTTCCGTCGTTTTGTCATCAGGCTTACGTGCATAGCTGAAATGCACATCACGAAATTCAATCGATTGCTTCAAGCGAGGAAGCATCTGCGGTTCGTCCGCGATACGGATGAGAGAGACCTGATCCATCCGGCGAAAGATCTGTTCGGCCAGAGATCCAGACTGGCGGATGATCGTGTAGAACTTCGAGAACTTTCGGACGGGATCGATAACTCCCGCCAGCAGGGCATAAAACATCGCCAGTTCCGGCGTTGTTGGAGGAAGCGTTGCCAGCTTGATTCCCCAGATTGAAGTGGTATTGCGCAAAACGAGGAATGCTGCAGGTGTCAGTACAGCCAGCACCGCAAAGACCGCTAGAAACTCTACCGCTGCAGAACTGGCTGCGTCGATTCGGTGGAACCGCATCGCCTGATCATAAAACTCGCGATTGCGGCGATGAAACTGTCGTCGATGGAATCCGGCCCGATCAAATACGATCACGGCTTTGACATTAATCAAAGTCTCTTCCAGGCACTTGTACATCCGCCCGACACCGTCGATCAGTCGACGAGCGGCACGGCGTAGTCGCTGCCCGAAGATGTGAAACATCCAGCCCGCGATGGGTACAAACACCAGCAGCAGTAGCGTCAGTTGCCAGTTCACGTAGAACATGCAGCTGATGCATGCCACAGCTTTCAGCGGTTCACGAATGATCCGGCCGCCAAGTTCTCCCAGTCCATACGTCAGGCCCTGAAGGGTATACGTAAAGTCTGTCATCAACTGCGGAGTTCCGTTCAATGCGACGGTCTGAGGATCGAGCTTCAATGTTTGACGGAACAATGCCTGTCGCAGATCGATCACGACATGTTCGGCGACACCGCCTGCGATGACATCCTGAGTGAAGCTGCAAGCCCCTTTGATGAGCGCTACGAAGAGTACGAGTCCGAACACCGCGGCAAACATGTGAAACGAGTCAGCTGGCAGCTTGGGGAGAACTCGAGTTTCAATCAGACTCAACCACCAGACCTGACGCAGCTTGCTCTCCTGCCAGCCTTGTTCCCGGCGGATTTCATTCCACTTGGCCAGGCGTTCTTTCTTGCGTTCACGCGTGCCGTCTTCGGGGAGGGCTGCCAGTTGCGTTTCCAACTGATTGAGACGCTCGCCGTGGCTACGAACCTGAGTGGACTTTTCATCGATTTCGTGACGGACATAGTTGGCGAGCGTCTTGTACTCACCAAACATCACCGTAATGGGAAAAGTGAGTGCCAGTTCGGCACTCCACATGATCGCCGCCATCGCACCAAAGACGAGCGACCAGACCAGCCGGCGCCAGTACGGCATGACAAACGAAATTAGCCGACTCCATGTCTGCACGGCGAATCACATCCCTGTAACAGTCCGAGTGCTCCGCACCTGGCTCATTCTGCAATATCGTACGCAAACGACTCCCGTATCCTTCACAACGGGGCTTCATGATCTAGGCGCGTATTACAGGGGAATTGTGTCCAGACGTCCATACCGGAATCCGCGACGCCGACTTCGGTGTAACCTTATTGCATGGCAAGAGATGTGTCACGTGTTTGCTTTGACACGTTTGTTCGCCGCGAGCGTTCGTCGATTCGAGGCGGCGAGGCTCCCGCCGAGCCGCTAAGTCGATGTGCGCCAACTGCCTAACGGCTCAGCAGGAGCTTCGCCGCTTCGCCCTCCCGATACATCAACCCCCGCTTTGTCCTTTGACAATTCGCTGGAATGAAAAATCTGGGGCGAAACTATTGCCCGATGAAGCTGGCGAGGTCTGCCAGGATCGCTTCTGCTGTTTTTTCAGCCGCATCCTGAGACATGAAGTCGCCACGTTCCAGTCTTTGACGGACCTCTTCGATGACTTCCGGTCGGACCTCGGGAATATCGTGAAGTGCCGAGACCAATGCGGCGGTCGATGACGAGACCGTAGATTCCGATTCCGTCGGTTGATCCGAACTCGCACGGGATGCAGAGGATGCACCCTGTAGCGGTCGTCCGATCTTGCGTCCCTGAACAGGACCTCCTTGGAAGCCAGGATCGATTCGCATGCTAATACCCCAGCTAGATCGTGCCGACGTTGAGAATCAGAGGAAATGGATTTGCTCTTAAGGAACGGCGAGGCATATTTGCTGGTTTGGGGTATTTGGTCAAGGTCAACTCAATATGGTGGAAGTACCTGAAGATGACGATTATGCAGCCGACTTGGCGGAACTGAACGGGACCCCCAAGCCTGGCCTGCGAGTCTTTCCTCTGATTGTCATTGTGCTCGCCGTTTTTCCGATAGCTCTCGGAATCGGTTTCACGTTGCAATCGAGTCCTCCCCCGGCGCGTCTCGCTGCGTCTGACGAAATCGTCACTCCCATTCCAAACGACATTAAACCTGCTGCTCCAGACCGACATCCTTCGGGACTGGATCGCACCAAAGCAGACGAACTGCTCCAGAGCGGTCGCTTCGAAACAGCCCTGCAACATTACAGATCGATAGGAAGCGATGATTTCTTGCGGTTTCCCACGGAATTATCCATCCGGATTGGATTTTGCCAGGAAGGCTTGGGGCTCTGGGAAGAATCTTTGGCCACTTATCGGTCAGTTGCCAGTAATTCGGATGCGGTTCTGGCAACGTCCGCGATTCTGGGGCAGGGACGTATCTGGATGCGGCTGAACGACTTCGAGACGGCAGAGCCACTCTTGCGGTCTCTCGTTCTGCAGTCTGGGAACCCGAGCAAGGTTCCCCCGACTGTCATCGCAGAAATTGTGTTGCTCCATTCCATCTGTGTCGCAGAGCTGGGATTGGTCGGAGACAAAAACGGCTCGAGTGCCGGCCTGGACCCCGTTGCAAACCAGATCGACTGGTCACTGCGGGACGCATTGACTTGGGCTGATGCAAAGGCCGAGCAAACATCCGATTCGAGTGAGGTTCTGGAAGTTCTCGTTCCGCGCGATGCCCGGCGATCAGACGATGACGTCGATTTGCCCGAAGTGGTGCATGGCCCCGATCCACTTTCGAAACGCATTGATCTGCGTGCTCACCAGCAATCAGTGCTCAACATTCTGGACCGGATTGCGAAAGAAACTGGCCTCGAAGCAACGTGGTCCGATACGGTACGCGATCGCGCAGGAACGCGAATCATCAACGCCGAAGTGCACAGCATTCCACTTGTGCTGGTGTTGTCCGCGCTTTCTCAAGAGGTTGGTGGCGTGTGGAGTCTGCATCAGACAGTACTCAAGATTGACGATAGTTCTGAACCGTCGATCGAACGCCAGCGTGAGATTGGTACTGCCTGTCTGATCAGTGCCATGAGTTGTTATCCTGATCAGCGATTGTCGGCGGCAGCCACATTTGCGCGAGCCCAGCTTGCTACCGCAGAAGGAAGGTTGGAAGAGGCTGCTTCGCTCTATTCGTCGATCGTCGGCAAATCGACATCACCTTTGGCAATACGGGCGGCGTTCAACGCGGCGCTCGTCTACCACAAACTGGGTGACTTGGTTCGAACATGCCTGTCACTCGAAGTAGTTGTGCATGGAGCACCCGGCCATGAATTGCATCCTCGTTCAATGATCCTGTACGGTCGAACATTGATGGACCGGGGAGAATTTCGAGAAGCGTCGCATCAACTTCGGCGAGCTGCGGGGTCACGACATCTGCCTGAAGACCAGGCACGTGCATCGGTCTTTCTAGCGATGGCCGAAATCTTTGATGGTCGGCCTCACGAGGCGGCAGAATCTCTGTTTGCTCATCGGCTTCAATTCCAGGATCGCACAGTTCGCAATGCCGCAGCGCTCATGACTTCCATAGCCCGCTGGCGGACTTCCGCAGGTTCATCACGAGAACGTGAGTCGGCGTTTCTGTATCGAGCCGTTGTCAGTGTGGAACCGCAATCGGAATGGCTGGGGCCAACGGGTCAACTTTTGCTCGGTCAGGCAATGAACGAAGTGAATCTTGAAGAGCGGATGGTGGAACTGTTCGAAGGGGCTCTGAAGAAGGGTGCTCCCAAGCAGGTTGAAGTCGAAATGAAGCTTTGTCTGGCAGACTTTTATGCAACGCATGAAAGAATTGCCGAGGCAAAAGCAACTTGGACTGAGCTCTACGAAAGCGGACTTCGTTCTCAGGCAGCCGGAATTCGGCTGGCATCATTGGCGCTCGATGAAGGGCAGCCTGACACGTGTCTGCAGATCTGCCAGACGCTTCAGAACCAACCCGGAATCGCTCGCCCTGATTTGTTGAAACTGGCTGGTAAAGCATATGAACAGTCAGGCAAGACGATCCTGGCGGCCCGATGTTATGCCGGAGAATGGCCCATTCCGTAGAGATGCCTCACGGATCGCGATGGACTGAATCCATTGAAAATGCAGGCAGACATATGGCGATGTAGTCGGCTCCTTCCGGTTGTGGCGTGCTGTAGCGGACCCATTCTCCCGCATGCGTGATGATTGCCTGACCGGCGGCGACATCAATCGTCCCCTGTTCGTGTTCGACTCGCAGTGTCCCTTTGAGGACCAGCGTGTATTCATCGAATTCGGGGCGTTGACCGGGTTCAAGCCATCCTGTGGGGCTGGTCATGTGGGCGATACTGACGGCGCTGGTACCAGAATTGACCCGGCCGATGTATTCGCGAATGATTTTCGGCTTGTTTCCGGCAGCAGTAATCTGCGTTGGCGCAGAGATCAACGTTGGCATTGTTGGGACCTCGTGGGGAATGAACAGGAGTGAGACCGGTCCCGCAATTCTATCACTTCTGGCAACAGGCCATCGGAATTACCAGAGTTTCGAGGCGGGGACGCGCAGTGAATCCTTTTTCTTTTGAATCGCTTCATTCGCCTTCTTCAAGACTCGACCTTCCTGCGAATGAATCAGATCTTCGAGGAATTTCCGTGAACTGTCCCCCAATTCTTCTACGAGGGGACCTCCCACTCGACCAATCCGAAGCGTATTGACATCGACTAATGTCAGTCGAATGTTGCGGATGACAGGATCGAGTCTGAAATCTGGCAGAAAGCTCCCTTCGCGATGCTCGGTGTGAATTGCCATCTGGACAACAGCTTGCATGTGAACTTCGACTTCGGACTCCATATCAGAATTCAGGCCTTTGACGCCGAGAATCCATTGTTCGAACTGGCTGTGGACGCGGATCTTCTTGAGGGCAACATGAATTGCGAAGGAGAATTTGCCGATCCCTTGCGATTCAACATTGCTGATCAAGATCGAGGCGTTCTTTTCCGGATTGGGAAATCGCAGAGTGAACATGTACCAGATCCCATCATTGACCTTGCGTCGCCGCTCGCGGAACCGAATATCGAAGCCTCGCTGTTGAACCTGGATGCCATCGAAGATTTCTCGCGTCTTACCCCAGTGCTTCCGGTCCTCGTATTTGTCGGGAATCGCTGTCAGCAGGATTGCATGAGCCATCTCTGACCAGGTCGGCACGTCTTTCAGGTCCGGGCCTTCGAGCGTTGGTGATGGGGGCGAAGGGCTGGCCGGTGGCGTCGCTGCTGGATTTGCCCGTGTCGGTGTCGGAGCTGGTGGCAATGGACTCGACGGGATCGGTCGAGCGGGTATCGGAGCAGGGCCTGGTGGTTTCAACGTCGGAGTTGGTGGTGCAGCGGTGGCGATGCCGGCAAGCCCGCCAATCGGTCCCAGGACCGCAGTCAACATCGCCGCGGATAAAAGGAAAACTTTTGACACCGCCAATCTCCTCGAGGGACTTTGGTACGTCCAAAGAAGGTGAGAGGCCGGGACGTTGCGGGTAACGTCCCGGCCTGAATCGGCATGAAATTCGACGTGGGTCTGTTAGCAGAGCGTAGCCCGTCTCCCTCGGGCCGGCGGGAAAATTGGAATCTCGTACAGTCGAGCGACTGTGCCGGGAATTCTTTTCGTTGTGGTGATGTTTCACACCGAAGGGACTCATTAGCACAGACCGTGCCATCGCCTGGAATTTGCATGCGGTTGTTGTTGTGGGATATTCACAACGTGTTTTTGGAGTGCGGGTTGCGTCGGATGGACTAAGTTTTGGTCGCTGAGCCAGAAACCGTTGATTGTAATTTTTACTCGGGATCGTCGTTGTAAGATTTTCAATGACGAGGTGCGTTTGCAATTCTGGGATCGTTGTCCGGTGGAAGCTGTCGCAGCGGGTCGCATGTCCGTGTCGCGTTGGAACGGGTGAGACGCTGCAGCTTGAGGCCCGTGGGACGCCCCACTTAATTAAGTGCGATGCGAGTAAAATCTGAATAGAGTAAGGATTCGTACGTTGTTCCCTTGACCTGAGGCTGTTTTTCTGAGAACCCTTCCACCGAGGAATGTCTCTGCTGTCGGAAGCGTCACGCACGAAAGGATTGGTTGCGGACATGCATGTGTTTTTTTCCGTGGGTGAACCCAGCGGCGACCAGCATGCGGCACATCTGATCGGGGAATTGCGAAACCGCATTCCTAACCTGCGTGTTTCCGGGTTCGGCGGACCTCTCATGGAACGCAAGGGGTGTCAGCTCCTGTTCCCATTGACGAAGATGGCCGTAATGGGAATCTTCCAGGTCCTGCCCCTGATCCTGAAGTTCTATCGACTGGTCAAAGAAGCAGAAGCCTATTTTCAGCGTCACAAACCGGACCTGGTGGTTCTCGTCGATTTTCCTGGCTTCAACTGGTGGATTGCTCGCAAAGCGAAGGACGCGGGGATTCCCGTGTATTACTACATGCCACCACAACTCTGGGCGTGGGCTCCGTGGCGCATCAAGCGAGTTCGCCGAAATATCGATCTTGTTCTGTCAGGCCTGACGTTCGAAACAGACTGGTACGCCGAGCGAGGAATCCCGGTCATGTACGTCGGGCATCCGTTCTTTGATGAAGTGAACGAGCATCGACTGGATGACGCGTTCTGTCGGGAATGGACTGCCGATGGCGCACGGACGGTCGCTCTTCTGCCCGGTTCACGTGGACAAGAGGTGACTCGCAGTTGGCCATTGTTATTGGATGCTGCCAGACGCCTGCATGCCAAGCATCCCGATATCAATTTCCTTGTGGCGAACTACAAGGAGAGTCAGCGACAGTTTTGCGTTGATCAATATGAGAAGCTGCAGCAGACGTTGCCAATTTCATTCTTTGTTGGCAAGACGTCCGAAATCATCGAACTGGCAGAATGCGCCATGATGGTTTCAGGGTCAGTCAGCTTAGAGATGCTGGCGCGCCGCACACCCGCGGTCGTGCTTTATCGGACGACGTGGCCGACCTATTGCATCGGGAAGTCGCTGGTCACCTGCAAGTACATGTCACTGCCCAATTTGATCGCCGGGCGGGTGATCATGCCCGAGTTCCTCAGCGTTGGCAGCCCCGCTCCAGTCACGGATGCGCTGGTCAAGCAGGTAGATCAGTGGCTGAGCGACCCGCATTCGTTGGCAGACGCTGCAAAGGAACTCAGCCAGTTGCGTGACAAGATTTACGTGACGGGTGCGACACGTCGCACAGCCGAAGTGGTCGTCCAGCGATTGTTGGAGTTGGCTCCGAAAGAATCAGCGGCAGCTTGATTACTGGCCGAATCCACCAAATCCACCACCGCCGCCACCGAAGCCGCCGCCACCACCAAATCCGCCGCCACCACCACCGAATCCACCACCGCCCCCACCGAAGCCGTTGCCGTTCTGTCCCAGTCCTGAGTACGTGAACATGTAGTATTCAGGAGCGGCTTCAAGAGATTGCTTGCCAGGCCCGTAGGAGGGCGAGACAAACGTACGATTGTTGGCGTCGGGATTCCCTTTGTCCGCCAGAATCATCGCGACCAGGTCACGTCGATAGGCGTCCAGTTCTGGATCTGAGTTGTTCCAGGATCGTTCGACGATGACGGGGAACGGCGTGCTGCGCATACGTGCAGCAATTTCCAGGATCTTGTCTTTGCCGTCGGGGGTCAGTTCCGCAGACTGGCCCACGAAGTCCTTCTGATACAGAATGAAATCGGCCGCTTCGGCGTTCGTTTGCATCTGATGAAAGTGTGCTCGTTCCACAGCGCCGACCGGGTACTCGTCGGGGATGGCAAGAGACCGGGGGAATAATCTTCCAAACAGTCTGCCACCGCAGCCTCCTCCACAACCACCGCATCCGCCACATCGACCCCACCAGCCACAGCGTGGTGTGGCGCAGGTATCGCATCCGGTATCACAACCCGTGTTGCACCCTGATCCGCAAGGACCACAACCCATCATTGGTGTCATGCATCCCATGCTGGAAAGTGCCGACAACAACAAGGCGTACATACCCAACCGCTTTGGCGTGATGCGCATCTTCCCCAACCCCCTGATTGCCAGATTTAACACCGGCAATTATTGCCGACTTTCGTCGGCGTCTCGATCGCCCCGGAATCAGCCGAGTACGTGTTTCAGGACTGCCGATTTCATGTCCGTCAACGTACTGTGCTATCGTCGTCTAATCATCGTAGAAGACTGAAGTCGACCTGCGGTCAACAGCATTCCCACGACGATTCACTGTTCAATCTGCCGGATCTCAGGTGCCCCGAGATTCCCGACAAGAAAAAGCTTTTGTGTTTCACGAGCCATCAGCTTTGATCGCTGATGACCTCGCCAGTCTCGAACCTGCGTTGAACCAGTCTAGAACCTGCGTTGAACATTGACCGGTCGTTCATTCGACTGCTGTTCATACGAAGATTGCCGGATCCCGGAGTTGTTTCCAGGTGACATCACCTGATTTGAGTATCGCGAGTTCGGTCGCATTCCATTCGTGGATGATTGCGGAATCGGATACAGCCGACCTGGCCCAGGTGCAGGCTGTGACTGCTGAGGATAGGCTTGCTGGCCAGGTGCCATTGATGGGCCCATCGGTGCCAGTTGGCCCGCCCCCTGCAATCCGCTTCGGAAGTTGTTGTTCGGGCTAGTTGGAACTGGTGACTGCATCGAGCCTGCTGGGCCTGGGTTAAAGTGCTGATAGTCCACGTTTGTTCCAACACTGCCACTGCCATACGGAGGCAGGTGGTAATATCCGGTGTCTGGCTGTCCTTCGGTCATGTTGTACTTCCAGAACTCTTCGTGTGTCGGTTTGGTGACTTCAAACCCTGGAACTGGAGGTACTTCATGAGCGTCCATCGGTCGTACGATCTCAGGCGTCACCAGGACGAGCAACTCGTTCTCTTCTTGAGTCGATTTTTTGGTACTGAAAAGCAGGGGGCCGATGTAGGGAATGTCGCCCAAGAGCGGCAGTCGGCTGATTTCGGTCGATGTCCCGTGTGACAACAAACCGGCCAAAGCCAGCGTCTGGCCTTCACGCAATTCCACTTCGGTTTGAATTCGCCGGGAATTCGTTCCGGGGATTCCGCCCGAGTTGTTCGCGGGATTCAGGCTGCTGTACTCTGCAATGATAGAAATTCGGATCAGATCACGATCAACCACAGTCGGGGTCGCCATCAGCGATGTTCCGAATCCACGGAACGAAGTTGTCGTTCCCTGGGCACCACCCACGCCAACGATCGTCTGGCGAATGCCGGTCGGGTCGATCGTGATGGCGATCGGCGCATGCCCAGGACCGGCCTCGAGCGTCGGCAACGCACGGACACGCAGTCGGTCGCCCGCCTCACTCGACTGGATGAACGCGGGCCGCACACTCCCGATCGGGGCGAGGGTCTCCGCGCGGGACATGCGTGACGACGCGGACACGAACACGACGAGGCCGAGCATGAAGCGGCGACGAAAGCGTGGCATGAGCTCTCTCCGAACGAGTGCGGGATGGGCCGGGACTGTACCCAATCGCGACGCGATGCCCCAGTCATGGACAGGAGGGAGTGGTCACGTCGTCCCATTGAACGCGCGGGGAGGGCGCCCCCATCCTGCTCGCATCCCCCGTGCAACCGAACGGGTCGGTGTGACCGACCTGTCACTCGAACTCGGAGGATCCCCGTGAAGCGATCACTCTTCGCCGCACTGTCCCTGAGTCTGCTCCTCGCGAGCACGCAGACGGCGCATGCCGCCTCGGTCGGCGCCAACTTCGGCTTCACCCACTTCGTGCCGAAGGAGGGCAACGGGCTTTCGCTCATCGGACTGCCCAACAGCAACAGTCTGGCGCTGTTCGCCCCGGGCCTGCGCGTGACGATGCCCATCGGACAGGAGTCCCAGAGCGCGGTGTATCTGGACGGCGGCCTCTCGACGATGTCCGCGAGCGGCAACAGCATCCACATGATCGCCCTGCTCGTCGGCTACGAATACGCCTTCTCGACGAATCCCAGTGCGCCTTACGTGACGGTCGGCGTCGGGCTGAACAGCGCGGGCGGATCGGGCCTGAACAGCGTCACCGACTCGGTGTTCGGAGGCGGGCTGGGCATCCGCCAACGTCTGGCGAACCATCATGGCTCGGTCCGCGGCGATCGCGGCGGACCTCGGAGTGGAGATTGCCGGCCTCCTCGCTCGCACACTGGCGTGGTTGACCCGAGGACAAGTTGCCGAAGTGCGTACCGCGTACTCCACCGCGCGAACCCTCGAT
>CAXBSB010000196.1:0-14815 GCA_963977965.1 uncultured Schlesneria sp.
GGCATATCGAACGTGTTTTCAGCTCGCATCCAGCTTTTGCTGACCCAGCCATGATCAGAACCTGGCAGCATCTGAAAGACTCGCGTCGGCCGATACCAGGGGAGCGAGACTTCGCGTTCTTCGTCGCTGTCATACGTGAACAGATCACCCTGCTGATTGAAGGCAAAGTCGTAAGCGTTGCGCAGGCCATGGCTGATCAGTTCGGCGGATGACAAATCCGGCTTCAGACGAAACAGAACACCCGCTCGCGGCTGTTTGACGGGCGATGTGGGGAGCGTCGCATAGCGTTCATTGATTCCGGCATTGTTTCCCGCAATGACATACCACCATCCGTCGGGGCCATGCTGGATTGAGTGGACATCGTGTTCTCCACCCGTCTTGGTGCGTAGAAAGACTTCGGGGGGACCATCGGCACGATCATCGGCATTGGAATCCCGAAACCGTAGCAATCCCCCGTCGCCGATGCAGATCAGCGAGCGCCCGTGAAAAAACATCCCCTGCGCGCCGTTCTTTGGCAGGTCCGAGAACAGTTTGGCATCGTCTGCTTTGCCGTCACCATCTTTGTCGATCAGGATCTTGATGAAGCCAGCACCTGCCACCACCACGCGGCCCTGGCTATCGATTGTCATCGAATAGATGTCGTGCGCCAGGTTGTCGCCCGCGAATTCAGTGACTTCAAAACCTTCTGGAACTTTAACGCCGAGTTCGTCGGCCATGACTCCATTGAAAAACGCCAGGCTCAGAATGGTCGTGGCGAAGAGTCTGCAGAGAGCGGTCGAGGTCCAACGTGAGGTCCGTTGCATGGCACATCCGTGAATGAAAAGCGATCCCGCAGATCAACAGAGACTCCAGTCCCCGAATTTGCCCGAGATCTTATCCTTCGCACAGGATACGGTGAAACACCGTTCTCAAACAGTCTATCTGGACGAAATCTGGCGACGTTGAAGGTCAGCTCGATGAACTCGCTGTATGGCTGGTAATCGTTGTTTGCAATTCCATCAACGCCGGTACGCACTTGTATTCAAACCTCGATTTTCGCTCCTGACGATTGATCGAATTGAAGTCCCACGACATCACCGACCGGTTTCTGCTATCTTTGGCTGTCATTCAGTGTCGACATTCAGCATGTGGAAGTTCAAATGGCCGCACCGGTTCTTCAGGCGTTACTCGTTGCTGACCACATTTATCAGGATCAGGCGACGGGGAAGTTTGTGATTTGTGGGATCTTCGGCACCATTTTTTTTCTACCTGGAAACGATGAGCCTTCGCAGAAGTCTGATGCTGCGTCGAAGGATTCCGGAGCGGGAAATCCGACAGCCCCGGAAAGCGGCGCATCGGGCAAGGGGGCCAGCGGGCAGGGGCCTCAACAACTGCCGCTCAATCGCCTGATTCGTGCCGGTTCACCATCGGCATATGTCAGTCTGACAGAAGTGAATGGACAACGGTCATTCGAACTGAGGTATGTTGACCTGAACGAGAACAACGTGATTTTCACGTTTGAGTTTCAGGTCGAGTGTCGGAATCCGCTGGAAACGGTACAAATGACGATACCACTTCCGGTGCTACCCGTTCCTCATGAAGGGGTGTTTGCCCTGGAACTGGTTTGTGAAGGGGAACTGCTGGGTTCGCACCGTATTCTTACAAAGCGTCAACCGCGTCAATCCTGATGGGGGTTGAACGTCGAGTGCGTCACGCGAATTAAGAAAACGTAATTTTCATCGATTGGTTTCTTACTTTACTGCAAGTATTCGCCGCAAGTTTTTAGAGGGACTGCACATCTTTCCTGACTGGCTTATGCGCCTTGTCTGGCAGGTAATCTCTGTTTCTGCCTGTAAAACAAGCACATTTTGCTTAGCGAATCAGCCAAGTGTGCCGAAATCCAGATGAGTTTGCTGTGTTCTGATCACAGTTCCGTCTCAAAGTTGCCTGTGATTCAAGTACTTGAAATCTTGAGTAGCCAAGTGACAATCATCGGGGCTGATGCCATCAATCGGAATATCCACATCTTCA
This sequence comes from uncultured Schlesneria sp., assembly GCA_963977965.1. Lineage (GTDB taxonomy): Bacteria > Planctomycetota > Planctomycetia > Planctomycetales > Planctomycetaceae > Schlesneria. Next base: position 2,011 of record CAXBSB010000196.1, read on the forward strand.
CATCAAACATGCCTGAAGTCGTCGTTCAACGATCATTTTAGAGTCCAGCAGGGTGCATTCGGGACAGGCTTGGCCGAATCATCGGAAATCTGGATTGCACGTTATCCGGCAATAAGGAATTCGTAATGCTCACTGACAAAATGAATGATCTAATGAAACCACGAGCGAAAAGCGGAAGGCCGTTATCCCAATGGTTCCTCGCTGTGGCTCTGTTGACGGGTGCGATCACCAGTCAGAGTGCGCGTGGTGCTGGTTGGACGCAATATACGAATCCAAATCCTGCCGGGGGTACGGGGGTTTCCATACTATTGTCCGACGGGACGATTATGGTTGTCGGTGGCAACGGCCAGTCATGGGTAAAATTGACTCCTGATTCCACAGGGAGCTATGCCAATGGAACCTGGTCAAACCTGGCATCAATGGGGACGGCCCGGTTGTACTTTGGTTCCAACCTGATGACCAACGGCAAGGTGTTCGTCCTTGGGGGCGAATACAGCGGACCAGGTCTGGCAAACAACTGGATTAATACGGGAGAAATTTACGACCCCGTCGCAAACTCATGGTCGCCAATTCCCAATTTTCCGCAGTCGAATTTTGGTGATGACCCAACCGTCCTGTTGCCAAATGGCAAGATCCTTTGCGGTTATCTGAGTGGTTCCCAGACTTATCTGTTCGACCCATCGAACAATACATGGTCACAGACGGGAAGCAAACTGCGAGGTGACAGAAGCGACGAAGAAAGCTGGGCTCTTCTTCCAGATGGTACAGTCTTGTCGTACGACATTTTTGCCAGCGATTCCAACAATCGCGGGTCAGCTCAGAAGTACGATTACAGGACCGGCACCTGGTCGGATGCCGGTGGCTTTAACGCTGTTCTATCCACGAATACGCAGGGTTATGAACTCGGACCGGTGATGCTGCTTCCAGACGGACGTGTCATCCAGGTGGGCGGTAATGAAAACATTGCAATTTATACCCCTTCGTCCAACACCTGGGCGGCTGGACCAAGTCTGCCGGCAGGCATGGGAGCGGACGATGCGCCTGGTGCTCTGCTGCCCAACGGCCACTTCCTGTTCCTGGCCGATTCGTACCTCTTCAATGCCCCAACCAAAATGTACGATTTCAATTATGCAAACAATACCCTGACCGACATTACTTCGACGTTGCCGGCTGGTTTGCAGAGTGACCTGGCATCGGGCCCCGCTTACTATCGCCGAATGACGATCACGCCCGATGGCCACCTGATGGTGGGAACCGGAACCAATCGATTCTGGGATTACGCTCCGACAGGTGCTCCGCTCGCAAGTTGGGCTCCAACTGTCGTCGGAGTCACCAAGGGAACTGGCGCGAACGCCAACGTGTACACATTGACCGGAACTCGCTTGACGGGGATTTCGCAAGGGTCTTCCTATGGTGATGACGTCGAAAGCGATTCCAACATTCCGCTTGTCCGCCTGACCGGTCCCCTGCCAAGTTCGACAGTAAAATTTGCTCGTACAACAAACTGGACGCCGGGTGTTTCGTCTGCCGGAAGCACAACACAATCGTCGGTTCAGTTCACGTTGCCATCCGGGATGGTCAATGGAACTTATAATCTAGCCGTTGTCGCAAACGGAATCGCCTCGCAGAATTTCACCTTCACGTACCCGTACACGAACAGCACCTCGTCCAACACGAATGTGACGACGTCATTCGGTGGCAATACGCTGAACGTGCTGGGTGATGCCGGTGCCAATTCTATTTCGATCACGCAACGTGGAACCCAGTTGGTTGTTCAAGGTGCCGGTTCGACGTTGATTAACAACACGACTTCGGCAACGTATAACATTACCGGGCCACTGACGATTCTCTGCAATTTTAATCAGACGGGTACGCCGGCAACGAATGACTCGGTCACATTCGTCAGTGTAAATGCCACGAATATTTCACTGACTTTTGCCACCGGAAATGACACGGCAAACCTGACGTACTGTACGGTCAACACGCTGGATATGAACGGTGGAGCTGGTACAGACAATCTGGTTCTTGTCGGATCGAAGATCAATACGAAGAATCTTTCGAGTGTTCCGTGATCGAAGCATTCGCGTTCTGATTGCAAGTTTAAGCCACCCGACTGATCCTCGGGTGGCTTTTTTGTTGCTGGAAATGTTGAAGCGGGGATGGCAGTCAAGTTGTATGCCCAAAGAGCATGACCTTGTCTCATGACTCCAATTTTGTAAAACTCATACAAGCCGCTTTGTAGCGGCAAAGTCGCATTGATGCATTTCAGACGCATGGATTTGAGCGTTGATCCAGCCCGTAATTCCATCAACGTATCTCGCTGACTACTGGGCACCTTCGCGCTGAGGAGTGACGATGGCAGAAAGCAATTCAAAAGAGCCCAAGCAAGACATTCGTCATGGCAGCCAAGTGCAGCCGACTGCGAAATCCAAACGGGCTACGCCGGCAGCGACGGTCGAACAGAGGGCGAAAAGCACCAATTCGTTGGCAGCAGCGAAAAAAGCAACCAGAAAATCACCTGGCGATGGACGACTTGAGCGAGCGACAGGCGACGACGCTTCGCGGCGCATTGATGAGCGGATCATCGAACTGGGTGATTGGCGCGGTGAATCCTTGGCGCGAATGCGTCAATTGATCCTTGAGGCCATTCCCGATGTGACGGAAGAGTGGAAGTGGATGGGAACACCGGTCTGGTCTCTCCATGGAAATATCTGCACGGGTGAGACCTATGCCAAGGTTGTAAAACTGACGTTTGCCAAGGGGGCCAGTCTTCCCGACCCATCGCATCTCTTTAATGCAAGCCTCGATGGAAACACGCGTCGGGCTATCGACATTCGTGAAGGTGAGAAGATCAACGCAGCAGCGTTCAAGCGTCTTGTGAAAGCCGCAGTGGCATTGAATCGCGCCAAAACTGATCAAGGTCAGTCTGCGATGCCGGGTCGCAAACCCAAATCCACTGACAATCTCACCAAATTGAAAACATCGAAGCCACCCGCCAAATCAAAAGCGACTGAAAAGACCGGGGTTGTGCTGCTTTCAGGAGGCAACCCGCAGGTCGCCAAGGCAGACGGTGATGCCCCGGTACAGGCATATATTGCGGCAATGCCTGGCTGGAAACGAGAACTCGGTAAGCGTCTCGATTCAATCATCGCGCGGACGGTTCCCAAAGTCTGTAAAGCGGTGAAATGGAATTCGCCATTCTACGGAATTCCCGGCCAGGGCTGGTTCCTGTCATTCCATGTCTTTACACACTACGTGAAGGTCACATTCTTTCAGGGGACGTTGCTACAACCCGTACCTGGCGGAGGAACGAGTAAAGAGGCTCGCTGGTTCGACATTCGTGAAACGGACGAACTCGATGAGGCTCAACTGACGTCGTGGATCAGGCAGGCTGCGGCGATCCCCGGATGGCTCACGTAGCCCCGTCATGACGTCGTGAATCAATGCAACCGACAGGAAGTTGCTGGCCGGATCAGATTTTCAACCAGGTTTACAGCTTCGGCAATACAGGTTCGACAGGCTTTGGTGCGGGCTTCTTCGGCTGTTGTTTCTGCTGTTCTGGGAGCAATTTCGGACCAGGCTTTGCTTTGGCGGGGTCTGCTTTCGGGGTTGGCGGTGGAGGCGGAATGAAACGCTCCACCAGGCGGATTCCGAAACCATCCTTCAGTTCGCGCTTGGCCATCATTTCCCATGGAGTTCCAGGAGCTTCCTTGATGACTCGCTGCAGGTGCTCTTCCGCGATCTTCGCTTGTTTCTTCAGCGATGGGGCGTAGTTCAGCTCCTTATCCGGGCGGAAGATGAAATGGTTCACCTTCGAATTGATGTCCGAATCCGTATACGTCCCCTTCAACTGCGCCAAAGCGGAATTGTATTCGAAGGCTCGAACCTTTTGGGCCAGCAGGCGACCATAGTCCAGGCTGAACGCCAGTCGCCAGCGCAACGACTGTTCACTCGAATAGAGTTTTTCGGTGTTCGGAGGCATTTTCGCGAGGATGGAATCAATCGCCAGACTGCTGATTGCGGCCGACTTTTGAGCATCAGCAAATTGCTGGCGGAAGTTGTTGGCCTGGACACGGAACTCCAGTGTCGGGGTTCCTTGTGCTCGCAGGTTCGTTGTCTGGCTGTACTCGGCCATCCCGACAACCGCCGCGCGCAACGGATGCTGCATGATGTCTTTCATGAACTGATCGGGCGAACCAAACCTGTAATCGGGTTCATAGGCCTTCATCATGGCGGCATCAAACTGCCCGATCGTGCTCAATTCCGAGTTCGTCGTCATGTTCGTCATGAAGTAGACGCCCCCGGTTTCTTTCACCAGGCGGTTCAACGCATAGGGCCCGAAGCCTGACGAGAGGTACGTCAACTGAGGACCTTCGTACCAGTAAGGGAGATCGACGTTTTCGACAACAACCGATTCGGGACCGAGATCAATCGGAATCTGATAGGTCCGGCCATTCTCTTTGGCGACGTAAGGGATATACCCCTTGCGGCGTCCGAATGGTGCAGCAGGGCCGATGACATAGGCTTTCGCGCCGTGTCGCTGACATTTATTGATCGCGAATTCGAGTGGCGGACCGTGATCGTCGCCCGCTTCGTCAGTCAGCACGACCAGCATGATACGTCGGCCGTTGTCGGTCCGGTACTTGTGCCAATCGTCCATCACCTTGTTGACAGCGGTAAAGACATTCTCAACACCGCTCGGATCAACCGGTGCAGCCTGAATGGCATTCACGATATCGTCGAATTTGTCGGTCGGCTCCTTGGTCATGAACGTGGTCTGAGCACCAAACGTCACAACACCGCTGATCAGGGGTTGTTCCATCCGTGGCAGTTGTCCAGCTTTGTCGAGTGCTCCCAGTTCGCCATAGATCCGCTGGAGTCGCTTAACGAGTGTCTGACGTTGAGGAACGATGCTACCGGAGCCATCGATCATCCAGACGACCAATACTTTTCGTTCTTGAAGGTTTCGGGCGATTTCCCAAGTCACTCGATCGAGTGCCGAGTCGAGCTGCACCAGTCCTTCGCCCGTGGTTCCCGGAACAACGACAGTCTTGCTCAGTTCCATCCCTTGCGGAATGTCATATTTGGGAAGTGCCTTCAGTTCCGGGCTGACTTCCATCAAGTGAACGGGCGCCGCTTCGGGGGTTGGCTTGTGGGTGAGTTCCAGTCCGACGGATCGAGCGTTCACCGCCTTGCGGACTTCCGTTTCGCGGTCGTCAGGGTTGGCCAATTCGTATTCGGGGACTTCAACCGCAGGTTCAGGAGGGGGTGGATTTGTGAAAACGGTTTCGATAGGCTCCATCTCAATCATGTCACCGTCGTTAAACGTGATCCCCGATAGAGTGAAGATCAGCCACAAGTGGAAGACGATGCTAAGCCCAGCCCCGGCGATGCCACCAATCCAGGAAGAATCGGCTGGAGGAATTCCGTCATCGTCGACAGCCAGTTCCAGCAGGACAGGCTCCTCCTCCAGAAGGATTTCTCCATTCCACGCGTTCACGTGATCCCAGTGACTGGCATCGTTCTGGCTTTCGACTTCAAAATCATCGCTGTCGTCGTATTGGGTTTCGTCGAGCATGACACTCTCCCTGACATCATCACCAAAACTTCACCCGAAATCTTTGACAGATTCACTTGTGCGACTGATTTTGACAGAACACACCCTCAGAAATTCTAACGTCTGAAAATGTAATGCAAAACAACAAATCCTTATGAATTCAACACTTTCCTCGACCGATCGGCTCTATTTTTTTCCCAGAGATCTTTGAATTGCGAAGAATTCTCGCAGGATTTCGCGGCATTCGTCTCGCATGACACCGCCAATTACGGTCGCACGATGATTGAGACGAGGGTCACTCGTGATCTGATACAGTGTGTGGCAAGCTCCGGCCTTTTCGTCGATCGTGCCGTAAACTACTGTGGGAATGCGGGCTTGCACGATTGCCCCAGCGCACATGGGGCAGGGTTCCAGTGTCGCGTAAAGCGTGCAATCCAGTAGTCTCCAAGAACCGAGCGATTCCGCCGCCTGGGTGATCGCAATGATTTCCGCGTGTGCGGTCGGATCCTTCAGTTGCTCGCGCTGATTTCCGGCGGCCCCAATAATTCGGTCGTTGTGAACGATCACCGCTCCGATCGGGACCTCTCCTTCCTCAAAAGCCTGGCGCGCCATATCAAACGCAGCTCGCATCCAGATGGAATGCGGTTGAAGTATGTCATGGTCGTTTTCCGGCACGTGTCACCTCGCCTCGTCGGACGCTTGTTTCTGCTTGACTGAAGTCTTCGGCATTTTCTGCCGCCGCTGGTCAGTGATCATAGCGAAACAGTCCCGCAGAAAAACACATTCCCCGAGTAGGTCTTGACCAAACAAGTGTCAAATCTCCTCCATCTTCGGTGATCGGAACACCTGCACACTGAATCCGTGAAGGTTTACCGGATTTGCGGACGATACTGACGATGCGCAATGTGCCAGTTCTGCGGCTCATGACGAATAGTCAGGTTCCGCGGGGGAAATTGCGGACATCAAAGCGGGGCAATTATCGGCTGTCTGGGGGGATCCGTCCAATGCGATGGAGACGATCAATTCGCTGGATTAATGCAGTCTTGTTGTGCGGTGCTGTTGGTTGTCGTGCAGCCCAGGAGGTGACTTATTTCGGTGATGCCGAATTGTCGCACTATCGTGACAAGATGTTGCAGGTCGAGTACCCGAACGTCGATCAAGCAACGCCTCCGGAAGTCGCCTACACTCAGCGCCCGCGTACGATCAAGGAGCCCAACGAAGACGAGATCTGGGAAATGACGCTGATGCAGGCGGTTCACACTGCTGTGCAGAACAACAAGATGATCCGGACTCGAACCAGCACTCAGCAACTGCTGAATAACCCTCAGCAAATGCCATCGATTTACGATCCGGCCTTGGGGGAAACGGGATTCCTGTTCGGCAATCGCGGTGTTGAAGCCGCGCTTGCTGACTTCGACGCTCAATTCAGTGCATCTACTCAATGGGGCAACAACGCCACTGTCCAAAACAGCTTTTCGACATTCGTCAACAACAATGACACGGGTTCGGTCACGACGGGGCTGACAAAAACACTGGCGACAGGCGGTAGCTTTGCGGTCAATCATAACTGGAACTACCTGAGTACGAATTCGCCGTTCGTCCCCATCTCATCAAACTACACGGGTACGCTTCAGGGAGTGTTTACTCAACCGTTGTGGGCAGGGGCGGGTGTCGAATTTACGCGTATTGCGGGCCCCCCACGAGCGGGCTTCGGTGCGATTACCGGGGTGTCACAGGGGGTATCGATCGCCCGTATCAACACAGATATCGATGTCGCCGACTTTGAACTCGCAGTAACTCAGATGGTAAAGGATGTTGAGGATCTGTACTGGGAATTGTATCTGGCGTATCGCCAGTTCGACGCGGAAGTTGCAAATCGTGAGAGCGTGCATCGTTCGTGGGTTGAAGTTAAAGCCAAGATGGATGCAGGAGCCCGCGGCGGTAGTGCTGCTGACGAAGCCCAGGCACGCGAGAATTATTTTGATGCACAATCTCGAGTCGAGACAGCACTCTCGACATTGTTCGTCACAGAAAATCAGTTCCGCAAGTATCTGGGTCTGCCGGTAAATGACGGCAAAATCATTCGCCCTTCGGATGATCCGGTTGAGGCAGAATTCGTCGCACATTGGGAATCGAGTGTTCTTGACGCGCTCACTCGTCGAGTCGAGTTGCGACGTCAGAAATGGCAGATCAAGAGCCTTGAATTACAGCGAAAGGCTGCCGAGAACGTCGCCAATCCACAATTAAACTTTGTTTCTTCGTATCAGTTGAACGGGTTCGGTTCGAATCTGATTTCCAATAGCTCGGCAACTCCTTATACGAGTATGTACAGTGTTCTCGGCAATGCGAATCTGACGGGCTGGACGGCGGGTCTGCAGTTCAGCATGCCGATCGGTTTACGAGCCGCGCGGATGCAGTTGCACAACACCGAATTGCAACTGATTAAAGCTCGCGCTGGTCTTGCCGCTCAGGAGCAGGACATCACTCACGACCTGGCAGAGGCATTGCAACGGATCGAAGCGGCTTACAAGATTGCCAAGACACAGCTTGATCGTAAGATTGCTGCAGTAGCTCGTGTCAAAGCAACGACAGCAATGTATGAAGCCGGGGCGACCGACGAACGACGCCAGGGTGTGACGCTCGACCTCGTGTTGCGAGCTCAGGCTTCCAGCGCAGCCGCCGAAATTGCCTATTTCAATTCACTGATTGCTTACAATAAGGCAATCACGGAATTCCACTGGCGACGCGGGATGCTGCTCGAAATCGACGGGATCCATCTGTCGGAAGCAGACTGGGATGAATGCGCGAAGGAAGACGCACTCAAGCGTGCCTGGGAACGAAGCTTTGGGAAGCCGGCTGAGTATCTGGATACGCAACCCGAGGAATTCGGTTCTCCTGTTCCGTACCCTAAGACAGACCTGTATCCCGGGTTACCTCAGGGAGCCGAAATCCACTCGATTTCTGAGCCGACAGGAGGCCCGGCAGAGGCTCCTTCCGAGCTACCGGCAAATCCACCAGCCCCAGCAGAACCGCAGGCGAAGAACAAGTAATTCCACCAGCCAATTCAGGGCGACAATAGCATCATGTCTCATTGATGGTCATGCAGCCATCCAGGGGCAGCACACCAGGCTCTGAAAGGCAGAAGTTCCGGGTCATGGCAGATTATCGCGTTCATCTCGATCTCTTCTCTGGCCCGCTGGACCTGTTGTTGTACCTCGTTCGGCGGAACGAGGTCGACATTATCCAATTGCCGATTTCGAAGATTACTCACCAGTTCCTTCAGTTTCTGGAAGTTCTAGAGTTCCTCGATCTGGATCTCGTGGGCGACTTCGTCGTGATGGCCAGTACTCTGGTGGAAATCAAAAGTCGCCAGGTGCTGCCGCGAACGGTTGAGGAAGACTCGCCCGAAGAGGTTCCAGTTTCGGACGATCCATCAAACGAGCTGATCCAGCAATTGATGGAGTACAAGCGGTACAAAGACGCTGCACTGGCGATGGAGCAGCGAGCCGCTGAGTGGCAGGAGCGTTACCCTCGATTAAGCGATGATCGCCCAAGTGAGGGAAAAGATCACTCCGAAGACCCCATCAAAGAGGTGGAACTCTGGGACCTTGTCAGCGCCTTGTCACGCGTTATTCATAAGAAAGTCGTCGAAGAGTCTTCGAGCATTCGCTATGACGATACACCGATCTCGGTTTATATCGATCGGATTGGTGCTCGCGTTCGCGAAGTGGGCCGTGTTCCGTTTTCGGAGTTCTTCGAAGGGACGAATCTGCGCAGTAAAATCATAGGGATTTTTCTGGCGGTGCTGGAATTGCTCAGGCATCACGGCTTCCGGGCAGACCAGATTGCGGATTACAACGAAATCTATGTCTTGCCCCCAGCGACCACTGCAGACGCAGAGGGCACCAGCCAGTCATTGCTCTCTGTTGAGTCCATGCAATCCGTTGAGTCCATGCAATCCGTTGAAGGACTGGCCGCACCAGCGGCTGATTGACGCATCAGCTGCGACTCTGTGAAAATCATGTCTGAATTGCCGTGGCACTTCTCGCCAGCCTGTAATGCCTGCTGATTTGTGAGCCGAACCCACAACCGACGCGGCTGTTTCAACCAGAATTTCAAGCCAATCGCTGCAGTACCGGAACGCGTCTGGCCAGTATTGACAGTCCACTGGAAACTGCCGTGACAATCAATGTCACGATCAGGACAATGGCAACACTCGGAAGACGGCGAAAACCGAGGCGATTGTAGATAAAAGCAAATTGCAAGAAGTTGTCGAGAATCATGACGTGTAAAGCGTAGATACCGAGGCTTGCCACCCCGAGCCACGCGAAGAATGTCGTTACTCGACCTGAATGCTGGACTTCAATCGCGGATTCGAGTGGCCGCAGCAATAAGAACATCGCAATCGACATGATCATGACCAGCGGATTAAGGTAATCGCCGATGAGCCCATCAAATTGACTTGCTCGACTGTTGACTGACCGGGCAAGAATTGCGCAGACCACGAGTCCAACCAGATACGTGGCGGCAACGATGAGTTTTTTCGTCTTTGTGACAGGGAAGTCACGCAACGCATAGCCGATTACAAAATACCCTGAATAGACTGGCAAAACTCGAGTAAGATTCGGTTCGATCTGGAACTTGATCGAGTTCTCCAGTACCCACGCGGTCCCCACGACAGACAACAACAAACATCCGAGAATCAACGCTCCTTTGTTGCCGGTAGCACAAACATAAGAATTCAACATTGGCGAAATGATCAACAGCCCGGTCAAAGACGACAGGAACCACAGGTGGTAGTGTACCTTACCTGTGACAATTCCCACGACGTCGTTCAAAGTCGGCATTCGATTCGCGGTCAACCGGTAGACCAGCAGGTAGGCCAGGCTCCAGAATACAAATGGAATCAGTGTACGCCCGACTCGCCGCACATATTCGCGATCAATCAAGGATTTTTCGGGTACTCCGAGAACGACGGCACCCGACAGCATGAAAAATAATGGTATGCAGACACGGCAGGCCGTATTGATAAAACAGAGAATCCACCATGTAACGCCCGGATTGGACGGTGACATTCGATTTTGAAAAATCGCGTTGGTATGCATGCATACCAGCAGCGCCACAGAAAGCCCTTTGGCGGCATCAATCCAAATTAGCTTGGCTCTTTCATTCATCTCTTCCAACCTTACGTCGTCACATGGCACTTCATGACGTTGAGCAGTTCAAGTCTGCATCAAACTAAGCGCCGCATGATTGGAACCTTTGAAATTGCGGTTGTGACGGACCAGGACAGACAAGTAATCAAAACGATTGCAACTGGAGCCAGCAGAGCTACGGGGATCGATGTCTGCACCTTCCGATTGTTCCAGTACAAGTATTGGAATGAAACTTCGAGCAGGAGCACATGCGAAAGATAGATTCCGAAGCTTCCCCTCCCAAGCAGAGAGAACGTGCGTGTGATCCACGAAGCCCCCTGATTAACCGCAGGCTTGTCAATCGGTTTCAACATCACAAAAGCCGAGATCGACATCGCCATTACAACTGGGTTCAGATTGTGGAACCCTCGATTATCGAACGATTCGACGTTGCGATTGAGATAGTAAGAAATCCCCAGCGACACTACCGCACAAGCACCGAACGTGACGTAAGAGTAATCGCGGATCGTTGGTGTCACCTTGAGCGACCGTAGCCCATAACCCAGGATGTAATAGCCGGCATACACCGGAAGTGGTTTAAACAGATTCGCATCGCAATAAAATTGAAACACGTTTTGGATTGACCATTCAAACCCAGTCAATGCGAGCAGGAAAGCCCCGACCAGAAGGCTTTGCGACTCACCAATCGCAATGACAAATGCATTGACCATTGGAGTAATCAGATAGAGCCCAATGATCGAGTAAACGAACCACAGGTGGTAATGAACCTGGCCATTGATTACCCCCAAAGCTTCCATCAAGGATATCCATCGAAAACCACCATTCGCCTTAAAGATCAAATAGACGAGAGCCCAGAACGTGAATGGAATCAGGATTCTCTGCAATCGTCGAAAGTACGATCGATCGATCACGCTCTTGGATGGAGCCCCCAGATTCACAGTTCCCGATAACATCAGGAACAATGGGACGCCAACTTTGGATACGCAGGTCAGAATTGAAAGAAACCACCACGTTTCTGGGGAAAGTCGCGGCGGTGTCTGGTATAGAAACGTGCAGCAAACATGAATGCACACCACACCCAGTATGGCAACGCCTCGCGACGAGTCCACCCACTCAAACCGCTCAGAACGGACCATTTTCCCTCTCCCGGTTCGTATCACGATACACATGTGTCGGGCTGGTTTGCAACGCGCGTCCTGCGTGGTGGCTAATAATAACACAGTGGCTGGGTCGCGAATCTCCTTTTTCTGCGATTGATGAACAACTTGAAAATGAGAGCCTGCCCGTGGAGTTGAGCAGAATCGCGAACCGGGATGACAGGAAACTCAGCAATACAGACGGACTGCCTTCGGCAAATGAAATGAGGCGTCGCCAGTGATTGTGCCATCGCTATGTTACGACGACATTGCGTGCCACCACGGGGATCATCAGAATACCCAGAAGGCCGTTTTTAGTGCGAATTCGCAGTCAGGAACTGAACAGTGCAAAAGTGTCCCCTGCCATGCTGTCTAATTTTGTGCCTGAGTTTCTTTCTGCTGGGTGATATTCCAATGAAGTCCGCCAGCGCGGAAGCCCCAGCTTGGCCGAATTGGATGGGCCCCAATCGTGATGGTGTTTCCAGCGAAGCCGACTGGTCCACGAATTGGCCAGATGACGGATTGCCTGTCCGCTGGACCAGAAAAATCGGGATTGGCTTCAGTTCGATCTCGATCGCCGATGGCCGACTCTACACGATGGGGCATGTTGACGGTGAAGAATTCGTCTGGTGCTTGTCTGCTGAGTCGGGGCAGCCAATCTGGAGTCATCACTACCCTGGCGAATTGAACGACAACCTTCACGAGGGCGGACCTGGATCAACCCCCACCCTTGATGGTGACCTTGTCTATACGCTGGGAAAAGAGGGGCAATTCTATTGCCTTGAAGCGAAGACGGGGAAAATTCGCTGGGAAAAACAGTTGAAGTCGGATCTGGAAGTCGCAACGCCCGAATGGGGATTTTCCAGTTCGCCTGTGATCATCGGCGGGCAACTGCTTCTCGAAGCAGGTCGAGTCGTTTCGTACGACAAATTGACGGGTGAAAAGCAGTGGCAGAC
>CAXBSB010000197.1:0-14783 GCA_963977965.1 uncultured Schlesneria sp.
GATGAGCGTGAAACCACGTCGGCGAGAGGACTTAATCATGACGTAACCTTCAATTTCAAGAGAGAATAAATCGCGCGACCGCGCGAGAAAATGATCGCAATCAAATCTGTCGCGAGAGCTGTTGATGAGGCTGTTCAGCCTCAATTCACTCGTGCGTTTCGAGCGGATTCCAGGAATCCGCTCAACGCCTTGCAGAAATTCGCTGGCACTTTTTCCGAATCATCCGATTCGAAAAGACGCAATGACGATCAGCGGGTGAACAGGCGGGTTCGCCGAATCAATGACTCGAACGCGAAAGTACCCGAAAAGTCGTTTGTCAAAGCTAAAACGGGGAGGCGATTTATGGGAGGGCGAGGCTCCCGCCGAGCCGCTAAGTCGATGTGCGACAAATCTCTCTAAGCGGCTCAGCAGAAGCTTCGCCCTCCCGATGATCGACCCCGTTGTTGCCTATGACAGCAGGCAGCACCCAGAAGTACGGAACAGCGCATACGCCGAACCTACGTCATTACATCTGCGCCAGCAAGAAGTTACGCAGCGCGAGGTGGTCGAAAGACACGTCCGACCAGTCCCTCAATGTGATTCGCTTCGGACGAGGGGAGAGAATAGAGATCGACTTCACGCACCAGCGTGGTGATCGCAGCAAGAATGGCGTCAGTAAACGTTGGAACCTGAATCGCCTTCGACGGGGCAGCAGGAACTTGCTGATCCTGCTGACAGTGTGGTCCTGAACAGGCAGGACGGGCAGGAAGATCGCCTCGATGTCCAGGAATCGTCGAGAGATCCCCAGTCATCCCGTGATGGCCTGACATCTTCATTCCGTGGCCATGCAGATAATCGCCACAGGTTGCCCAGGCGTTATTGGCGCTACCGGTAAAAACGGCGAACAGGCACAACGACAGGAAGCTGCCGCGCGTGAGAAACCGACTTGGCGATTGATTGCCTTGCCAGAACATATCACGTTGCCAGGGGGAATTTGGAGACCGACGTGTCGAGAAGTGTATTCAATCTTCTTCCGATTCTCCAAGGAATTCTTCGGCGTTTTCTAAAAAAATATTGCGAAAAGGTTTGGAGCCCTGAGTTCGTCCGCTCACTCAATGTCGTCTCATGGGGATCATCACGTCGATCCCACTACCAAATCGTCTCGATGCAAGCACGGCCGCGGCGGGAGGGTGAGGCTCCTGCCGAACCGTCTTCGGGTCGGGAAGCGTCATACCCAATCGCGGCTCGGCGGGAGCCTCGCCCCTCGCCCTCCCGTTTTGATCGTAAATCAGCCGATCGGCCACAGACACGCCCTTCCGTTTTGCAACTTCACGTTCAATGACCCCGTCAGCGAACATCCGCATGATCAGCCGAAATCGACTCACATCAACTTCCGGTTTGACGAGCGAGGATATACAGTTCAAGCGAACTGCTAAGACCCCCTGTGGCCGCAATCCCTCAAGAGATGTTGTCATGCACGCGTTATTCCTGACTTGCCTGCTGCTTGCTCCACCTGAGGCAATTCCTGCAGGGAAATCGACAATCGAAGCTCGGTTTGACGATGTGACTCTGAAGCTGCATCTCTACAAGCCGGAAAAGTTCCGTGATGGACCGATGCTGATGGTCTTCCATGGTGTCCTGCGAAACGCTGCCGAATATCGTGATCATGCGGTCAAGATGGGTGATCGATTTGACGCTCTTGTTGTCGCTCCTGAGTTTGACGAAGAAACGTTTCCGAAGCCTCGCTACCAGTTCGGTGGGATAATTCGTGATGGCAAAGCTGTGCCGCCGCAGGAGCGGACCGGCGAATATGTCAACCGGATTGCTGGCGAAATTCGAAAGCGCGAGGGGCGCAAGACAATGCCCTATGCTCTAATTGGACATTCGGGGGGCGGGCAGTTCCTGGGGCGGTTGGCACCGTTCGTTCAGACGGAAGCTCAGCGAATTGTGATCTCGAACCCAAGCAGCTACACGCGACCAACTGTTCAGGCCGAATTTCCGTATGGCTTCGGCGGGCTTCCGCCTGAACTGCAGACCGAAGCAGTCTTCAAAGCCTATCTCGCTCAACCTGTCACGATTTACGTAGGGTCACTGGACATTGTTCGTGATGAGTACTTCGATGATTCCGAGAAGGCCGACCTGCAGGGGCGATCTCGGTTTGAACGTGGCAAGAATGCCTATCACTTCGCTAAACAACTTGCCGAAGAAAAGGGATGGCCGTTCCACTGGAAACTGGTGATCGCCGAAGGAGTCGAGCACGATCACGAAAAGATGTTCAACAACGACGCCTGCGCGACAGCGCTCGGCTGGGACCGAAAGTAGTCACGATCAACCAATCGGCAAAACACTACTCTGGCGCGGCGAATGATCGGATACGTTGAGCAACCACGGCCGCTGCATCCGGTTTTGCAATGCGATAGGCAGCGTCACTTAGACTTTGACGCATGTCCGGGCGAGCAACCAGCGTCGCCAATTGATCCGACAGAAGCTTGACAGTGTCTGCTGCCGCTGGCTGATGCTCCACGACGACAGCCGCCTGGTGATCGCGAAGTGCGATGGCATTGGCCCGCTGGTGATCGTCGGCAGCCTGCGGAAACGGGACCAGAATCATCGGCAGGCCACAGCAGGTGAGTTCCGCGAGTGTTGTTGCACCCGCTCGTGAAATCACGACGGAGGCAGATTGATAACGGATTTGCATGTCGTCGAAGAACGGTTCGACCGTCGCTTTCAATTGCAGTTCTCGATAGGCGGTTCGTAGAGATTCAATCTGACGCAGACCTGACTGATGGACGATATGCCATTCCACGAGGTCGTTTCGCAGGGCGGAAACGGCACCAATGACGGCGTCGTTCAGTCGATCTGCTCCCTGGCTTCCACCAAGGATCAGCAATTCCTTCCCGTGCCGATCCGGACGAGCTTGATGAAGCCTGGCGATCTCGTGGCGAACGGGATTGCCGGTAACTTCGATCGAGGTTCCATGCGACAAGTGTCGAGTCGCCTCGGCAAACGAAGTGCAGACCAGTTTCGATGCCCCGGAAAGTAAGCGAGTTGTGCGACCCGGGATCACATTTTGTTCGAGCAGAGCCACCGGGATCCGGACTCGCGAGGCGGCCCAGACGATTGGAGCACTGGCATATCCCCCCAGGCCAACCACGACAGCGGGCTGCAATTCGCGAATCCACTGTCGGGCGATTCGCCATGCTTTCCAATTCCGCGCAACGAATCGAAACGGATGTCGAGTCAAAGATTGGAGCGATTCGACAGGAAGTGAGCGGTGTTCCAATTGCAACCGGTTAAAGATCGACAGTTCCAGTTGTTTGTCAGAACCAACAAACAGAATCCGCGCCGATGGATCAAGATCCCGCAGTTGCTCAGCCACAGCAACTCCGGGAAACAGGTGACCGCCTGTCCCACCACCTGCGAAGATGTACGTCCGTGATGCTGGCATAATTGATTGGCAAAACGAAGATTTTGAACGGGGACTATCGCTGCGTCGGCGGGTTTGTATGCCAAAACGTGTTGAACGAAAAGTGGCCGCTTTCGAATTGAGTGAAAAACATCGCCCTGCAAGACGAGTTGTCTACACCCGGCGTTGAAACTCTTGATCCGACTTCTGTTGCGATGCGAATCCACTCAAGTTGAATCTTCGGCAAATTCGATACTTTCGGAAAGGGCTGCCGGTCTGCGAGGTACTCGCGTTTTTATGGATTTCAAGGGATGATGATGCGAAAGCCTGTTCTGCTGCTGGGAATATGGCTCGCATTGGCATGTGCCATCGTGCCCAGACGAGGCGAAGCGTGCCCCTATTGCAAGGCTGATGCTGCGGGACTCGCGACGGCAGCACCACCGGCAGATGATGCCGATTCATTTCCACTCATGCTCTCTGGCGGGCTCGATTTCGCATCCGCCTACTATTTCCGAGGCTATCAACAGGCAGACCACGGGCCAATTCTGCAGCCGTACCTCAACATCTTCACCGCTCACACGGTACAGGAAGATCTGGTCATCCGACCTTACGTCTCACTTTTTCACAGCAGCCATCAAGCCGCGAATAACCGCATGGCGGATATGTCGGACGTCATGGTGGGAGCTGTCACGAACTGCCAAGGTTGGTCGATCGATTCACGCTATGCGTATTACACGATGAGCCCACTGATGCGGACGCCGGTTCACGAACTCGGGGCCAAAGTCAGCTTTGACGTCCTGTCTCTTCGCGATGACTCCGAGGCAGTCAAGCCTTTCAGCATCCGCCCCTTCGCGGGAGTCTACGGTGAACTGATTCCTGAACAGGACACCACACAGTTGTTCGTGAATTTAGGCGTTGAACCGTCCTGGCGTCTGGAACTCGGAGGAACGAAAATCGGCCTCGGTCTCCCCATCGACTGGGGGCTTGGTGGAAACAAATATTACTTCAACAGCAATGGGACCAACGCCGCACTGGGCTATTTCTCCACAGCCTTAACTGCAAGTGTTGCCATTCCCGTTCCAGATGCCTATGGCAAATGGTTCCTCAACACGTCTGTCCAATATCTGCATCTCGCGGCCGACAGCACCATCGCGGCAAGTAGTGGTGTTCAGGATCTTTGTATCGGGAAGATCGGACTGTCGTTTGTGTACTGATCCGCCGAGTTGGTTTGACCACAGATAAAGCGGCACGAAATCAAAGATAACAGGCGAGTCGGGGAAGCCCGGCTCGCCTGTCGTGTTACTTGTCCCGACGCTCGGTCAGATCACTCGAACTTGGCCTTGATGACCGGAAGTTCGGTCGAGCCTTCTTTGACTTTGACGGTCTGTGACTTCACGACCCAGCCAATCTTTTCCTGCCAGACCTTGATTTCGTGTTCGCCGACAGGCAGATCGGCGATTTCGAATTCGCCCTTTTCGTTCGTCACGGCGGCATAAGGATGATCGAGGACGACCCAGTATGCTTCCATGAACGAATGGATATCGCAGGTGACCTTGGTCGGGGTCTTTTCCTTCTGATTTACGTTCTTGACTTCGATCCCTTTACGATCATTGGGAGCGACGATGAAGTTGTCTGGCTTGTTCGCTCGCGGCCATGTGTGAGTGTTGTGAGCGACACCATCGTCGGACAGCACATTCACCTTCTGGTCCGTTCGAACGAGCAGAATGTGTGGCTTGAACCGACATCCCTTCTGGTCGAAGTCAACAACCGGCTTGGCAGGCTTTTCGAGTTTCGGGTGAATCTTGGCGGGCTTGGTGGCCACCCAGATCACAACGTTCGCAACACCCTTGGTGTCCTTGTCGATGACCTTGGATTCGTTGGGAACCATCTCAGCCGCGCAAACTTCCGAATCCTTGGCAGCCTTGTCACCCTTCTTGACCACCGGGTCCAGAGGAGCGAGGTTGCCTTCGGCGATCACCTTTCCTTTGATTGTTCCCCACTGAGCCTGGGCGGAAGTAGAGTAAAGACCAACAGTTGCGGCAATCGCGCCTGCGGTCGCCCACGTCAATACCTTGCGCATTGAAAAACCTTCCGGAATAGAGTTGTCGGGGCTCGGCCCCTAAAGGCGGGAGGAACTTCCCGTTCCTGTCTGTCGTTACAGTATTATGTCTATGCAGGCCAATGTGGCAAGCAATTCTCAATTTCTGCACGGGATTCTTCAAATCTGAGAAACCTGCCACGAAGATCTCTGGCCTCGCTTCCCGGAATCAGGAATGACCGCTTCTGTTGTGTTTCCGTAACAAGATTTTGATTGAACCGAATGTCCGATTCCTGTTCATTTCTTCCCGTTTTTGGTAGTTTAGGGGTCTTCGTTTTCGCGAAAATCATCGCCGAAATGCGATTGCTTCCGAGCGAATCGCGGGAACGAGTTTATGAATCTGAGCTGTCGCTCGATGCAGGAAAGATCATGATTTATCTCAATGTAGTTCTGACGGTGAAAGATTCTGCGGACATCGCCGAGATCCAGTCGCTGCTGTCCGAGCAGGGGCGGTTGTCCCGTGCTGAACCCGGGTGCCTTCGCTTCGAAGTCTATCACTCGCAAAACGATCCCAAAGTCTTCTTGCTGAACGAACACTGGGCCGATCAGGCCGCTGTCGATGCGCATCGTAAGGCAACCGCATACACGACGATTTACCAGCCAAAGGTTCTGCCCAAAGTTGAACGAACCCCGCATCCGTCGGACCTCGTTTCCTGACGGTCAGGCTCAAGCAGTCAGGCTCAAACTGATCGCTCAATGAATTTTGACGGCTGATCATGTCGACAGTTGGTCACCGTTCATGCCCGTTTATTGTTTTTCCTTTGACTCATTGCCAAGTAGAGAACATGTCCGCCCAATTGAACAAATTCAGCTCACGTATCACTCAACCACGTTCTCAGGGTGCATCTCAGGCGATGCTTTACGGCACCGGGATGACTCGAGAAGACATGGACAAAGCCCAGGTAGGGATTTCCAGCGTCTGGTACGATGGCAATACATGCAACATGCACCTGAATAAGCTGGCTGAGCAGGTCAAAGTTGGGGTTCAAGACGCCGGGATGGTTGGAATGCGGTTCAACACCATCGGGGTGAGCGACGGCATTTCCATGGGAACCGACGGGATGTCGTTCTCGCTGCAGTCGCGCGATCTGATCGCAGATAGCATCGAAACTGTGATGAGTGCCCAGTGGTACGACGCGAACATCTCGATCCCGGGCTGTGACAAGAACATGCCAGGCTGCCTGATCGCCATGGGACGGCTGAACCGTCCCTCACTGATGATCTACGGCGGTACAATTCGCGCAGGTTGCCTGCCGCTGCATCCAAAGCTCGACATCGTCTCGGCATTCCAGTGTTACGGCGAATACCTCGCAGGAAAGATTACCGACGAAGAACGCCAGGCGATCGTGGAAAAAAGTTGCCCGGGCGCCGGTGCCTGCGGCGGGATGTACACCGCCAACACGATGGCGTCGGCAATCGAAGCGATGGGAATGTCGCTGCCTTACAGTTCATCGATTCCGGCAGACGATCCTGCAAAACTGGGGGAATGTCTGGCAGCAGGTAAGTTCATCAAGACCCTGCTGGAACGCGATATCAAGCCGCGGGACATCATGACTCGCGCCGCCTTCGAAAATGCGATGGTTCTGATCATGGCAACGGGGGGATCCACAAACGCCGTTCTGCACCTGATCGCGATGGCTCGTTCTGTCAATGTCCCGTTGACGATCGACGACTTCCAGTCTGTCAGCGACCGAATTCCTTACATCGCGGATTTGAAGCCATCGGGCAAGTACGTGATGGAAGATCTGCACTACATCGGAGGGACTCCGGCCGTGTTGAAGTACCTGCTGGAAAAGGGCTTGATCGACGGAAGCTGCCTGACAGTCACCGGCAAGACGATGGCAGAAAATCTTGCCGATCTGCCGGGGTTAGCCGATGGTCAGCGGATCATCCAGCCGCTCGAAACACCGATCAAGGAAAGCGGCCACATCCGGATCATGCGAGGCAACTTCTGTCCGGAAGGTGCGGTCGCAAAGATCACCGGAAAAGAAGGTTTGATCTTTACCGGTCCCGCTCGCGTATTTGACTCGGAAGAAGACATGCTGCGTGGTCTCGAACAGGATCGAATTCGCAAGGGTGACGTCATCATCATCCGGTATGAAGGCCCCAAGGGTGGTCCAGGGATGCCAGAAATGTTGACTCCCACCTCGGCCATCATGGGTGCGGGGCTGGGCGCCGATGTCGCATTGATCACGGACGGCCGATTCTCGGGCGGGTCGCACGGATTCATCGTCGGACACGTCACTCCAGAAGCACAGGAAGGTGGCCCGATCGCTCTCGTGAAAGATGGAGACATGATCTCGGTCAACGCGGAACTGAATCGGATTGACGTCGCCCTGGCCCCTGCGGAACTCGAACGACGCCGGGCGGAATGGATTGCTCCACCACTCAAAGCGAGCCGAGGAACTCTGTTCAAGTACATTCAGCGCGTGAAGACCGCATCTGAAGGGTGCGTCACCGACGAGTGAGCTCTGGTGGAGTTCGAGGCACTGTTCCCGATGCCCGAGAAGAAACAGAAACGCAGAGGACGCTGAGATCGCGGAGGGAAGACAGGAGAAGAAATTGGTTTGGGGTTTCTCTCTTTCTTCCTCGGCGTCCTCCGCGCTCTCTGCGTTTCAAACTCTTCGCGTTCCCAACTGACGTACCCTTCACGGAGGCGATCATGGCCTGTTATCGTTTTGGAAGACGCGTTTCCTGACGCCTGGACTCATCAGTCCATACAGAAGTCAGCAGCAAGTGATTATTCAACATCGACCGTCAGCGATGTTTCTGAGATGACTGGCCAACGCCCATCCTTCAGGGCCTTGGCTCGCACTGTCACTTCCTGCTCTTTCTTTCGAGCAGCTTCGGCAGTGACCTGGATCTCGTAGACTGCCAATTTCTGTCCGGGTACCAACGTGATTGTATTTCCTTTGAAGGCCCCTTGATTCACTTCATTTGCAACAATCGAAATCTCGATGGGATCTTTTAGTTCTGATGCGATCGAGAGTGACAGAGGCACCTTGATGGTACTCCCCGCAGCCGCCTTGATTTCCCCCGGAGGGTGCGACAACTTCATCAACGCTCCTTCAGGAAGAATTCCAAACCGTAATTCCTGCCGCTGGAGCAGCGTGCGAATGTTTCCCTGAGGATCCGGGATCTGCACGGCCCCATTCAGGATCATTCGACTTGTTTTCGTTGTTTCCATCCATTCCGGGACGAAAATCGGATACTCGACTCGCTTGGCGTCAGGAGGAACAATGAACTCGTCACTCGCCAGGCCTTGCCGATGCCGTTGTTGTTTTGCTGTCATTTCCAGGGTAATCGGTCCAGCATAGCCTTCGAGTCGTTCGATCAGCATCGGGAACAGATAGGTGCTGCCTCGATGCACTTTGCGGACGTCATCGAGTCCTTCGGGGGTGAGCTTGATCCGAGGTTTCATGGTCATCGCAAGAGCCATTGGTCCGGCAGTTCGCGTCACCATTTGACCACCAATTGCAACACTGGTGCTAATCGAACACAGTGACGATTTGACGGCCGCATCCGCAGCACAGGTCAAGTCGATCGTAAGGTCGTTTTTCCCCTCGGGAATGACCAGATTCTCCGGGGCGGTGACTCCCGCAGGCAATCCGCTGATCGTGACCGGGATCGGCCCCTTGAATCCCCCTTTTCGTGTCGCTTTCAGGGCAAGTTTCCCCTGGCTTCCGGAAACCACGTTCAGCAGCGGAGGAAGCGACAATTCCAGATCTTCTCGAGGAGCACTGATGGCCAGTCGATAGTTCGCCTCTCGCGATCCACTCTTGCCGGACCGATCCGAAACAACGATACGGTAAAGCCCGTCTGCTGGAACGGTCAGGGAGATCTCAGAATCAGTTGATCCAGCGGCATCATCGTTGGTTGCAACCTGTTTGCCATCGGGACCGAAAACAGTCAGTTCCAGGTCCAAAGGCGAATTCAGACGCTTCGCTTGTGCGGCGACATCCCAGACTTGCCCCTTGGTCAATGTCACTGAATGCTGCTCCGAACCAAATCGCTGTCCAATGGCACCAGTGACGGCCCCAGGAGCAGTCAGGACAGAATCACCCGTCGGTGGCTTCACCGACTCAGCAACATCACTCACCAGCAGCTTTACAGGAGCAGCATTCCCCCATTCTGTTTGCACCGAATAGTCGAACGTCGTCGCATCGGCATTCGCGGGAAACGTAACATCGCGAGTCACAGACTCAAGCTTGTCACTTCCCGTCGCCAGTCCGATTCCGACGAATTCCACGGGACGTGTTTGACCTCGCTGACCCGCTGCTGGGTAGGCGGCGAGTACGCGTGGTGCTGCGGCGACCGTCAGTCGGTAGACATAAGAGCGGTCTCCGGCGAAGTCGAGATCATGCAGGCTGATTTCGTAATTGATTCCCGCCGTCGCCAGCATCGTTGTTGCGAAGTCACGACCTTCGGTGTCTGCAATATCCAGCACAACCCGGCCTGAGGGATCGCGGACTTTGAGCATTCCGTGAAGCGGCGAATTGAGGCGACGGGCGAAAATCTCGATTGTCACTGGCCCCGTTTTTGAGACCGAAAACTGGTAACGGTCGATTTCTTCAATCCGACGGATCTGGCCCGAAACAGTAACAGGAAGCGTCGGCAGTTGCTGGGGCCCCTTACTCTTCGGATCTTCGGCGATTTCAGGAAGACTTCCGACGTAGAAGTGGGCAACGGGCGAAGCTCCGTTGGCATTCGCAACCTGCCAGCGAATCGGACCAGAAGGAACGTCTGCAGGGATCGTCAACTTCGCCGGAAATTCCCGAGGCAACGGCCAGGCGTATCCTCGTGCCTTGTATCCAAACCAGTACGGAGGCTCTGTAATCAGAACCCCTGTCGATTTACCAACGATTTCCAGCTTGATCCGAGGGTCATGAACCAGGATCTGCATATCCGGGGTCCAGTCGTACCCACCGATCACCACGTCGACTGTCGTTCCGGCCTTGCCGCCTGATGGAAGCATGAACCCGATCTCGGGGCTCAATTGACCGTACGATTGCGACGATCCGGCGACGAACGCCAACAGCATTACCCACGGACCGATTGAATTCAGCGTGACGCGGATCATCGAAGTTTTGCCCCGGCAAATGTCAGAATCAGGCGATCAATCCCGGGATCAACTTTCCGCCGCTGACCAGTGGAACAGGTCGCCCCAGCGGATCGTCGTACTCCTTGTCAGCATCGATTCCCAACAATGTGTGAATCGTTCGCAGCAGGTCTGCGACGCTGACAGGATCGCTGGTGGGGTAGGCGGCTTGAGCATCGGTCGAACCGATGATCTGGCCGGGTTTCACGCCCCCGCCGGCGAACAGGATACATTGTGCCATAGACCAGTGATCGCGACCCGCCTGAGCGTTTACGCGTGGAGTACGCCCCATTTCGCCCATCATCACGACCAGCGTACTGTCGAGCATCCCGCGTTGTTCCAGATCGGTGATCAACGCCGCGAAGGCTTTGTCGGCAGGTGGAATCAAGTCCCCCTGCAGGCTGGGGAAGCAGTTGAAATGAACGTCCCAACCGGGAGCATCAACCCCGACGAAGCGGCAACCGGCTTCAATGAGGCGTCGCCCCAGCAAGGCACTCTGCCCGATCTGCGTCATTCCGTACGATTCACGGACATTGACGGGTTCAGACTGGATATTGAAGGCCCGGCGAGCTTCCGGCGAAGTGATCAAGTCACGAGCTTTCTGGTAGTACGTTCCCATCGCCGCAGCACGTCCTGTGCGAGGATGACGCTTTTCTAGTCCTGCCAGAAGGCGTTGTCGAAGCTCTGCCCGCTGAACGGACAACCCGTCAACCTGACCCAGGTCGCGGACTTCAAAGTCTGGCTGGCTGGGGTCGGCTTCAATCACGAATGGCGCGTACTCAGCACCGAAAAAACCAGGACCGCCCGCTGACATCGGATGCGGCATATTGATGTACGGTGGAACCGTTCCGCTGGATCCCAGTTCACGTCCAATGATCGAACCGAGGGAAGGATAGAGTTCGTTTGTGGGGATCGGATATTCGCCGTCAGCAAACGTGGGACGGCGTCCCGTCATGACGTAGTGATAGCCGGTCGCATGTCCGTTGTCGGTATGAGTGTGGCTGCGGACAACAGTGAACTTGTCGGTGATCTTGGCACAATCCCGGCAATGCTCGGTAAAAATGACGCCGGGAGTTTTGGTCGGAATCGTCTGAAACGGCCCACGAATTTCGACGGGAGCATCGGGCTTGGGATCCCACATATCCTGCTGAGGTGGTCCCCCTTCGAGGAAAATGAAGATGCAACCCTTCGCCTTAACGTTTCGACGCTCGCTTTTGGCGCTTTCCTCGGCTTGCAACAGTCCGGGCAATGTCAGCCCGGCGAACATACTGGTGGCCCCCAACTGAAGTGTTTGACGACGAGTCACACCATTGCACAAACGCTTGTAAGCACCTGGAAACTCAAATCGAAACATCGGCTGGTTCCTGATCAGAAGGTCGTGCTATTCAGATCCCCACAGCTTTATCAGTGCCATCACGCCTGCCAATGCCATCACGGCTTTGGCATCTTGTCTTTTTTCATTGCCTCGAATTTGGCAATCCACTTTTCAGGGTCATCTTCGAAGGCTGCCTTACACCCGGAACAGCAGACCCAGTAGCTCTTGCCGCCGTGCTTGACTTCTGTCGTCCCGAGTCCTTGTGACACGACACATGTCTTTTCGCCATAATCGGTATCACTGACGGCGAAAGAAGTTCCTTCACGCTGAGTGTTGATGGAGTCGACTCGGATGAATGGTCCGGAACCTCGTTTTCGATCCAGTTCCAGAATATATCGGCTGTTTTCCTGCTGATTGATGACGATTCGCCACTGCTCACCTTCGTCGTTGGCCTTCGGTTCTGTCAATTCCAGCTTGTACGTCCGCTGCAGCTTCTTGTCGTCGCCGGGGACATCCTGGACTTCCTGCGTGAATTTGCCAACGTAGGTTCGCTTGGTTCCATCGCCATCGGTGGCCAAAAGTTCGTACTCTTGCGTGGCAGGAGAAAATGTCAAACGCCCGTCAGTGACGTACGAACCTTTTTCAGACTTGATTCGAAGAGCCGGCTTTTTGGGGTCAGACTTCAGGTCCCAGGCCCAGTTGAGTGCGGCGTGAATTCCTTTACGAGAACTCCCCTCCCAGTTGCCGATCAGAATCTGCAACGGCTTCAGAGCGACTCGTGCGGATTCAATCCGCTCCCCGGAATCGACGGGAGCATTCCCGGCAGAGCCCGTCGCATTGATTTCGACAGGCTTAAACGATTTTCGCTTGGGCTTTTCCTCGGCGGGCTCCGCTGACTTGCCGGACTTTTCTGTTCCCTTCGTGGCAGTTGAAGCTGTCTGAGTTGGCGCAGTGGATTTTCCGCAACCACTGAAGGCTGCACAAGAAACCACCAGAATTGTGGACCAGACGGCACGACGATTCATCCGCAAACTCCTCCAGAAATCAACAATGACCATTGCGTGTGGAGTATAACATGAAACATCCTGTCTCTGCCAAGTGATTTAGGCACACGTTGCGGTAAACACGGGGCAGTTTGCTGGCACACCGGGTACGTGCCAGTGTCACCTCGCGAGTCAGACTTCGGACGAAACCACACGACTTCAGCGTCGTCTGGACGACACGCAGGCCGCAGCACCATTTGCCGGGAGTGACTCCCCATTTCCCATGGGTGCGAACGAGCACCGGTAATGTGAAGCCGAGCCACAGGAATGCTGCCACGGCAAAGTTCATCGCTTGCCTGAATCGTGTGATACCGGAAAAGCCGGAAAACAATGCTCGGCCTATTCCAACAGGAAAGAAGTTCGGGAACCGCTGGCAAAAGGGGCTTGCAACAAGGTATGTTGATGGGGGCTCTGCCGTTGTTTCAGCGGAGCAATCGTTCTCTTTTTCTCTGGAGTTTGTCATGTTCCCGCCACGTGCGAAGCGTCGATTTGTGCCGTGGCCAATCCCGGTCGTACTCTGCAGCGTTATCTGCCTGGCATCAATATCGTGCTCGTCAAACGAAACGTCGTCTCAATCGCGTTCGGCGGCCACGCCCTCAGAGTTCACAGTGCCGGACGGAACACCAAACGAAATCATCGCGTTTGTCGAAAACCTGAAGAAACGCAAGCCGAAGTTCAAGAACAATGAAGAAGCCACTGAATTTGCAGTGAATGCTCAGAAAGCCTTCATTTCTGCAGGCGACAAGATTCTGAATCAGGAAACCAGTCCTGAAGTCGCGGCCAATGCTGCGAAAATGAAAATGACTGCGTACTTCATGCTGGCCGAAGCACAGATCGAAGACTTTTCGAAACAACTCATCACTGAAGTGAACAAGCTGAAACAGGACAAACGCCCCGGCCTTGCTCAACTCGGAGAGATGATGTGGCGTCCTGCGCAAGTCTTGACTGCCCCGACGATGTCGTCGTCGGAACGCGAAAAACTGACCGAAGAACTTTTCGCGGATCTCCCCAAGGCCAACTATTCGCAATCATCAGTTGGAGCGGTCGTTCAGCTTGCCAATACGCTGGGCTCTGCGGGAAAGCCACAAGAAGGCGGAGCGATTTACGACCGCCTGGCAAAAATCGCCAGCGAATCGAAAGACGCGAATTTCCGTTCGAATGCTGACGTCTTTCAAGCGACCGGGCGGCGAATTCAGCTTCCCGGAAACAAAATTGAGCTCAACGGTAAGACGTTGGCAGGAACTGAACTCAATTGGGATTCGTTTCGAGGCAAGGTCGTCCTGGTCGACTACTGGGCCACCTGGTGTTCCCCATGCGTGCGTGAACTGCCCAACGTCAAGAAGAACTACGAAAAGTATCACGCCAAAGGGTTTGATGTCATTGGCATCAGCCTTGACGAATCTCGCAAGACGCTGCAGGAGTTCGTAGACAAAGAGAAAATCCCCTGGACCCAGATGTTTGATGATTCCAAAGACGTCGGCTGGGCACATCCGATGGCCCGCTACTACGGAATCAGTTCGGTGCCGACAGCGATCCTGGTCGACAAGGACGGAACTGTCGTGTCGATGTCCGCTCGGGGCGAGGAATTGTCTGCATTGTTGGAAAAACTGCTTGGCAAAGCGAATTAATGTGGCGATGTTGGAAGATATCTATCGTATTTGATTGTGAAGACGGGAGATCGTGATGGTTCGCTGGATCGCCTTGATGCTCATTTTTGCCGCCACCTCGATTGCGTGGTCGGCTGACGAACCAGTGCCCAGCGCTGTCACGCCGGAAAATGCCATTAAACCCGGCCATTCGTACCACGGAGAGGCGTTCGATGAGGGACCGCGCCGTGCGGCCTA